>NZ_JANHZS010000013.1:0-152574 GCF_041414765.1 Pseudoalteromonas sp. DY56-GL79 | reverse complement strand
AGGCGGCAAGTCGAGCGTCGCGACCAAAACACACTCAGAAGAACAAAAATCAAACAGCAAAGGTCAACAGGCCCTAGGCGATAACAGCATAAATGAAGCACAGATTTTAAAAGGAATAAAAAATGAACAACCATATAAACTATGTAGAATTAGCAGCAAAAGACTTAGTAGCAACACAAGCTTTCTTCGAGCAGGTGTTTGATTGGCAATTTGAATCTTACGGGCCAGATTATATTGCGTTTGCAAATTCAGGCCTTGATGGCGGCTTTTTCCGAGCCGATGTGTCTTCTAAACAAGCGCAAGGTGGAGCGCTCGTAGTGTTGTACAGCGATGAATTGGAAGCCGTGCAAAGCAAAGTAGAGCAAGCGGGCGGAGAGATAAGCAAGGCTATATTTGAATTTCCTGGCGGTCGTCGCTTTCACTTTATTGAGCCGAGCGGCAATGAATTTGCGGTGTGGTCTAAATAACTTGAGTTTAAAAATAACTAGGGCCTGTTGATCTTTCAAGTTTGTTTCTGCAGCAGTTTGATTGGTATTTATACAAGGCAGAGCCAGCGTAGCATAGTCATTCTATGTAAGTCTGGCGATAACACAGTAGAAATGCTAATCAAGCGCTGCCCTTTGGGTTCATCTGAGTGCGCTTTGTTCATTGTTGCTCAACTTTTGCCTAGATTACTAGGCGGCAAGTCGAGCGTCGCGACCAAAACACACTCAGAAGAACAAAAATCAAACAGCAAAGGTCAACAGGCCCTAGTTAACACATCCCTTATTCAAACCTCAGCTTAAATAACCAGGCGATGTGCTGTAAAGCCCCTTTACAGCACACGTAAATACTGAAGTTTTGCTGCAATAATCTTTCGTTTTCAGAACAGATAAAAACTTGAATTCGTTGCTATTGTGAACAATAGTTATTAAACACTGATGCAAGCATCTCTTTGTGTTTGATACCTGCTTACTGCGTAATCAGCCAATAGACTTATCTAACGAGTTTAGATTCAGCGTAGAAGTGCCGATAGTAAGGGCAATCATTGTACAAAACACCGATAAACGCATCATCACCATAATTAGGTTTGATTAGGCAATGAGACGGATATTCTTAGTTGTTGGTATTTTACTCTCCTTAACCATGCTTATGGCCGATAAATTGGCCCTATTCTTACTGTCACCAGTGACTTTTATCATCATCATCGCTTTAGTTTTTTTGTTTGTAGCACTGCTTTGGTGGCAAGCTCAAGATACTAAAAAAATTATGGTTGATGATGACTCTACCGTGCCACAAGCGGTGTTAGACAGCGATGGCGTTATTCTACAAGCCAATGACCAAATGCAATCCATACTGGGTGTTGGCAGCACAGTAATAGGGTTAAAACTTGAAAATTTAATCGCGGTGAGCGGTAACATCCATAGCGAGGGCAAGAGTGGTGCAACAAGCATGTTCGAAGCGCTCGTAACGCAAAGTTATGGTAATTGCACGACCAAATACAGTGGCAAAGTTATTAGTCCTGTTGCTTTACCAATTAAAGTCGCGGATACCGTTACAGGATATCTCTGTTATTTTAATACTAGCAACAGAGAAAATCGCCTCGCTCAGGCACTAGAAGAAGAAAAAGAATTGCTCGAAGTGACACTGAGCTCTATTGGTGATGGCGTGATCTGTACAGACGTAAATGGCGTGATCACTTATATTAATCCAGTCACAGAAGCCATTCTCGCGATGTTAAATGAAGAAGTGGTCGGGCGGCGATTTGATGATGTGATGTCTATGTATCACGAAGAAACCAAAGCTTCGGTGAATCAATTCCCTGAACTTTGCCTAAAGCAAGGCCATACCATTTGTTTACCTGAACTCACTTCCATCACCAATCATCTTGGTCTTACCTTTGCTATCCAAGATTCCTTCTCTCCTATTATAGCTAAAGATGGCAGCTACCTTGGCACTGTAATGGTCTTTCAAGATGTGACAGAGTCGAGATTGATGGCGAAAAAAATGAATCACCTTGCTCATCACGATGCATTAACTGGGTTACCCAATCGCTTATTGCTGCATGACCGTTTAGTGCAGGCTTGTAAACGAGCCAAGCGCATGAGTCACCAGTTTGCTTTGGTATTTATTGACGTCAACAAATTCAAAAAAATCAACGACTCACTGGGGCACGATTATGGCGACTTATTACTCAAAGAAATTGCGAGTCGATTAACTCAGCAAATTCGAGGGTGCGACACCGTTGCCAGAATGGGGGGCGATGAATTTGTGTTACTCATTGACGGGATCAAAGATAAAAAATACGTACGTAAGGTTGTGAGCAAAGTATTGAGTAGCGTTAATGGACAATATTGTTTGCGCCAAGTTAGCCTAAAAGCCACGGTGAGCGCTGGCGTTGCAATTTACCCTGATGATGGTGACAACACGGAAGCCTTGTTAAAGCATGCTGATACCGCAATGTATCGAGCTAAAAAGGCCACACAAACGGAATTTCAATTTTATAACGCACGCCTAGATCACGAGTCGGAACAGCGTTTAGTGCAAGAAAGTCGGATCATTCAGGGATTAGATAATCGAGAGTTTATTCCTTATTACCAGCCTATTGTTGATGCGCATACCCGCAAGATTAAAAAACTTGAAGTGCTCGCAAGGTGGCAACAAGATGAACAATTGTTGGTACCTGAAGACTTTTTTGAAGCGGCATGTGATGGCGATCTGATGGTAGAAATTGGGCAACAGCTCAGAGCACTGGCCTTTCAGGCGATGAAAACATGGTTTTACGAGTACGATAATCTTGTGGTTAGCTTTAATTTTTCGCTTGCTGAACTCACCAATAAAACAGTAATAAAAAACTTTATGGAGCAGGCTGCGCAACATCAGTTGCCATCTCGGCAAATTGAAATAGAAATCAAAGAAGTTGACCTGATAGAACTACTTGATAAAGCACCGGAAGTGATGGCGGAATTAGAGCAAACCGGCATGCGGATCTCAATTGATCATTTTGGTGTTGGGCATACCAGCATGCTGTACTTGCAAAAGCTCACGTTTGAAACCATTAAAATTCCACCAGCTTTCCTTGCGACCCCTCAGTCTGTTGCCTCACAAAATGATATTGCAAAATTGATTGTACAGATGGCAAAGAGCTTGGATGTAGAATGTGTAGCGGTAGGTGTTGAGACAGCGTTGCAAGCTAAGTCCCTTAATCTCAATGGCTGTCACCTTATCCAAGGCAACCACCTTTTTGCTCCCGCTCCAGAGTCCGAGATCACCCCTATTCTCATTACCCACATGAGCGTAGAGCGGCGCAGATTAGGCCAAAACTAGCATTGATAAAATTATCTAAAAAATATTCCTAAAACTTTCCCTTCGTTCGTTTATAGATTTACAGAGCTTCACTCACTTGCTCTGCCAACAACAAGAATGAAGGGAATACCATGAGCAATAATACATCTCGTTATAACAAACATCTTATTGCGCTTGCTATCAGTGGCGCGTTATTGGGTTCGCACACAGCGGTTGCACAAACAAAAGCACAAGAGACGCAAGAAACTACAGAAAAAAAGAAACTACTCGACCTTGAGCGAATTGTCGTTACCGGCAGCGGTGGGCGTGGCCAAACTAAGTTGGAATCATCGGTCTCAATTACCACCTTAAATGCCGAACAGTTGGCGCGAGAAGCACCTCTAGGTACGGCGGATCTGCTGGAAAGTGTGCCAGGCTTTTGGGTTGAAGATTCAGGTGGTGAAACCAACAATAATGTTGCACCTAGAGGACTACGTGGCGGTGAAGGCTTCCGTTATATCGGCGTTGAAGAAGATGGGCTACCTGTGGTGTACGACGGCGTTTGGGTTGATTTTTATCAGCGTCAAGATATCACGATTGAACATATGGAAGCGGTTCGTGGGGGCACCTCAGGCCTACTAACCACCAACGGCCCCGCGGCATTAGTAAACTTTATTACCCGTAAACCAGATGACATTGAAGAAGCGACGATCCGCCTAACTGCTGCCGATTACGGCATGTATCGCGGCGAGTTCTTTTATGGCACACCCATTAGTGACAACTGGAAAATGTCGATAGGTGGCTCATATCGTCGTTCTGATGGCGTGAGGGACACAGAGTTTACCGCAGATCACGGCGGCCAACTTCGACTCAATTTAGTGCGTGAGTTTGATAAAGGCCAACTCACGCTGTCTGCCAAACACCTCAATGACCATACCACTTTCTTTGTGCCTATTCCGCTTAGAGATCAAAGTGACCCTAAAGGCATTGCTGGTGTCGACCCACAACATGGCACCTTAATTGGTAATGGTCAGCGCTTTTTACACTATTTACAGCCTGATGGCAGCTATAAAACACGAGACCTTAAAGATGGGCAGCATACCAAGTTTAGTACGCTAGGCTATCATTTAGATTGGGAGTTAAGCGACCGTTGGCTACTAAATACAGCTGGCCGTTACTCACAGTTTGAAAACGACATGTATATTTTGCTTAACTTCGATAACTCGACGCTGGTCAATGCCAATACCCGACTTGGGCAGCAAGATGTGCAAAATATGCTGGACCAGTTTGCCAGCGATGGCGCCGTTGCCGCACGGTATCGATACGTCGATAGTGGTGAAATACTGACAGATGTCAGTAATTTAAACGGAAACGGCTTAGTCACCACAAGCTACCCGCTTTATTCGCGCTATGATGCCGAGCAGTTTGTTAATAAGCTCAATTTTACCTATGAAGGTGATCAGCATACGCTGACCATAGGGTGGTTATTTGCCTATGTAGATGCGGACTCCTTGCCAGTTGATAAATGGGAATCGCAGTTTTTAACGGAAGTAAAAGACAATGCTCGATTACTCGATATTGTTGCAGTTAACAGCAATCAGCAAGTGGTTGGTCAACTAACTGACCACGGCTCAACGGGTTATGCTCCTGGTTGGGGTCAGGCAACCGCTTATGGTACCAGTACTTCCAACTCTTTATTTATCAATGAACAATATCAAGCAACCGATAACCTTCGTATTGATGGCGGGGTTCGGGTTGAGTGGTTGGAGCTAGATAGCACCGCCTCCGCAACCACATTTGCACAGCCTGTTGCGGGCGCTTTTGACAGCGCTGGTAATGACATAGATAACAATCTTGCCAACAATTACGTCGACATGCCGTCAAACAAATTCCTGTCAAAAACTCGTAGCGAAACCGAAACCGCATGGACGGTCGGATTCAATTATACCTTCTCGGATGATGTGTCAGTATTTGGTCGTTATGCCGATGCATTTGAAATGCCAAGGTTAATGAGCTTTGGTCAGAACATTCACTCAGGGGTTGATGCCGACTTTAATGACAGCGTTAATCTAACCTTTAGCGAATTCGGTACTCGCTATGCTGGCGATTCAATTGGTGCATCACTGACCCTGTTTAGAACTAAATTTAATGACTTAGTGGAACGTAATTTTACCGGCAGCGATGGTGAGGTGGCGAATCAAACGATAGACACTGTCACCGATGGTCTTGAGTTTGAAACAGTGTGGCAGGCGCATGACAATTTACAGCTTGAGCTGACAGGTGTGTTACAAGACCCAAAAATGGAAGGATTTACCGGGGCATTTGCACATTGGGAAGGCAAGCAAGTGAAGCGCACACCTAAAGTGCAGCTTCGGTTAACGCCAACCTACTACTTTGACGACGGTGATATCTATTTAACTATTCACCATTTAGGAGAGCGTTACTCAGACGGGGAGAACAAGTTTGAGCTTCCTGCCTACACCACAATCGACATGGGCGTGAATTATCGCTTTACCGACGCAGTTGCACTGCACGTGAAAGCGACCAATATCAGTGATGAGCTCGGGTTAACCGAAGGAAACCCGCGTGCCATCAACGATGTTCAAGCAGGATACGACTATTACTATGCTCGGCCGATCTTAGGACGCACCATCAGCGCCTCGCTGACGCTGAATTTTTAGGGCCTAATCGGGTTCACCTGAGTGCGCTTAGTTCATTGTTGCTTAACTTTTTGCTCAGCCCACTATGTAGCAAGTCGAGCGTCGCGACCAAAACTCACTCAGGGGAACAAAAATTAAATAGCAAAGGTCATTAGGCCCTGTATTTCCCTTGCTAATTTGCACACTGCCCAGTGCTCATTAGTTCACTCAAGCCCGCTACAAGCGGGCTTTTCTCAGGAAGTTATTTATGAACCAGAGTGTCTTTTATACATTTTTGCAAAGCAGTTTATTGCTGTTTTCTTTGTTGCTCACACCACTTTGTGCAGCGCTACAGATCACCCCAAAACCACTGAGTGCTAGTTTTGGTAACGGTCACTTTAACCTTACCCATGACAGTAAAATTACCTTTAACCAGCATCAAGCTCAAAGCGTTGCGCAGCAATTAGCGACCTTTTTGCGCTCGCCGACGGGCTATCAGTTGCCAGTATCTCAAGCTGATAGCTCAACTAAAAATAGTATTGCCTTTAAGATTGTCGATGCACCGCTATCTCAAGAGGGATATGCGCTGAGCGTGACACCTGAAGGGGTTGAAATACAAGCTAATACTGCGACCGGATTATTTTGGGGGATGCAGTCGCTGCGACAATTACTCCCTGCTGAGATAGAGTCGCGTATGCCCATCAATCAGGCGAGTTGGGCAATACCTGCGGTAGAAATAAAAGATCAGCCCAGATTTTCTTACCGTGGCATGCATTTAGATGTGAGTCGGCACTTTTTCGATGTGGCTTTTGTGAAGCGTTATATCGACTGGCTGGCGATGCATAAATTCAATGTCTTCCAGTGGCACCTAACCGATGATCAAGGCTGGCGAATTGCCATTGATGCGTACCCTAAACTAACCGAGATTGGGGCAACCCGGCCTCATACAGTGGTTGGCCATACCTATGATTATCAACCATTGTTTGATAATAAAACGGTGTCGGGCTTTTATACCAAGGCGCAAATTAAGGAAGTGATTGAGTATGCGCAGGCGCGACATATTGAAGTGATCCCTGAAATCGATATTCCGGGGCATAGCAGTGCGATGCTTGCCGCATATCCCGAGTTATCTTGCCACCAGCGCGCGGTAAAGGTGCAGCCGCAGTTTGGGATTTTTGAAGATGTGTTATGTCCCCGTGAAGACGTGTTTGCGTTTCTTGGTGTTGTATACAAAGAGGTTGCTGAGCTATTTCCGAGCCAATATATCCACATTGGTGGCGATGAGGTGATAAAAAAGCAGTGGCTAGAGAGCCCCGAGGTGAAAAAGTTGATGCAACAGCATCAGTTAACCACACCTGAGCAGGTGCAAAGCTATTTTATTAAACGGGTCGCCAAAATCGTCCAAAATCTTGGCAAAACGGTGATTGGTTGGGATGAAATATTAGAAGGAGGGGTAGCGGATGACGCCGTGATTATGTCTTGGCGGGGCACGGAAGGAGGCATTCAAGCTGCAAAAATGGGCCTTCAGGTGATCATGAGTCCTTATCAATATATTTATTTTGATGCCTATCAATCGCGCAATCTTGACGAGCCTAAAGCTATCCACGGGCTTTCAAGTCTAAAAAACGTTTATCAATATGAGCCGCAGCCCAGCCACTTAACCGCTGAGCAGCAAGCCTTTATTGTTGGTGCGCAAGGTGCACTTTGGACTGAATATATAAAAACACCTCGTCATGCCGAGTATATGCTGTTTCCGCGCTTGAGTGCGTTGGCCGAAACATTGTGGTCGGATAAAACACAGAAGTCGTGGTCTGATTACAGCCAATATCGTTTACCCGCGCTTTTAAAACGCTACCAGCAGATGCACCTTAATACCGCTTATAGTAGCCATAAGCCTATCATTTCAAGTGAGATTAATGGACAGCAGCTCATCGCCACCATTACCTCTGAAATTGCCAACACGGCTATTTACTATACCTTAGACGGCAGCGAGCCAACGCTACAATCGCAGCAATATCAAAAGCCGCTAGTGATAACTGACGAAACGCAGCTTCGCGCCCGCAGTTATGTAAGCGATTTAGGGCAACTGGTAGGCGACGCGCGTTTAACCCTTTCACCTCATTTAGCGCTTGGAAAAGAAATAACGCTTGCCTCGCTAGCTGCCGAAGGCTCTGCGACTAAGCTGCAGGATGGTCAATTTGCTTATGATCAATTTTACAGCGTTGATGATTATGCGATTTTTTACGATACCGATCTTGAGGCGGTTATTGACTTAGATGCGTCAACGCAAGTGCAGCAGGTTAAGCTGGGCTTTGACAGCGGGCGACATAGACAACTGCACCCGCCAACACATATTCAAGTACTGGGTTCAAGTGATAAACAACAGTGGCAAACGTTAGCTGAGGTTAATAATCCGCGTGGGCCCATGTCGGTGTTGTCGTTTGCTCCTGTAAGTGTGCGCTTTTTAAAGGTGGTGGCCATTAATAGTAAGCAATCTGACGATATCCAGATCCCCAAACTTCCCCTGTATATCGATGAAATAGCGGTATATTAATCACCAGCCCTAATGCTAAATTCGTAATTAGGGCATTATTTATGATTCCATTCCCAACTTCCTCGGCTCAAACGTTTACATAGATAGAGTGGCAGCAGTACGCGCTCTATCCGAACAATAACAATATTTTAGGAGCCAACATGTTTGCAAAAAAACAGATAATTACTGCCTCACTGTCAGGCTTAGCCTTGTTGACTGCGAGCCACTATAGCGTCGCACATCCTCACCCAGATAACTTAGCATTACGCTGGCAAGTCGTGGATCATGGCATTGGAGAGAATATCTTTCTTGGCAGTTTGACGATTACTAATAATGGTCTTGAGCCGTTGGATGAGTCTGGCTGGGCGCTTTATTTTAGCTCGGTAAGGCCGCCTGCAAGCGTACTACCAGACTCAGATCCAAATGGTCAGTATGCGCGCCAGCATATTGCCGCGCAGAATCTAAGTTTAGAAAATGCCGATGACGCAAAAAGTGGTGATTACTTTGTACTTAAGCCCACTGCGGGTTTTGCCCCCATTCAACCGGGTGAATCTCGTACTATTGAAATCGTTGCACAGTATTGGCAAATGCTGAAAAACGACTCACCGTCGGGTTTTCACATTAGCTACAATAATCAAGCGCCTCAAGCTGTGCTGGTGGACGTGATGATGGACCCTAGCGATCCAAAACAAACAAAGCAAGCGGTTAACGATAATATGCAGGTGCAAACGTCCGCCATCCGATTCGCCGAAAACAGCGCGACGCACATGACATTGCCGCTGAAAAATCGCTTGGTTCCACAGCCCCATTCAGTGGTCACACCGAATGATGAATTCTTAACTTTGATGAGCCAATTAACCAGTATTTCAGCGCCGACTTCATTGACCAAAGAAGCCTCCTTCTTACAAACTGCGCTGCGCGATATTCTGAGTGGCACATTTGCGATTAATAGCACGGTGCAAAATGGCCCGAACCTTATCAAGTTGCAGCTAGACCCAAATCTCGATACCAATCAAGACAATCAGCCGGACGCAAGTGGTTATAAGCTTGAGGTCGATGCATTTTCGGGGATCACCATTACTGGAAGTGACACCCAAGGGGTGTTTTATGGTATTCAAACACTTCGTCAAATGATCCCAACCACTGTGTATAAAACGGCTAAAAACTCAGCCACTTTGTCCGACAATGCCGTACTACCCGCTAGCACTATTTTGGATGCACCACGGTTTGAATATCGAGGCATGATGCTGGATGTGTCGCGTAATTTCCAAAGCAAAGAAACGGTATTTAAGTTGTTAGACTTAATGGCTTTTTACAAGTTAAACAAATTTGAAATTAACCTTGCCAACGATGAAGGTTGGCGACTAGAAATTCCCGGTATTCCTGAACTCACGGAGTTTGGAGCAAAGCGGGGATATGACCTGAGCGAAAGTACGATGCTGCATACGTTTATGGGAGCTGCCAATGGCTTTGCACCAGGAGATGGGATTGAAAATAAACCCATGGATGAAACCGCTGCAAACTTAGGCACCGCGCCTAGTTATCAGGGCTTTGAAATTGCTCAGCAGAACTTTCTCGGTAAAGGCTGGGGCTATTACACGGTGAATGATTTTAAAGAAATTCTTCAGTATGCCGCTGACCGTCATATTGATGTGATCATCGAATATGATTTTCCAGCCCATGCGCGCGCAGCAATCAAAGCGATGGAATATCGCTACAACAAATATAAAGATAGCGACCCAGTTGAAGCAAATCGTTTTAGGTTGATTGATCCGCTCGACCAGTCGCAGTATTACACCCCACAATTTTATACCGACAATTTTGTTAACCCAGCACTTGAGAGCACTTTTACTTTCCTCAACCATGTAGTGAGAGAAACACGCGCCATTTATGATGCTGTGCCCGATTCGACACTGACTCGGCTACATGGCGGTGGTGACGAGCTGCCACATTTAGGTCCGAATGAATGGTGGGCGCAATCTCCAGCGGTAGATCAAAACCCAGCTACGGCGGGCAAAACCGATGCAGAGCTGTTTGACTACTTCTTTTTACGCTGGAAGCAGATAGTCAATCAGCATGGCTTTGATATGGCAACTTGGGGCGATGTGTTATCGCACAATGGTACGGGTAATGTAAGTTACGGTGAGATATTCCCCGTGTTTTGGAATAACGTGTGGGGTTGGGGCAATGAGCATCAGGCCTACAAATTTGCGAACCAAGGTCACAAAGTGGTGCTGGCCCATGCGACAAACTTGTATCTTGACCTTGCGTATAACAAACATCCTGATGAAATAGGCTATCATTGGGCAGGTTACACAGATACCAAAAAGGCGTTTGAATATCGTCCGTTTAATATTTACGCCAATGCAGAGCGTGACAAGCTGGGCAATCCAGTGCCGTGGGACCCAAAATGGGTGTTACTGAGCGAAGCGGGTAAACAAAATGTTCAAGGTATTCAGGCGCAACTATTTGGCGAAAACCAAAAGTCACCAGAAATTCTTGATTACATGACTTTCCCGAAATTACTGGGTGCCGCTGAGCGTGCATGGGTGCAAGATATGCCAGCGCAAGGCGCAGCGACTACCGAGGCTTGGCACACCTTTACCAACACTTTAGGACAATACGCTCTACCACTATTGGACTATTACCAAGTGGTCGATATTAATGCTCAAATACCACAGCAGGTAGGGGTAAATTATCGTATTCCATTACCTGGAGGCGCGATTGAAGGTGGTAAGTTAATCGTCAATACCCGGTTTGTTGGCATGGCTACGGAGTATTCGGTTGACCAAGGCGCAACATGGCATCGCTATGAAGGGCCTGTGACATTGACCGCGTCGTCTAAAGTACAACTTAGAACGGTGAGTGATTCGGGCAAGGTAAGCCGAGTCGCAACGGTTAATTAAGCAAATTGATTTAAGCAACGCCAGCGAACCTACTAATTTATGGGTTCGCTGCACGCTAACACAAATGGAAGAGTAGGATGCGTATTCATGCCACCGTTATTATCTTTTAAGCGCAAAGCAGTCGATACCACTAAGGTAGCTGCAAACGACGACCTTGCACGTCGCCAGCAAGTAGAGCAGCTGTTTTTAAAACAACAGCAAAAGCTGATCCGCCATATTATGGGCAAAGGGTTAGACAAACGTGAGGCGGAAGACGTTGCCCAAGAGGCGTTTGTGAAGTTGCTTGGACTTGAGCAGGATAATGTCAGCAACTACATCGCCGCGTACTTGTATAAAATTGCAACCAATTTGGCCATTGATAAGCTGCGGCGCAAAGCGCGTAGCCCGTTTGATGATCGTGAGCACGATAGCGATCAAATGCCACAGCCTTGTGCAAGTGCTAACCCTGAACAAAACCACCACAACCAAGAGCTACTTAAAGAAATGGAAAAGTCTCTCGCAAGTTTACCCGACAAATGTAGGCTGGCTTTTTTATTGTATAAAATACGTGGTCAAAGCTATGAGGAGATAGCTTTGACCTTACAGATATCCCCAAGTATGGTAAGAAAATATGTATTACGTGCAGTTCGTCATTGCTACCAGCAGTTACAGCATGAGCTTTGATCATGAGTGTTAAGGATATAAACATGACTCCACTATCTGACGATTTAGCAATAATTGAAGAACAAGCCGCTGATTGGTTATTAGTCTTAGACGAGCAGCAGATCTCACCTCATGACAGCACTCAATATCCACAGCCGCTAAACGCTTGGCTAGCTGAAAATTCACTACACAGTGATGTGTTCAACAAAATGTTGGAGCTTTGGACGCTTTCAGCCCAACTTGACGATGACTATGTTACTCAGCAGCTTGCACAGCTGGATGCACAAAACACCACGGCTGTAACTGACATTAAGCCACAATCCAAACGCCGCGCTCAGTCTTGGTATCTTGCGATTGCCGCTACTTTGCTGCTGTTTGGTTTGGTGACTTTTATGGCACCGGAGCAGCCACTACAGCAAGCACCTGTTGCCAGTGCTAAGCCAGCACCAGTCGATACAGTGTACAGCGAGTTCTTTCAAACTAAGGTCAATGAGCATCGCACCATTACGCTTGATGATAATAGTCAGGTTGATTTAGGGGCCAATAGCCAATTGGCTGTACGCTACAGCAACACTTCAAGAGAACTACTGTTGTACCAAGGTGAGGCGCTGTTTAGCGTGAGTAAAGACAAGCAGCGACCGTTTATCGTGCGCTACCAAAACAGCCAAGTAGAGGCGCTAGGCACGGTGTTTAATGTTCGCGCCAATCCGGCTTCAATTAGAGTTGATGTGCTTGAGGGCCGTGTGGCTGTGACTCAGCAACAAGCAATTAAATTGGCCCAAGGGCAAGCGGTAGAAGTCACACAGCAAGGCGACGTTACCCGTAGTAAAGCCCAAGGTGAAGCGTTGACCATGGCGTGGCAAAAAGGCTACTTAGTGTATCAAAACGCAGAATTAGGCAATGTGCTTAATGATGTGTCGCGATATAGCGAAATCAAAGTGAAGTTAAGCGATCAACGCCTAGCAAAACTGACCTACAACGGCACCTTTTTAACCACTGAAATAAGCGATTGGCTCAATAGTTTAGAAAAGATTTATCCGATAACCGTGATGCAAAAAGGTGAGGAATACACCCTAATCGCGAATTAGCTAAAAGTGTCATAGCAAAGTCACAATATAAGTGGTACAAAGTTTATACAATAATAAATACATTGATTTAAACTATGTTATTCAAGCTATTAATCCCGCTGTTAGCGTGGTTAATATGGTTTGGTGGCGTTGCATTTGCTACCACGGATCATCAATTTAACTTGCCTAAAGCGACTTTGCAGCAGCGTTTACTCGATATTGCCGCGCAAAGTGGCTGGCAGTTAAGTGCAGCCGAAATCCAAGATAACATTAGCGTTGAGCAGATAACTGGCCGCTACACCCTCGAACAAGTCTTGCTCACCAGCTTTCAGCAAGCTGACTACGACTTTTCCCTAGACCCAGAGCAGCAGCGTATTTTTGTGACTCCTAAAAAACTTGAGTCTGCACAACACTTTGAGCGCATTATCGTAACGGGTGTAAGCGGTAAAAACCGTAGCATTTTAAACTCGTCTATTTCAATCACTCAGCTTGCAAGCCTACAACTTGAAAAACAAACACCGTATTCCAGCGCAGAGGCGCTTAAAAATATCACCGGTTTTTGGGTTGAAGACTCGGGAGGTGAAACCAACAATAATGTAGCACCAAGAGGACTTAGAGGCGGCGAGGGGTTTAGATTTATCAGCCTCATGGAAGATGGTTTGCCCGTGACCTATGACGGTATTTGGGGGGACTTTTTTTTACGTCCAGACCTAACCCATCAAGCCATTGAAGCGGTGCGTGGCGGCAGTAGCGGTATTTTTACGGTGAACGGGCCAGCGGCAATGGTGAACTATATCGGCAGGCGAGGTTCAGAAAATCCTTTTAATTTAGTGAAAGTGAGTCAGGGATTGAGCTATGACTACGCTCGTTTTGATGGCGTGTTTAGCGGAGCGTTGAATGATGAATGGTTTTATACGGTAGGCGGGTTTTATCGTACTTCTGATGGTATTCGGGAGCCGGGCTATCAAAGCGACTTAGGCGGCCAAGTGAGTGCGCGCATGAGCTGGTTAACCGACGCATTTGAGCTTGATTTTAGCTATAAACATTTGAACGATAAAACCAGCTTTTACGCGCCCTTAGTGATGCAAAATAGCGGCGAAATTCGAGAGCTGGCGAGCCTGCCTTATGACGATGGAACACTATTGAGCGACGACTTAAGATCGCTCACCTTCTTCACTCCAGAAGGACGCGTGCAGCGTGACTTAGAAGACGCCCAGCAAACACGCCTAAATAGCTACACTTTACTGTTTAACACGCCGCTTTTTGAACACCTTAACCTGAGCAATCGTGCGCGATTTTCAAGCCTAAACAATGACTTGTATACCTTAATGAATTTGGGCAACCAAACCATAGTCGACGCCACAAGCCGATTACAACACGCTGATATCACCGAATTTAAACGCCATTTTGCAAATAGCGCATTGCGCCCTCGATACTTACGTTATTCAGATAACACCTTAGTTGCCAACCCCGCAACGCTTAATGGTAATGGTCTCGTGACCGCTAGTTATCCTTTATATTCACGTTACAAGCAACAGCAGCTGGTAAATCATTTTAGTGTGGATTATCTCCACGCGCAGTGGTCACTGACCCTCGGTCATATTTACGCTCGAAGCGATTTCGACGAGTTACCACTAGATAAATGGCTCGGCGCGTTACTAACGGATGTAAAGCATCAACCCGAGAGGCTGGACATCGTACTGGTTGATGGGCAAGAAAATGTGATTGCCAATTTTACCGAGCAAGGTTTTTTATCTTACGCCGGTCCCGTTTATTTAAGCGGTAGCGGCTTGTCTCAATCACATTCGCTGTATGCCAATATAGACTGGCAGCTCACTGAAAACCTTAGGGTTGACTTGGCGCTGCGTAATGAACACCTGAACCTCACCAGCACACTACTAGAGGGGGTAAAGTCGTACACCGATTCATCAAAAGCCGCTTATTCTCACTATCTCCCGGCTGCCACTTGGCGTGATTCCTTTACGCAAAATGCGCTCAGTATTGGCACAAATTACCAAATTGGCGACGCGATGGCGATATTTGCACGTTATTCCGATGCCTTTGAAATGCCACGGCTCATTAATTACGGCAATGGCCGCGGATGGGCCAAAAGTGAAGAGGAGCGCGTACAGCAAGACTTTGGCGAACCTATTCGCTTGGCGTTAGGTGAAGTTGGACTGCGTTATCAAACCGCTGATTGGCAGTTTAGTGGCGCGTTATTTGAAACCAAGTTTGATCCGCTCCCGCTCACGGTGTATCGCGGCGCGGCTACGACTCAACAAGCCGTTTCAATCAATACCCAAACACGAGGGCTGGAGTTCGAATTTGACTATCAATATAGTCCAGCTTTGCAATTTAGAGCGATAGGTGTGTGGCAAGACGCTGGGTTTTACGGCATTCCTAAGCAATTGCCACAAAGCGAATTTAATGGCAATCAAATAACACGCACGCCGGAGTTACAACTACGACTGACGCCGGAATACAAAGCAGGACCTATTACCGCGGCTATCACTTGGTCGTATGTTGGTAAACGCTATTCGGATATTGCCAATCGGTTTTCCTTACCAGCCTATCAAACATGGGATTTATTTACCGAGCTGGCAATTAATGACAAGCTCAGCGCACAGCTTGAGGTTAAAAACCTCACCAATGCTTTGGGATTGACTGAGGGCAATCCTAGGGACGATTTAAGCCATCAAGAGGCTATCTTTTATGCTAGACCCATTTTTGGTCGCACCATCAAACTTTCGTTAAGTTATCAGTTTTAAGCGAAACCGATATTATTCGAGCAATTCTATTCCTTGACTTAAAGTGAACTTGAAGTTGTATGCTCCTCTTAACCGAATGACAGTGAACAAACGATAAGAGGCAGAGGCAATGCAAAATAGCTTAGATAAAATCGTCAATGATATAAAAGCCAACTGGAGCGGATTAAATTCAAGCACCACAGTAACAGTACGTGAGTTGTTAAGTGAACTTACTCAGTCTCCACCGCACGAGCCTTGGCTTGCGAGCATTATGCGTGAAAGGCTGGCATCAAAAACACTCTACCAAGACCCTGAATATGGCTTTATGTTGCTAGTCCATGCCGAAGAAAAGGGCACGTACCGCCCGGCCCATGATCACGGCGCAGGTTGGGTATTTTATGCCGTGCAATCCGGCGAAATGGAAATGACAACATACAAACCCGTCACCACAGCAAGCGGCGAAACCCACCTTGTATCCCGAGGAACAGACACGCTCAAAGCCGGCGATTGCCGAGTGTTTCTACCCGGCGATATCCACGACACCCGCTGCTTAACAGATAACTTCGTTCAATATCGTTTAACCAGTTGTGACTTTAAAGAAGAGAAACGCTCAGGACGGATGATCCAGTATTTGAGTGAGGTGTAGTGGTTTGCCAAAACTCGAGGCGATAATTGGTTTAATTGTCGTCGCTGACATCTAATCAAGCTGTTTTGAAGGGAGTTTGTGCAAATCTCGGCCGTTCAACAGCTACCATGATAGTTTGCAGTCAATCATGGTAGCTGACGTTCAGACAGCTCGCTTTTTGGACAAAAACGATAAGTTGTATCTACTGATTTAGGTAGCGATGAGATCGCAATAGGAGATCACGGCTTAACGCCCCTATATGTGTTTGCTGTGAATAATTTTAACGGCTAACTGACATAACGAAGTTGAACAGGTTTAAGCGTTGCCAAATTGCTAATACAAATTAGCTGCTTAAAAGCAGCTAATTTGTATTGTTATGCTTACTTAACCGGAGAAGGTTCATATGTGCTATATTTCATCGGCACGGACTAAGTCTTGAAGAATAACTAGGTACTGATTCGCCATATAGTCAATTGCGACATTGATATCAAGGACTGGAAAATTTGCTGTTTTACCAAAAACCGAACGCCCAATTGTTCCTAAGTTTTTTCCATGGGTATCAAAACTGGCAATTCGATAAAGAAAGTAGAGATAACTTAACCTAGTGCCTTGGTCATTACGAACTTGGTCGAGCATGCTGCGTACATCCATGCTTCTATGTAAATTCGCCCAAGACGGATCAGCGAATTCAAGTTCACTCTTTCTGGGAAGTTCAGGTTCATTCGTAAGTTTTAGGTAGTCGCTTTTGAAAGAGTTCAGAAGCTCCTCATATCTGTCATGCTTATTGTTTTGGTCGTCAAAAATATATAAGAGCCTAAAATAGCTTTCCAATAAAGGCCTAATAAGGATATGTGTGATGTGTCGCTCATCTGCGTTTGCGGAATCATCTAAAGAAAACCCTTCGATCTCTTTAAGAGTCCCAGCTATTGAGCGGAAACGAAGTGCCTCCTGGGCAAAATACGAATTCGGGCCAGTGTCAACCGCAATACTTTTCAGAGTAGGAAGTTCTTTTTCTAGAAGCTGGAAGTGATTTGTCATCTAAGCTCTCTTTGAAATATAACATTTTAGTATTTATGCAACATACTGTTTGTGTTGTATAATCGCTTGTTGGACTGAGCCGCTACCAGCTCGGTGTGTCAGAGTTGGTGTTGTTTATGCTATGGCTTTATTTATAAAAAATAGGCTTTTTGGAGGTTATCACTTTCCTAGCTAGTGTAATCAGCTTAGCTATTGTTAAGTAAGTTTTCCCTGCATTGCTCAGCGCTTATTATGTATTCATTACACCTAAATTTGGCTTGATAAGCAATTATATTTTTTACGCGTACAAAGGCCGCTAGCCTGAGCAATTAAGCAGGTTAACTACTTGATTTTACGCATCAGTCCTAATCAAGCATCCCCTCCTTGGCTAATATCAAAGCGCATCCATGCGCTCCTCGTTCATTCTTTTGAAACGACGCAAAAGAACGAACCAAGAAAACGTCGCCCCAGCATCACACTCAATCCTCAAACCCTAAGCCGATATAGTGCAACCGTCTTGTAAGGCACGTCCTTGTGCTGACAAGACTTGGCCGACATCCTGTCGGCACATTGCATATCGGCTTATGCTTTTCGGGCGTGGTATTGACTGTTGTTTTTGGTTTTATCTACTAAAGCAGCCGATTAGCTTACAAGCACCAAAAAAGCTCTCAGCACCGTTTTTCTCCCTCATCACACCCGAAAGTAAATTGCCAATGAGTCATTTCAACGCATGGATGCGCGAAAAGCTGTGACAGGGCCAAGGATGGCCCTTACACCGCGGTGACGTTCATATTGGCGATTTACTTGAGGAGTCAGTGTGATGTCGGGAGTGCCCTTTCTTTTGCTAACTTTTCTTTGGGCATCAAAGAAAAGTAAGTCGTAGCCCATGGACGGGCGTCGAAATCTGTCAGGAGGACGGGCTGACTTTACGATAAATTTCGAGCTATCAGCCGTTATCAAAATAAACCTCCGTGTTTAATATCAAAGCGCATCCATGCGCTTCTCGTTCATTCTTTTTAAACGACGAAAAAGAACGAACCAAGAAAACGTCGCCCCAGCATCACACTTAATCCTCAAATCCTAAGCCGATATAGTGCAACCGTCTTGTAAGGCACGTCCTTGTGCCTGACAAGACTTAGCCGACATCCTGTCGGCACATTGCATATCGGCTTATGCTTTTCGGGTGTGATGGAGGGGAAATCGCGCTGTCTGTTAGTTCTGGTTTTATCTCCTGAAGCAGCTAAGTCGCTTACAAGCACCACAAGAATTTATCAGCGCCTTGTGTCTCCCTCATCACACCCGAAAGTAAAGTGCCAATGAGTCATTTCAACGCATGGATGCGTGAAAAGCTGTGACAGGGACAGGGATGTCCCTTACACAGCGGTGACGTTCATATTGGCGATTTGCTTGAGGAGTCAGTGTGATGTTGGGAGTGCCCTTTCTTTTGCATACTTGTTCTTTGGGCATCAAAGAAAAGTATGTCGTAGCCCATGGATGGGCGTCGAAACCTGTCAGGAGGACATATTAGCCTTACCCTCCATGGCTCGTATCAAAGCGCATCCATGCGCTTCTCGTTCATTCTTTTTAAACGACGAAAAAGAACGAACCAAGAAAACGTCGCCCCAGCAGCACACTCAACCTTCAAATCCTAAGCCGATATATAATACCAATTGCACTAAGTCTCCAATCAATTTGAAGGGTGAAATACCATATTAGCGTCGTTAAAAATTTCTCATTTAGAACAACTAAATAGCAAAATTTTTGCCTAGCTACTAAAGCTATTTCTCCGCTTCAAATTGCTCATTTACCTAATACAATTGGTATCGCAACCGTCTTGTATGGCACGTCCATGATGCCAGACAAGACTTGGCCGACATCCTGTCGGCGTATTGCATATCAGCTTATGCTTTTCGGGTGTGATGGAGGGGGGAATAAGTTGCTTGTGAGATCTTCTACGATTTTTACGATTAAGCTGCTTGCAAGCATTGCAAAAACTATCAGCGTAGCCTCCTAATTCGCAGTGCAGATAGCTTTGTGGGAGGCAAAATAAGTGACACTCATCACAATTAGCAAACGGCGAAACCCACTCTGTATCCCGAGGAACAGACACGCTCAAAGCCGGCGATTGCCGAGTGTTTCTACCCGGCGATATCCACGACACCCGCTGCTTTACAGATAACTTCGTTTAATATCGTCTAACCAGTTGTGACTTTAAAGAAGAGAAACGCTCAGGACGGATGATCCAGTATTTGAATGAGGCGTAGTAAGTTCCTATAGTCGAGGGTGTAATGCTAAAGGTTTTGCTGTTGATTTTCTTGAATAAATAAAATAAAAAAGAAACTTATATCTATTAGTTATATTTCGTGTATAGTGGGTGCCTCAATAAGTTACCTATTAATGTAACATTTAGTTCAAGTTCTTCTCAGTTTCCTTTCGAACCAGTTCGTCATATATGCTCTGCGATATCTTTTCCTTTATTACATACTTAGTGACTAATATTTTTTAATATATCGAGGTATATATGTCTAACAAGATTTTAGGTTCTGTAAAATGGTTTAATGAGTTAAAAGGTTTTGGCTTTATTACACCTGAAAATGGTAGTCCAGATGTTTTTGTTCACTTTAAATCAATTGTAAGTGAAGGCTTTAAAACACTAAATGAAGGTCAAAAAGTAGCTTTTGATGTTGAGCAAGGGGCTAAAGGTCCAAATGCTGCAAACGTTACTTTGGTATAAGTAGCGAATAGACTGGAGAGGACTTCCAGTCAATATCCATCTCTCAAAGTAAAAGTCCGTTTCAATATTAACACCATAATTTCATAAAACTCCATTTAATTGATGTGCGTTTTTTAACTCACATTGATAGGGAGTTTTATGCGTTTTTCGTTCATATTATTTTGTTTTGAGAGGTAGGATTTTAAATTGAAAAAACAGTCGAAAAAAAAGAGTGGCGAAGATGCGGCTCTTGATAAAAGTAAGTCAAATAATATTCACGTTGTAAGAAGAAAAATCGAAGATATTCTGTCTGAACGAGAGCGAAAGAAATTATTGGGACTTTGATTTAAAGAGAAGTGAGTTATGGCTAGACCAAGAAGACAAAGTAGTAAAAAAACACGGAAAGAGGATTTTGAAGGTAAACTTGAACAAGTGGTAGGTGAATATCGTCAAGCAAAAGAAGTGCTTGATGCTCTTACGGAAGATTCGGTCGAATATAGCGAGCAAAAAGATAAGTGTGACAAGCTCTTTGCGCGTGCTGAACGTTTCATCAATAGACAGTCTTAAGACTCATAAACTTCAACATTAAAGCAAATGACAAGGCATGTATCTGCCTTTAACCCCGCTTTAAATTTGCTTACCTGAGTTGCAAAGTTCAAGGAATGAACCAAAAGCTAATATAGAAAAGTTAGCGTTTATCTTAACTAATTCGTCTGAACAAACCCTACATTAGTTCGCTCATCTAAACCACTTCTTTGTTTGTCTAAATAAAGGTAGTGGATCATAGCTACACTAGTTTTTTATACACTACCCTCTGACTCTATGACCAAAATTCTCGCCTCGCCACGAGGATGCGCAATATGCTCAGTGTCAATTGATGCATAAAAAAATATGACCTGTGTGCAATAGGGCAAGCTAGTGGTGGGTGTCAGCGATTTCGTCTTGCTACAAAATCCGTTAATATAAATGAACTAAGGGCCCGATTTGAGCAGGAACGGGCATTCAAAATATCCCTTCGTGTAGTTCACTTAGGCATGGGCTTACATTTTCAAAAAACGACCAATTTCAGACGGGTTTTCAATAGATGGTCAGTATAACTAATTAGTGGTCATATTGAGTACTCTAGTCGAAAATGAGAATATTAAAGAACTGAAATCATTGGTTTTTATGTTGGCGCAAACCTTGCTGTCTCAAGGTTTCTTTAATTTCATAATGGATTAAAAAATGAGAAACCTCGGATATTTTTTGTTTTTACTAATTTTTGCGTCAGGTTGTACTACAAACAATAGAGACCAAAGTCACACTCTCAACGAAGAAAAACGCCAACCAAATGACGTTACTATTGTAGAAGAGGTCGTTTTTGAAAGCGAAGGTGTAAAATTATCAGGGAGCATGTATATACCTAAAGATGCGCGAGCTGCAGTAGTATTAGTGCACGGCTCTGATCCTGTCCCACGAATGACTAAGTTAGCACAGTCACTGGCTAAGAGAGACTTACTAGTTTTGACGTACGACAAGCGTGGGGTTGGTGAATCTGGTGGCGTTTACGTAGGGCCTCAGGTGGGAACCAATAATATAAGTGTTGATAATTTAACTTTGCTTGCGAAAGATGCAAGTGCTGCGGTAGATGTGGTTCATGGTTATGACAAAGAGTTATCGATTGGACTTATTGGCGCGAGTCAGGCTGGCTGGATTATTCCAATTGCCGCACTCAATAATCAATCAGTAGAGTTTATGGTTCTCTTCAGTAGCCCTACAATCACAACTCTGGAACAACTTAGGTTTCAGTTTTACACCAATGGTAGAGAAGACTTTTGGGAAACTCATACTGATGAAGAATCGCGTGAACATACGTTAAATGATCCTGACAGATATGATTTTAAAGCAACGGACCCGAAAATTTCTTTGAATTCTTTATCGATACCTGGGCTCTGGCTCTTCGGAGAGCAGGACATACAGGTCCCAGTCAAAATGTGTATCGAGCAACTGAATAGGATGAAAGCTAAAGGCAAGCCTTTTGAATATGTATTATTTCCATCGCTAGGCCACAATACTAATAAAGCAGAGCCTCTAGATATTGCGATACAATGGATAAAGCAAAATAATTTTTCCCACTAATTCGCAATTGTTGTTTTGCTGATGTTGATCAAATAGAAGAGCGTAGTTAACTAATGGCTCAAATGTGACGAAGCGGCTATGCCGAGCGTCACTGAGCTCTCTTGCTGCTAGGTCGACTTTATGAGCACCCTAAATGAATCTCCGCTTCTGACAGTTCAAGTTTAGACTTGTCCAGTTTAACGGATATCGGTGTTTAACACCGACCCAAACCTTATACGCTACCTTCTGATTCTATGACCAAAATTCTCGCCTCGCCACGAGGATGAGCAACATGCTCAGTGCCAATTGACGCATAAAAAATATCACCAGTTTGCAATAGGGCTGATTGCTCAACGCCATTCTCTTTGTAAAACATGTCAACCGCACCATCTAACACAACAAAGACTTCTTCACCGTCATTAACATGCCACTTATAAGGCTGATCAGTCCAATGCAGGCGGGTTGTAATACCATTCATATTAGCGATGTCTTTTGCGCCCCAAGCGCGCTGTGCTGTGAATGTTTTGCTTCTAATTATTTCCATGATGCTTCTTATTTTTGAATTGCTAATATTCTCAAATTTTTGCGTTTATAGGCTTTGTTGCGTTTGATGAATAGACGGTTACGTAAGGTAGTGCTCAAAAAATCAAGAGCAGTATATTGCTTGGTGCTTTATACAATGTCCAGTTAAAGGGCTCACAAACTATAAAGTTATTTTATCCAGCATAAGCGCAAATAGTGTTGGACGTTACTGTGATCATTCAACTGAGCGATCGTTTTATCCTCTTTCTCATTGGCTAATGCCACTTTGGCTTTAAATTTAGGTGAGTGGTTTCTACGCTTTCATGTCATGGGCATACAAAAGCACTAATGTACCACCTTGTTTTTTGGCTAGTTAGTTGCTGCTTGAACACTGCAGGATAACCTTTTTCTAATAGAACATTTTCGGCCAGTGTTTCTAAAGCATTAGCTTGGACTATTTCATTTTCACTACGTCTAATTGCATAACCTGAGATTTTGTATCCCGATCGAGCATTTACGGACGAAAATAGCTCTCTAACTCTGACTCTGCCTTTTGCTCCTTCCATCTCAAGTTGTTGCTTTATAAACTCTGCTTGTTCTTTAGCGCTAGCTCCAGATGTCGTACACCAAAAGATATCATAATCCCAATCTTCCCAATCAAAAGAAGGTTTAACGCTTCTGTCTGTTCTTAAATTACTATCTTCTTCTATTTGAAATTCTTTCTCTTTTGCAATTATTTTTGCAGTTTCTTGCTTGATCATTGGTGTCCCGCCTGCTTCTAAAACGCCTAACAAGCGGCTTCTTAATTCACCATCCACCATAACTAAAACAAACTGCTTCGCTACTTCCTGCTTTCGCTCGTTTTTTTCTTCTAAAGATAGCTGAACGAGATCATAAATTTTGAAATTAAATTCTCGTTCGGCATTTATCCTCTCACGCTCATCGCGCGCCTCTTTAATTGCAATATCTACGGCAGCAACCTGCTCCTTTAACTCTCGATCTAAATTTGAGACCGAAAAATTTAAAATAGCTACCATCGCAGCTATTGTGACCGTAATAAGAGGTATAAAAACGTTTTGTAAAAATGCACTAAAAGGTTTCCAATTCACCTTTAAATCCTCCAAAAATCCCGTGTTCCTATAGTGGGTTCTTGTTTGCGTCCTTTCGAATATCCAATCCTGACGGTACTCTTATTGGCACTTGAATACACCGAGTCAATTAGTTGAGTCAAGGTTATGCTTGTTGTCGGTTGCTTCGACCAAACACCGTAAAGCAAATATAGCCACTCTTTCGTAGTTCCGCTGTCATTCGGTGCCGACGATACTTAATTTATTCGCTTTCGGTCGTAGCAGTCTGGTTGTGCACAGCGAAAATATCACCGAATTCACTTTGGTGAGTGCAGACCTAAGCGATTACCTTCTGTATCTATAAATAACGCGAAAAAACCGCTTTCGTCTGCATGTGGAGTTTTGGGGGTCAGTATTTTCCCACCGCTTTCTTCTACTTTTGATAGCACTTGCTGTAAGTCTTCACCCGCGTTTAAATACAGAGTGACGCCAGTGCTGGAAGGAGTGTAACCTTCGCCTTGAACAATCACACCTACGGTAGATTGCCCTTCGTACGGGAAGAGTGCCATTGTCATTTCAGACATATCTATGGTTTCAATGGAGACCGCAAAAATGCTGCTGTAGAACTATACGGCGCGGGTTAAGTCGGTTGCTGGAATTTCAAAAATTGATGCGAAGCTGTGCACGTTATCGTCCTTATTTTATTGTGTTTCGGCTAGTTATTGGTGACTAGGTTGGGTTTACTGGGCTCGTTTAAGGCTCAACGAGTTCGACTTTAAGATAGTGCGGGGAGACAACAATTAATTGTAAAAAAGCGACAGGACTATTTATAGAAAAGTCGTGAAAGCGTCATACCTTCGTCATCGAGAAACGCTCGCGGGTTTACCCCTGTGAGTGCTTTAAAGTCCTTAATAAAGTGAGACTGATCATAATAGTTGCTTTTGTACGCGATGTTGGTGAAGTTGCCTTCACGATTTATGAGGAGTGTTAAAGCGCTTTGCAAGCGTACAAGTTTACTTAAATGTTTTGGACTAATACCGACAAGGTCTAAAAACTTCCGCTCTAGTTGGCGCCTTTTGTTGGGATTTGATTTGGTGATTGCATTAACCGATATATCGCCATTTTGTGCAAAGATAATGTCTACCGTTGTTTTTACAATGTGCTCAATTGTCTGCGGGTCGCTGAGCTTGTGAAGGAGAAAGGCCTCTAAAATCTCAATCCTTTGGCTTGTGTTTCGCGCTTGGATGATATCACTTTCAAGCTTTGCGGCCTCATCGGATTTAAACAGTTCGTAAATCGATGTTTCTTGATTTTTTAAGCTCTTTATCGGTTTCGAAATAAAGTGGGAAAAGGCATAAGGAAAAAAGCTGGCTGCAAAGGTGTGAACGTATCCGGTTGGTTGAATATAAAAAGGTGAAACGGTTTGACCAAGTACCATTGCGCGCGGTTGCAATATGTATTCATGTTCTGATGTATAGCGCTTAATATCGTCGCCCAATATAAAGGCCAGCTCAATGCAGCCGTCGGGGACAATACGTTGCTTTGCGGCATTTTTATCTGCAGTAATTTCCAGTGTCCAAAAGCAATTGATAAATGAGGACAAATTTTCACTAGGTAAAAATTTTTCGTAATCCATAAAGTCTCCGTATCAGCTATGGACACTGGTAAATTTAGCAACCGTTTTATGGTCTGCTCTTTAGACGCGCTATACTTGCTACTGACCTTTATTGATATGCTTATTTATCCAATCTTGGTAATAAGATACACGCGTTAATACGGCGGTTGAACCGTATTTTCCTAAAGTATAATTTTCCAAATCGCCCTCAATTTCTCTCCATGCAGCTAATCCAACCAATACCGGCGTAGAGCCTTGATAAATGATTGCTGCGCCGCCGCTATCTCCAGAGCCTAAGGTGCCCTCTAACGGCAACGCATCGGCTCCTTGTTCGAAGGTAAATTTGAGCCAGTGGGCTTTTGCTTCTGTGATCACGTTGTTGTAAACATGCATTTGATAGTCGTCTTGAGTGAAAGCCCAATCTGAGAAAAATTTGGTGACTTGATACCATGCATAGGTCGTTAGGCTTGGTCCCTCAGAGTCATGCTCTTCACCCGTTATCCCCGTTCCGATAGCGCCGCGACCAAACCCAGTTATTTCCATGCCTAACTCTTCATTTCCCTCATATATAGCGATGGGTTGAATGTGTGTTACTGGCTTGCTTAAGCGAATTAAAGCAATGTCTTTGGCGTTATTTAGCTGCTCCATAAGTGGTGCCGGGTCGCCTTCACTCCAATCACCTTCTACCTTTTTGTAATCCGGATGAATAATGATTTGTGCAATTTGATTTTCAACACCATGCACCATGATAGGTTTGTCTTGATAGTCATACATAAACGTATAAATGACGTGAGCTGGTGCCAATAACCAATGCTTATCGATTAACACTGAACCGCCTTGGAATGGCATATCAACATAAAACTGCGGGATGCTGTTAACCTTATACAAGTCAGGGTCAACATCATGTCTTTTGACAACCGCATGGTTCTGAAAAGAGGCAAACATGAGCAAAAAAATGGCAAGGTATTTCATCATTATCCCTTATTTATTATATTGTTATTATTTCCAAAGTGGCCAATAAATCATCATACTGAAACTTTCTTTTCAATGCATCAATAAATGTACCTGTTTTATACTACGCTCTCTCCCTCAAAAATATCTGTACGCTGACCAAATTAAAATAAATAAAAACAAATGGTTATTGTCATGCTATGACGCTAAAAATATTGCAAATTAGCTGGGAAACATGATTGATAAGAAATGTGACTGGTGCAATCAAGTTTGTGAGGTAACAGCATTAAGGTAAAGTTAATTTACGTGATCTAGGCTATTTGCCGTTTATGTAATCAAAAGCGAGTTGCTTGCAAGGAGACCTCTGAAAGCTAACCCGCTTTGCGGCAATCACATAAAATAAATTGAAAGGAACAACGCATGATAAGGATGATATTTGCAACTTTTCTATTGCTTTGGGGCATGCAAGTTGGCGCTCAAGAGCTTATCTTATCGAAGGTCGTCAAGTTAAAGGTCGACTCACCTATCACTATTTCGCATGTGTCTGAAACGTTAGTTTTAGCGTTTAAGGATAGTAAACTGCTTCACGAAACATTAGACCCGCAAAGATTTGTACCTGCTGTTGATTTATCTGGACATGAACATCAATTTGTACGGAGTTTGTTTGAGGTCGATTCAAGAATGAAGTTGCCTGCTTGGCTCCGGGTACTTTCAGAAGAGGTCGCAAGCACCTATCAAATACAGAATGTTCAACAAAAATCTATTCAAGAAATTACGATATTTAGTAGTTACAACAAAGAGGAAGCACACGGGATAGTGTTTGTTCTTGAAGCGCAAGTAATTCATAAAATAGAGGTTGTTGGGCAACAATTACAGTTTCAAAATGTGGTAAATAACATAGCGACAAGGTATTAGGGATCTAATAATCAAAGTGCGGCGCCGTAGAGCCAATCACCGCTGCTCAGCACGTTAAGTTACTGGCTTTCGATTCGCTAAAACTATCTAAGGCTTTGCTGTTAATCCAATCAAGCTTCAAACCTAACTACACACTTGACCTCAAGTTCACTTGAAGTAGTACAGTCACCACTTGTTGATATGGCGCAATGGTAGGAGTGGTAACGCATGATAGAAGATACGGTAAATGCAGAGGATCAAACTGCTCTAGGAGCCAGACAAAAGCGGGTGTTGTTCAGCTTGGCTGTGGTACTCATTTTGCCTACGCTTGGCATGAGTAGTATCAATGTCTTGTTGCCAACACTTGCTGAGGAGTTTGACGTGGGGCAGGCATTGGTGAATTGGGTAGTTGTGGCATATTTGCTTTCGCTTACCGCGTTTATTCTTGGTGCTGGCGCTATTGGTGATAGCCTTGGCCGAAAAAGGGCACTGCGCATTGGGGTTAGCGTCTTTTGCGTGGGCTCCATTGTCGCAGGGCTGAGCGTAAATCTTTGGATGCTGATTGCTGCTAGGCTGTTCCAGGGCATTGGCGCTGCGCTGTTATTATCCCAAGTATTTGCGCTGGCAAGCGTTGCGATGCCAAAGCGTAAAGTTGGACTTGCAATGGGGCTACTCGGTACTACCGCTGCGATTGGCACGGCACTGGGGCCATTGCTAAGTGGCGCAATGCTAGAGTGGTTATCATGGCAGTTCACTTTTTGGTTGATGATATTGCTTGGTGGCGCAGCTAACTTTTTAATTGCAAGATTTCTGCCTGATGATGTTGCAAATCCACCTGAGCCGCAGCGTTTTGATGTTATTGGAAGCGTGTGGCTGTCGGCGTCATGCCTATTTTATGTGTTGGCTATGCCATCGAGTAGTTCGTTTAGTCTTGTCTTGCATAGCGTATTTTTCTTATTTTCAGTGACTTTTATCTACTGTTTTGTACAAAGCCAAAAGCGTGCTCAATTTCCACTTGTGAGTTTGGCTTTTCTTAAACACAAGCTACGCAATGCCTCGTTAATCGTGAGCTTTATAGTTGACGCCATCGCAATGTCGACATTAGTTGTCGGGCCTTTTTATCTTACTTATGCGTTAGGGCTGAGCCCGGTCACGGTTGGTCTTATTGTATCTATCGGGCCTTGTATTGCTGCTGTCGCAGGTTATCCATCAGGCGAGGTGGTTGATCATTTTGGTATCGCGTTTGCTATGTTTTTGGGTTTGCTGATGATCCTCATTGGGACAATTAGCTTTGCAATCCTACCTTCATTATTTGGACTTTATGGCTATGTTGTGGCGTTATTTGTGTTAACTCCCGGAAGGCAGTTGTTTCTAGCGGCTCACCATACCTTTGTGATGACGACAGTAGCCGAAAAAGAAAAGGGCATGGGGTCAGGGCTCATTAATTTATGTAAAAACTTAGGGCTAATGACTGGAGCCTCATTACTTGGTGGTGTATTTAGTGTGTTGTTGCAGGTAAAGAGTGCGGCCTTGGCAAGCTCTGCACAACTTAATATGGCATTTTCACTGACCTTTTTACTCGCTGCACTGTTTATTTTGGTTTCGCTCGTTGCCGTATTTGTGATTAGCCGAAAGCAAGCGTTTTAAAAGTAGAATACGTATCACGAAAAATTTTTTCGTCCTTTTTTCAAACTTAAGGTTTTCTTAATTTTCGCTTTTTAAAGTTTTTACATCAGAACAGGAAAGGTGTGAAAACGATGGGCGAAGCACTACAAGCAACAAACTCACAAAGTCGTCTTAGATGGGCAAACAAGACTTGCGGCGCGCGCGCTGAATTGGAGCACGCTATCCACAGTGGTTTTGCCCATGCTTTTGGCGCTGATATTCATGAGTATTATCCCCTTTTAAGCCATTTAAACTACCGCCAAAGCGATTGCTTTTTAGGTCTTAGATTTGCAGCCAAAGACGCATTATTTGTGGAGCAGTATCTTAATCGTCCGGTAGAGCAGTGCCTCTCAACGGTTTCAGAGCGTAATCATATCGCAGAACTTGGCAATTTGTTTTCAACAGGCCGAATGGCAACGTTAAGCCACTTTATTGTACTGACTCAAGCGCTGCTTGAGAGTGACATCCGCTACTTGGTATTTACGGCGACCAAACAAGTACGTGCATTGATGAAGTTATGCCAAGTCGAGGTTAACAAGATTTCTTTGGCAGACGGCACTATCGCTTCAGCCAAAGATTATGGCAGCTATTACCAATGTGCTCCGATGGTTTGTTCGGTCGATTTACATCAAGCCCAGCAGGTGATCACAAACACTGAAATGTATCAACATTTACTACAAGGACTCGAAGTGGAAATCGCGAGCTTAAAAGAGGCATTTTTATATGTGTGATTTCTTAAAAAAACTGCCACATCAAGACAGTGATGTGATTTTACAGCAAGGGCAAACTCGTCTCACTTTTGCTGAGGTAAAGTCTTACACGCAAGCTTTGGCAGAGCGCTTTATTGTGATGAATGGTGAGGGTGTTGCGGTCTCTCTAGACAACTCTATCGCTTGGTTATTGGTAGATTTTGCACTATTACAAGCGAATAAAGTGTCTATTCCAGTACCTCATTTCTTTACCACAGCGCAAGTTGAACACACCCTTGAGCAGTCAAAAGCAAACTGGTTGATCAGCGATACCAAGCTTGAAAATAGCGCTGAATATTCGGTGTTAGATGTCTATGGTCAAGCAATCTATGTATATCAAACTAGGTGCGAAAGTACGGGAACCTATTTTCCTGAAACGCAAAAGATCACTTATACCTCAGGTTCAACAGGCGCACCAAAAGGCGTATGTCTGTCGGTTGAAAACCAACTTGTCGTGGCGAGCAGTTTATGCGAAACCATCGCACTTAATCGCCCTAAGCACTTGTGTTTATTACCGCTACCTGTGTTGCTAGAAAACATCGCGGGTGTGTATGCGCCGCTGTTGAGTGGTGGCATGGTTGAGGTAACCGAGCTTGCGTCGCTAGGCTTTTCGGGCAGTCAGTTGCTATATCCACAAAAGTTGCTGCAAAAGATAAGTGAAGTACAACCAAATAGCTTAATTTTAGTGCCTGAGCTGCTGCGTTGCCTGCTAAGTGCCACGCAGCAAGGGTGGCAACCCCCTGCAAGTTTACGCTTTATTGCGGTCGGTGGCGCGAAAGTTGACACTGAACTGCTACAGCAAGCTAAACAGCTGGGCTTACCTGTGTTTCAAGGGTATGGACTTTCCGAGTCGGGGTCTGTTGTTGCACTGAATACTGGTGAGCAAGATGGTAGCGTCGGTAAGTTACTGCCTCATATTCAGGCACGTATTGTGGCAGATGAGTTAGAGATCAAAGGGAATAACTTTTTAGGTTACTTGGGCGGCGAAGCGATAGCCCAAGATGCGTGGTTAAAAACCGGCGATAGAGTGTCGAAGCGTGAGCAGCATTTTGTCATCGAAGGCCGGCTAAAAAATCTTCTGATCAATAGCTTTGGACGCAATATTTCTCCCGAGTGGCCGGAGTCCGTTTTGCTTGCCTATGTACCTTTACTGCAATGCGTTGTGGTGGGTGATGGCAAGCCATTTTTAACGGCGCTTATTTATACCCCGACACAACTAACAGCAGCTGTGATTGATAACGCCATTGAGCTTGCCAACCAGCAACTCCCTGATTACGCAAAAATAAAACGTTATGTGCGCGTAGACGAAGCCTTTTCGGTAGGTAACGGCATGCTTACCGCGAACGGTAGACCTAAACGCGACGTGATTTTAGCTAATTTCGCGCAGCAAATTTCAGCGCTTTACTCCCAGAATCAATACGAAGCGGCAGAGTCCGTAGCTTCGGTTTAAAAGGAAAACGACAATGAGCAACTTTTACCAAACCCTACAATCAGAAACGGAACAAGCGCGCCAATATCTACTAAGCGCACCAATTATTCATGATGTTTTTCATGGTCAGATCACCAAAGGCCAATACGTTTCATTTTTACAGCAGGCGTTTCACCACGTAAAGCACACAGTACCACTCCTTATGGCGTGTGGCGCAAAACTAGATGACAGTAAAGAATGGTTGCGAGAAGCAATAGGGCATTACATCGAAGAAGAAATGGGACACCAAGAGTGGATCCTTAATGATATTGCCGCCTGTGGTGTGGATAAAGAAGTAATACGTCATAGCATGCCAAGCTTCGCAACTGAAATGATGGTTTCTTACGCCTACGACAGTATCGCTCGTAAACACCCACTGAGCTTTTTTGGCATGGTTAATGTGCTTGAGGGCACGTCCATCGCACTTGCCGATGATGCTGCTCGTCAAATTGCGAATAAGCTTGGTCTGCCCCGTAGCGCATTTTCCTATTTAACATCTCATGGCGCGTTAGATGTTGAGCATATTGACTTTTTTGCGGGGCTGATGAACAAGATCAGCTGTGAAAAAGAGCAAGCGATCATTATCCACAGCGCTAAACAGTTTTATCGTTTGTATGGCGACGTATTCCGCAACATTGAAGCGATGCCTACAGGTGTTGAATTTGCGGAGGTAAGCTGATGAAAGCAACAAAACTTGCCATTATCACTGGGGCATCTCGGGGGATCGGCCGGGCTATTAGTAAACAATTGGCCATGCATAATTGGCGTTGTTTGCTAATTGGCCGAGACAGCGAAAAATTAAAGCAGGTGATAGCGGGGTTACCGGGAGAACACGATTATCTTGCTTTAGATATCACCGCTGAGGATGCTGCGACACAAATCGCGAGAAAAGCGGCGACTATGGGTGGGGTTGACTTACTCGTCAACAACGCCGGCATTAACACCATGGCTGGGTTTGCTGAAATTTTACCTACTGACTTGAAAAAGCAGATGGAGACGAATTTATTAGCGCCCATGCTAGTTAGTCAAGCCTGTTTACCACAACTGATCTCAAACCATGGCACCATAGTTAATGTAGGTTCAGCGTTTGGTGCTATCGGCTTTCCATATCAAAGCAGTTATTGCGCTAGCAAGTTCGGTCTGCGTGGTTTTACAGAGGCACTGACGCGGGAACTCGATAACCAAGTAGCGGTTAAATATCTTGCGCCACGCGCAACCACAACGGAAATGAATGACGATCGCGCGACAGCTGTAAACCATGCACTAGGTAATCAGATGGACTCGCCAGAGGTCGTCGCACAAGCCTTTATGAAATTGCTCCATAGCAACACCAAACGTGCTGGCATAGGTTTTCCTGAAAGATTTTTTGCGAGACTCAATGGCTTGTTACCAGAGCTTGTTGATAACGCATTAATCAAAAAAGTGAAAACCATCCAAACCATTTTTTCCACTAAGGAGTCATTACGATGAACGCACTAAAAACCTTGTTAGCTTCAGCAACATTACTGGTATTCAGTCAAGGTGCTTGGGCAGCATTTGACGATGATCTTAGCCAAGTCCAAACTAAATGGGCAATGGTAAATTATGAAACCGAGGGCGATGCCCAAGAAAAAGCATTTGAAGAGTTGGTTAAGCAGTGCGTGGCATTTGTTGAACAATATCCAGATCGTGCAGAAGCTTACATCTGGCGTGGTATTGTGCAGTCGAGCTATGCGGGAGCGAAAGGTGGCTTGGGGGCGCTTGGTCTTGCCAAAGAAGCGAAAGCCTCATTCGAAAAAGCCATTGAACTTGATAAAAACGCACTGTCTGGTTCTGCATTAACGAGCTTGGGCACGCTCTATGCTCAGGTCCCAGGCTGGCCAATTGGGTTTGGCAGCGATAAAAAGGCGAAAAAGCTGTTCCAAGAATCATTAGCGATCAATCCGGCAGGAATTGATGTAAACTATTTCTATGCACAGTTTTTATATGACGAACGTGATTATAGTGCCGCACTTGCACACTTGAAAAAAGCGCAGAATGCGCCAAGCCGTCCAGGTAGAGAAAAAGCAGATGAATACCGTCAAGAGGAAGTGGCACAGCTACTGGCGAAAGTCGAAAAAAAGCTAAAAAGAAGGAATAAATGAGGCTATTACTCGTAGAAGACGATGAGCTACTGGCTCAGGGGCTCATCGCATCACTCAAAAAAGAAGGGTATGTCATCGAGCATGCGCCGACGCAAAGACAAGCAATCAGTTTTGTTGAATCTGGTGAATTTGAGCTGGTGGTGCTTGACCTAGGTCTACCTGACGGAGACGGTTTGGCGGTACTCAAGGCGCTGAAAAAAACCAAATCGCAAACCGCTGTGCTCATTCTAACGGCAAGAAATAGTCTTGATGATAAAATTGCAGGGCTGGATTTAGGGGCTGATGACTATTTGGCTAAGCCGTTTGAGCCAAAAGAACTGTTTGCGCGTTTGCGGGTGATTGGTCGACGCTTCACCAAACAAGTGAGCAGCACCTTGAGCTGCAACGATGTCGTGTTAGATCTCGCCAGTCACGAGGTGCTTGTAAGTGGTAGCGCTCAAGAATTACCTCGTAAAGAATATATGTTACTCAAGGCTTTGATGGAAAACAGCGGCCGTGTGCTGTCTAAAACTCAGTTAGAATCTAAGCTTTATGATTGGGGAGAAGCCTTAGGCTCTAATGCTATTGAGGTACATATTCATCACCTCCGTAAGAAAATGCCCGATGGATTTATCAAAACGCTGCGTGGCATTGGCTATGTGGTTGGCAAGGGGGCTTAGTGGGCACGAGAAGCTCGCTTGGAGGTGCTTCAATAACGAGAAAGTTGACCCTAATTTTAGTGTCAGCTTTAGTGCTGACTGCATCCATGGCGCTGCTACGGGGTTATCATTCCAGCATGGCGATGGCACAAGCACAATTAGACAGCCATTTAGAGTCCATCGCAACACTCGTTAATACTCAAGTTACTGCGACTACCCTGCCCAGTGGTGCGAGTAACAACGCATTTTACTTTTTAGTCCTTGAGCACAATCAAGTTGTTGCGGGCAGTGAGCTACTTGCTAAGTACAAGAACAAGCTTAATTATGATGCTGGGTTTAGCACTCAAAATGTGGGGGCGACTAGACTCAGAACCTTCAGCGAAGCGTTCGGTGAAAGGCAAATACTGGTAGCAGAGCCGGTACAAAAGCGTTTTGCCCTTGCTGAAGGCATGATTGTATCTGCAATGACGCCGCTGGTGGTGATCATGCCGTTTCTTGCGGTGTTTATTGCATGGATTATTTATACGGCGTTAAAGCCTTTACGAGATCTTTCTAAAGAGCTTAGACGGCGTAACCCCAAAGACTTTACTCAGCTGGCAGTGCAAAGCGACAAAGCGGAAGTGGCAATCGTTATCGCGACGTTAAATGACCTCTTTCAAAAAGTTGAAGTCGCATATCTTAAAGAGCGTTATTTTGCTTCCGATGCCGCGCATGAGTTAAAAACGCCGATCGCAAGCTTAAAAATCCATCTGCATAATTTAACGCACGATACTAAGCATCCCAGTGCCACTGCTATGTCAAAAGGGCTTGAGCAGCTAAACCATGTGGTTGAACAAATGCTGACGTTAGCGCGTACAGAGCCGGAACTGTGGCATAAGCAATTTGCGCAGCAAGACCTAGTGGCATTAACTCAAGACTTGATTGCTAACTGTTACCCGAGAATCGAACAAAAATCACAAAATATCAGCTTAGAAGCATCAGAAGCGACCATAGAGGGCTGTGAGTTCACATTAACCACATTATTTTCTAATCTAATTGGTAATGCGATTAAATACACGCCAATTGAAGGTGACATAGAAGTAAAAATTCAGCAGCATGCGCAGCGGGTTGTATGGCAAATTGATGATTCGGGTTGTGGTATGTCCGATGCGGAAATAGAGCGAATTTTTGACAGATTTTATCGCGTTGGTGGAGATAAACACCCTTCAGGGGAAAAAGGGGCAGGTTTAGGAATGGCGATAGTCAATCATATAATTGCAATTTATCACGCAGATATCTCTTTTGCTCGCAGTCATTTAGGTGGGCTTAGAGTTTGTGTAAATTTACCGAGGGGGCTGGATGCTAAGGACTAAGGTCTCTTCGCTGTCTTTCGCGCTTGGTTTGCCTTTGGCGACCTGTAGTTTCGCCTTGTGGGCGGAAGAAAGTTATACCATTATTCTTAAAAATCATTTATTTACTCCAGCACAAGTTGAGGTGCCTGCAAATCGTAAAGTAAAGCTCATCATCGAAAATCAAGACCCTCAGGTTGAAGAGTTTGACAGTTTTGATCTTAATCGTGAAAAAGTGCTTTTTCCGAACCGTAAAAGTGTGATTTATATCGGCCCGCTAGCACCCGGTGAATATAGCTTTTTTGGTGAGTTTTCACCAAATACAGCACAAGGTATCGTTATCGTGAAGGAGCCAAGCAATGCTTCTTAATGCAGTGGTGGTGAGCGTGAACCAATTATTACCAGTAACTGTACTTTGGGTACTATTAGCACAATGTACCAATGCTGCTTTACCACTTAAAACGACACTCATCGCGCTGAGTGCGGGGCTAGTCGGCTGTTTTGGCATATGGTTTTTGGGTGGAGAAATAGCCTCGAGTTTTGATTATCGCGGGTTCGAGTTATTGCAAATAGGTCTGTTACTCAGTTTATTTTGCTTAATAATTGCAACAAAACGCACCGGACATACGGCCCTTGCTGCCTTGGCCTTTGGACTAGCAGTGGTATTGTACTTGCACCATTTGGCAAGCTTTGCGTTCTCTTATTCGAAGCCAGCGGATGGTCAAACCCTCGCTATTGGCACCTCGCTTGGTGTGGGGATCTGTTTGAGCTTTTCTATTCTACTCTTCTTTTTCCTTGATTGGTTGAAGAGTAAGCACTTACCTTGGTTGTTGCTGCTGTTATTGGCTTTACACGGTGCGAGTAAGGTGTCGATTGCATTGGACTTGGCGCTTCAAGTGGACTTAATTAGTGCCGCCAGACTTGAAATAGACTTGCGACAAATTGTGGACGAACACAGTGTTGTTGGTCGAGTGCTAAGAGTATTAGTGGGGTATGAGGCAACACCAAATGCTGCAACGCTTGCAGGGTTTGGAGGCGCGTTGATTACGTTCTTGGGATGTACATATTGGAGAACAGCGCATGCGAAATAATGTTTTACTCGCGCTGCTGGTGAGTTTTTTTGGGGTGGTGGCATTTAGTGCAAAAGCGGATGGTATGGTGGTGGACAAAGTTTATCATCCTTATGTAATGCCGCTTGAGCGTGAGTTGGAGTGGCGACTACTATCTCGGCAAACCGAGCAAGGGAACGTGCTGGCACAGCGTTTAGGGCTTGGTTGGAGTCTCACTGAAACAATGACTATCGAAGGTTACGCGATAGGTGAGCGCGACGATGAGGGCAACTTTGACTTGGCGGCTTACGAGTTAGAGTCGCGTTGGCAATTTGTAGAGCAAGGGCGCTACTGGGCGGATATAGGCATATTGTTCGAGCTTGAAAAACGCCATAAATTCGATGCCTATGAAGCTACCGCAGGGTTTTTATTTGAGAAGGAATTTGGCCGCACGAGCCTTACCATGAATGCATTTTTGGTGAGGGAGTGGGGTAAGGACATTGAGGATGAATGGGAATCTGAGTTTAGAGCACAACTGCGCTACCGCTTGTATAGTGCTTTTCAGCCAGCAATTGAAGTCTATGTCGGAGAAGACTTTTTTGGTGTTGGCCCAGGGTTTATCGGACTGCATCGATTTGAAGGTCAAAAACAGCTGAAATGGGAAGCGGGTTTTATTTCGGAGATCAGCCAATCTGGCAAAGATCATAGCTTTAGACTCGCATTGGAATTTGAGTTTTAAGTGTCGCTTTTACTTTGTTTAAATAAAGGGGAGATGCAGCAAAAATGTCATTAGCTTATGGTGCATCTAGCTGCTAACTTTAGAGTCGAACTATAGATATCAAGGAAACGATATGTATCGCACGCTAACTTTATTGGGGTGGTTGTTCGTTAATAGTGCTTATGCACAGGTTGCGCTTGAACGTGATATTCAAGAGCACATAGTGGTTGCGAACAAAGTATCTTTGCAGGTTTATCATGTTGCGGGCAACGAACCTGCCGTTGTTTTTGAAAGTGGTTCTGCAGCGCCTGCAATTTATTGGACACCAGTAATGATGGGTCTCGCGCAGCAAGTACCCAATGCATTGGTGGCCTATAACCGTGAAGGTTATGGCAAAAGCGAGCTTAGCCACAGAGCCTATAGTATTGATACGGATAATCGTAATCTTCGTGAAGTGTTGAGAACGCTTGATATTCGGCCGCCATTTATTTATGTTGGTCATTCATACGCATACTATGTAATGCAAAACTACATCACCTATTATCCAGAGCAAGTTGCAGGCTTGTTGTATGTTGACCCTGTGACCGTTTACTTCATCGATAAAACCCACGCCTTAGCGCAGGATAAGCTACTTAAACCCTTGAGTACTCTGCCAGAAAATACCTTCGGTGAAGCTCTGCGCCGGGAAACTCAAGCGCTAAGTGAAACCGTTGCGAGTGTTCGGGCGCATCAAGCACCTGATCATATACCGTGTCGTGTTATCGTTGCCCAAAGACCATTTGATCCAACTCAGCGCGATGTTAAAGCATGGCGAGAAGGACAAGAAGCGTTGGCATCACATTGTGATTCTGAGCTAATTATAGCCAAGGGAAGTGACCACACCGTACCTATGAATGCCCCGCAAGTGGTCGTGGAGCAAGTGGTGCAATTAATTCGGGAATTAGAGTCAAAAAAGCCTCTCTAGCTTTATGAATATTTTATTGCAATCTCTATTATTTACACAGGGTTAGGGGAATAATGTGTTTAAAAAATAGGGTGTTGAAAAAGCCGTGAAAAAAATATTGATATTTGTCATTAGCAAGTCATATTGATGATTAAAAATACATTGACTTAGGGCGGAATCCCTATATGATGTTCATAGACAGAATTTGAGTCAGTGTTTTAAAATCTCCATTACGTTGTTGTATAAGTGTTTGCTTGTAGTAGTACCGTCCTGAAGTTTTATCCACTCTACAAATTTAGGTCTATGCGCCCACATGGGCATAGCTCATCAATGCGCAGCATTGGTTTTTGTTTTTATATCAGGATTAGTATTATGTCTAACACTCTTACAGGTACCGTTAAGTGGTTTAACGAGTCTAAAGGTTTTGGTTTCATCGCTCAAGAAAATGGCCCTGACGTGTTCGCACACTTCAGCGCAATTACAGGTGACGGTTTCCGCACCCTAGCTGAAGGCGACAGAGTAGAGTTCACAGTTACTGACGGCCAGAAAGGTCCTCAAGCTGAGAAAATCGTTAAGCTTTAATCGCTTAATTGATGAAGAAAAAGCAAGCTAAGGCTTGCTTTTTTTGTGCCTGAATATCAAAAAATTTTCCACTCAGTCAATAAATATAATCGCTTCAGTTTTTGACTATTACTCATCTACTTTCTACTTTACAACGCATTGGCATTACTGATGTCTTGAGTGCTTGACATTTTTATTACTTGATCCAGATCCTGTTATAAATGCAGGGTGTAAATTAATTGGTTTATTTTGTTGTTTAGTGTTGTTTTTGTGTTAATGTTTGTAACTGCCAGCGGCGGTTTATATCAATCCTCGTAATGAAGTTATCTACCTTTGAGTAGATAACGCTTTAATTTTTGCTAAGCCATATGCATTTCAATATTAACCTAAGAGCTTGTTTTAATTTTGAAAGTGTTATCCATAGCTTGCTAATGTGTATAAGTTAAAACGAATTGACATAACTGGCATCGATAACTTAAACAGTGTTTAAAAGGACAATTAAGATGAAGAAAAAAAGCTATTCAATGCTACTAATGTTGGCGCTCACTTCCGCATTTTCTGCTGTTGCTGGAGATATCGAGCAAGGTGTGATGAAAAACCCAACTACTTACTATTCGCTAGACTTTGAACAATCCCCACTAGCTATGCATGCACCTGTCGCGAGAGATGAGTTTTCAATGAGTAGTGCTGAGATCATGCCAATGGCACCGGCTCAAGGGATCACGTATTTTGAGCTGGGTATCGTACGTTCGCAATTAGGCGGCGATCAAACTATTTCACAAAGTCAACTTTCTACAGGAACTAACCACGGTGGCAGCTATCTATTTATCTACGCTTGGCAGTTTGGTTATGGCAATCCGAATAATGCGGTGATGAATGGGATCTCTAAATCAACTGGATTGAGTGAAGCTCGGTGTGGCAACGATTTACACCGTTGTTCGGTTGGGGAAACTGTCACGGGTTGGTTGTATGGTTGGGACTTCTCAGGTCAAGAGTCTGGTCAAGTTAAAGTTTCTTCAAATTCAACAGCTTCGCCATTTGGTACGTCAAGCGACTCGCTTTATATTAATTAGTTTGATTTGAACTAAACACTAAGGTGCATTTGAATAATACTAAATGCACCTATCTAGAATATTTTAGCCATTTAGTCCCTTTCTTTCACTGTTGAGCCTTTCCAAAATCGATATCGAATTTAAATAGTTGGCTCTAGCCTCTTTGGTTTGAGCTGAAAGCGAGTTTGATAAACTAAAAGTATGCTTCATGTCATTAAGTAGATTGTATTTTTGAGATGGATTTTCCACCATAGAAGTTGGTGCACCGATCGCCATCATTTGACCAGTACTGATAAGCCCCCCTTCAAACAACTCTTTAGACATAGCGCGAGCTTCTTGAGCCGAAATATTATTTACATCATATTTAGAGGCAATATTTTGCCAGTTCTGGTGCGCTTGTTTGCCAGCCTCACTGATTGCTACAGTATCTGTGGCTACTACTTCCTGTTTCTCACCTTGTCGAGACGTGGACTGCTGTTGTGCAAGTTGAGAGTATACGGCACTGACATTACTAGATTGATTAATAATCATTGAGAATTCCTTCCATGCATTTGGTTAAATACGATTATTAGCCAGCAATTTTAGTGCCAAAATCTCATCCTAAAGTCTCGGATCGAAAGAGTTGACATCGTCCCTATTAAATTCAGAACGTTGATATTACTATATGCTACAAACTGAAATAGTGAATGGATAGTATATGTCTTTACCTGCTTGCCCCAAGTGCAATTCTGAATATGTTTATCAAGATCAAAGTCAACTAATATGCCCTGAATGTGCTTACGAATGGGACCCAAACGCGACTGCGACCGAGGACGACATTCAAGTAAAAGATGCCAATGGCACACTATTAGTGGATGGCGATAAAGTCACTGTGATTAAAGATTTAAAAATCAAAGGCAGCTCACAAGTCATTAAGATTGGTACTAAGGCCTTGGTAAGGCGCGTGCTCGATAAAAAAGATCATGAGCTTGACTGCAAGGTAGATGGCGTTGGCGAAATGATGGTTACGGCGAAGTTTGTGAAGAAAGCGAATACTTAAGTGGATAAGTGTTCAGAGGTTATGGAGTTTTAAAGCGCCATTGACCTCCGCGAAAGTTAGCGCTCATAAGGTCACTGGAGTCACAGACACGCAAAGCAGAGAAGCCATAGGTAATGACGGAACAACGGTGACATCCATCACTATTTTGACTTTAGAACATAGCGAGCATAGTTTTACGGTGTGCAAACGATGTAATAAATGGGCATAGTGTTGTGGTTCAATAAATCTGGACACTACTTTAGGTGGTATCATTACCACCTGACACTGCCGCGTTAAATACGGCTGTCAAATTTGATCAATATCTAAAAATCAAATCTGACAGAGTAAAGGCAAGCCTTATCTAAATCAGGCTTATGTTTTTTAGACTAGATCTCTGCAGCAACCACCGAAATCTCAACAAGTAATGCATCACGAGCCATGCTCGCTTCTACGCAAGCGCGAGCTGGTGCATAACCTTCAGGCACCCATGCATCCCAAACCTCGTTCATTTCTGCAAAATACTTCATGTCTTTAATATAAATTGTCGCAGAAAGAATGTGTTTGCGGTCGCTGCCTGCTTGAATAAGTAGCTCATCAACTTTCTCAAGCATGGTTTCAGTTTGTGCCCTAATTCCTTGCTCGGCGTCTTTACAGACTTGGCCACATAAATAAATAGTACCATTGTGTTTTACAATGCGGCTCATTCGTTGTTTGGTATCAATTCGTTCAATCACTGTTTTTCCTTTCTAATCGTTACTGTAATCGGCAGGTTTAGGCTGAAATGTTATCTCTTTTTATTGAGATGAGCTACTTGCTTGGTATTGGTTTTTATGAAAAGCAGCGACGATTAAGTGCTACCCATACAAACCAATATACGTGAGAGTATTTTGGATTAAAGCAATTGGGTTTAGCTAGAGCTCCAATACCTTACGGTACGCTTCTGTTTTACTTACTTTCGCAAATGCAATACGTAATCGTTCGACAATGTCGGCTGGTAACTGGTTGTTCGTTGCAAGATAACCTTTTACCGAGAGTGCCTTCACATCGTATAAAAAGGCAAAGTGGTCGGCTGGAAGGTTAAGTTCCGTGGCCATGGTTTTGATATAACGCGGGTCATCAATCACTAAATCAACGCGATTTGCAACGAGTAACTCATATGACTTTTCGATGTCGCTGGTTTGAACAAAGTTAAACCCGAGTGCTTTAAGTGTGCCTTCGGCGATATCACCACGCTGAACTGCTATTTTGTATTGTTTGGCATCCTCAAGTGATTGGATTTTTATGTCCTCACGATAACGATTGGTAACAAACCCTAAATGAAATACAGCAACAGGACCAATCCAATGAAAACTGTCTTCTCTTGCGGGGGTCTTTGCGATGCTATAAATTAAGGTATGTTTGTCATGCTGCGCTAATTTAAAAGCTCTGGCCCAAGGGTAAATAGAAAACTGTCCCTCGAGTTCAGCCGCTTTTAAAATCGCTTTGACCAGAACGGTACTTGAGCCTGCAACTTGGTGGTTTTCTATGGTTTGATTGGGTGGAGAAAGTTCCGTAACAACCTGTAATTTCGCCCATAACGGTAATGGGCTAATCAGCAAAATAAACAGTAGTAGACGTCCAACAACAGCATTCGTCATTAGCAAACAACTCCACACGTTAATGCGTTAATCTATATTTAGCATAGATGGATTTTATTTTTCCGTCATTAACCATTCGTCGCAAGGCGATATTTATTTCCGTTTGTAACTCAGTTAAATGAGGCTGCAAGCGCATATGTACGGGTAATCGGCTTATTTCATAGCAAGATTGAAATTTGCGATACTTTGGTTGTTGTGAAATATAGTAATCTGCTGTCACCGAACCAATCATGATGTAGTCTAAACGCTCATGTTCAAGCTGTGCTAGTAGTTCTTTCTCCGATACATTTTCATAAACAACTATCTTGTCTTCACCCAAGTGCGCTTCAAAATTATCGTAACGATACCCTCTTACTTTGCCGACTAATGCGCCATAAAACTGCTCGGGCCTATGCTTGCCCACACAGCGAGATTGATACCCAAGCAGCACTTCGGTTGAGAAGGCATAGTCGATGCTGTAAATCCCTGGGACGTCTGCTTCGGCCCGCCACGCTTTATTGATCCCAGGTTCAATATCTATTTTACCTTGATCGAAATAGCGCTGTCCTCTGGCGACAGAGAGCGGCATAAACTCAAATTGGTATGAAGTCAGTTTTGCCAACTCTTGAAAAATGTCGACAAAAATACCTTTGGGTTTTCCTTGCTCTTCAAAATAGTAAGGAGGATTGGCACCGTGATAGACCAGTACGGTATAGGTTTTCGCCTGCGCTAATCCGGTTATTAGCAGCAGAGAAAGCATTACTATTTGAAAACACCGCATCGTAATCTTCAGGCTAAAGTAAAGGTATCTTCATAATATGCATGATTTTTAAGCGATGCAATTACTCCTTTCCTGATACCGTATCGAGATAAATACATGAGACTGATTATTTGTCACAAACTATAAATATGGTGAATACTGCTTATATTGAAAATTGTCGACAATTTACAGCGGGGCTGGTTGACGTGCGCGTCAACCAGCACTATATTGTCTACAACTTAAATTACTAAGACTGGCTAACTAATGATGAGCTTTTTTGACGAGCAAGCGGTTACTTCTTCTGATAAAGCATTCTTTCGTATGCGAAAGGAAATTGTAGAAGGTGAAATAACGGCAGGTTCTAAGCTCAGCGAAATGGAATTGTCGACAAAGTATGAAGTCAGCAGAGCGGTTGTTCGCGAGGCAATTAACCGCTTGGAGTCATGTCACCTAGTTGAGCGTAAAGCTAACGTAGGGGCGCGCGTTGTTACCCTCACACCGGAAGGATTGATGGAGCTTTATCAGATCCGTGAAGCACTAGAAGGTATGGCAGCAAGGCTTGCAGCACAGCACATGACTGATATTGAAATTCAAGACCTAGAAGGTTTGTTGTCGAGTCAATTCGATGAAGTCAAAAACCAACATTCTTATTATCAAGAAGCGGGCGATCTCGACTTTCATTACCGCATTATTCTTGGCAGTAAAAATGCGAGTCTTATCTCTATGCTAGTCAATGGACTGTACCACTTGGTACGTATGTATCGTGTGCAGTTAGGGATGGCCGGTCCCCGCGTCACCACGGCATTTGACGAGCATAAACATATCGTTCGTGCGATCAGTAACCGCGACCCAGAACTGGCAGAAATACTGATGCGTCGACATATTCAATATTCTAAAAATAATATCGCAACCAAGTTAGCAAGCAATCAATCACACTTTTAAGAGAGAGCATCATCATGAGCGCAGGAAAAAAATTTCGTGAAGCATTAAAAGCCAATAAACCGCTTCAAATCGTCGGCACTATCAACGCATATAGCGCGATGATGGCAAAGAAAATCGGTCATCAAGCTATCTATCTTTCTGGTGGTGGCGTTGCTAATGCATCTTATGGTTTACCTGACTTAGGAATGACATCTCTAAATGATGTAATTGCAGATGTAAGTCGCATTACCTCGGCATGTGATCTACCTTTAATGGTCGACATTGATACTGGATGGGGCGGCGCATTCAATATTGCAAAAACCATTCGAGATATGGAAAAAGCAGGTGCAGCTGCGGTACATATGGAAGATCAAGTAGCGCAAAAACGCTGTGGTCACCGTCCAAATAAAGAAATCGTGTCGACCGAAGAAATGGTTGACCGTATTAAAGCAGCAGTTGATGCGCGCACCGACCCTGACTTTTTCATTATGGCAAGAACAGATTCGTTTGCACAAGAAGGGCTAGAAGCGGCAATTGAGCGTGCGAAAGCCTATGTTGCAGCAGGCGCTGATGGCATTTTTGCAGAAGCGGTACAAACTGAAGAGCACTATCGCGCATTCAGCGAAGCACTTGATGTGCCCATCCTTGCGAATATCACTGAGTTTGGTAAGACAGAACTTTGGAACAAAGCTGAGCTGGGTGAGTGGGGCGTAGATATGGTGCTTTACCCATTGAGTGCGTTCAGAGCGATGAACAAAGCGGCGGAGCTGGTGTATCAGTCTATTTTAGAAAATGGGGATCAGAAATTGGTACTCGATACCATGCAAACCCGAATGGATTTGTATGATTACCTTGGTTATCACGATTATGAGCAAAAGCTCGATGCATTATTCGCCGAAGGTAAAAATAAGTAAAAAATTAAAGCTGTTGAGGGTTGCTCAGCAGCACAAAATATCAATACCCAGCAGGTAAAAAATTCAGGAGACAATAATATGGCTAAAGTACTAAGTGGCGCGGGCCTTCGTGGTCAAGTAGCAGGAAAAACAGCACTATCAACGGTAGGTAAGTCGGGCTCAGGTTTGACTTATCGTGGCTACGATGTAAAGGATCTAGCTGAAAATTGTCAGTTTGAAGAGGTGGCTCACCTTATCCTTAAAGGTAACTTACCAAACCAAGCTGAACTAGACGCTTATAAAAGCGAGCTAAAAGCAATGCGCGGTTTGCCGCAGGCATTAAAAGAAGTATTAGAACGTATTCCTGCTGACGCACACCCAATGGACGTATTACGTACGGGTTGTTCAATGCTTGGTAACCTTGAAGGTGAAGCAAGCTTTGATGAGCAAGGTAAAGTAACCGATCGCATGCTGGCAAGTTTCCCAAGCATTATTTGTTACTGGTATCGTTTTAGCCATGATGGCGTTCGTGTCGATGTGGAGACGGATGACGATTCAATCGGTGCACATTTCTTACACTTATTGCACGGCGAAAAACCAAGTGAGCTACATGAGCGTGTGATGCACGTATCACTTATCCTTTATGCAGAGCATGAGTTTAACGCATCAACCTTTACAGCGCGTGTTTGTGCCTCAACGCTTTCTGACATGCACTCATGTATTACTGGTGCGATTGGTTCTCTACGTGGTCCACTTCACGGTGGCGCAAACGAAGCGGCAATGGAAATGATTGAGCGCTTTGAATCTGCGGATCACGCAGAGCAAGAAATGATGGGTATGCTTGAGCGTAAAGAGAAGATCATGGGCTTTGGTCACGCTATCTATTCAGAATGTGATCCTCGTAACGAAATCATCAAACGTTGGTCTGAAAAACTAGCGGCAGATGTGGGGGATACCGTACTTTACCCTGTATCTGTGCGCTGTGAAGAAGTCATGTGGCGCGAGAAAAAACTATTCTGTAATGCCGATTTCTTCCATGCATCAGCTTATAACTTTATGAAGATCCCAACTAAATTGTTCACGCCAATCTTTGTTATGTCACGTCTGACAGGTTGGGCTGCACACGTTATGGAGCAGCGCGCAGATAACCGTATCATTCGCCCATCGGCGGAATACACTGGCGAGGAGCTACGCCCAGTTCCTGCCATTTCTGAGCGTTAATCGAACACTGTTCGAATCTATTCTGGCGGTCGCCATGACCGCCTGTTCTCCGTCACCGATTGTTGGAAGTTGTTATGAATACTCAATTCCGTAAACGTTTACCTGATTCTGAGCTTTGCTATTACGATACAAAAGAAGCGGTAGAAGCCATCAAACCAGGTAGCTATGAGACTTTACCTTACACCTCGCGCGTCCTTGCTGAAAACTTAGTACGCCGCGCTGAGCCTGAAAAACTCAATGATTATCTTGAACAAATTATCGAGCGTCGTCGCGATTTGGACTTCCCGTGGTTTCCTGCTCGCGTGGTTTGCCATGATATTTTGGGCCAAACTGCTTTAGTCGACCTTGCGGGTCTGCGTGATGCTATCGCTGAAAAAGGCGGCGATCCGGCTAAAGTCAATCCAGTCGTACCGACTCAGCTGATTGTCGATCACAGCTTAGCTGTAGAGCACGCCGGTTATGAAGAAGATGCATTTGAGAAAAACCGCGCGATTGAAGACCGTCGAAATGACGACCGTTTTCACTTTATCAACTGGACCAAAACGGCATTTAAAAACGTTGATGTGATCCCGCCAGGCAACGGTATTTTGCACCAAATCAATTTGGAAAAAATGTCGCCAGTTATTCAAGCGCGCGACGGTGTTGCCTTCCCTGATACACTTGTTGGCACCGACAGCCACACGCCACACGTAGATGCACTCGGTGTTATTGCCGTTGGTGTGGGTGGCCTTGAAGCGGAAAGCGTGATGCTTGGTCGTGCGTCTTACATGCGATTGCCTGATATTGTTGGTGTTGAAATCATTGGTAAACGCCAACCGGGGATCACCGCAACAGATATCGTACTGGCGATCACTGAGTTTTTACGTAAAGAGCGCGTAGTTTCTAGCTACTTAGAATTCTTTGGTGAAGGTACGCAAGACCTTAATTTAGGTGACCGTGCGACAATTTCAAATATGACACCAGAGTATGGCGCAACCGCGGCCATGTTCTATATCGATGAGCAAACCATTGATTATTTGAAGCTCACAGGCCGTGATGACGAGCAAATTAAGCTGGTGGAAAAATACGCTAAGCTAACTGGGCTTTGGGCTGATTCCCTAGAAAACGTGCAGTACGAGCGTGTACTTAAGTTCGATTTGTCGACGGTGACGCGTAATATTGCCGGTCCTTCAAATCCGCATCGCCGCGTTGCAACTAACGATCTGGCTAATCAAGGTATCGTTAAAGAGATTGAAGCGCCAAAAGATGGCTTGATGCCTGATGGTGCGGTGATCATCGCTGCTATCACTAGCTGTACTAATACCAGTAACCCACGCAACGTAGTTGCCGCAGGCTTGCTGGCACGTAATGCCAATAAATTAGGTCTTGCTCGTAAACCTTGGGTGAAAACGTCTTTTGCACCGGGGTCAAAAGCGGTACGTTCTTATATGGAAGAGGCAAAGCTCCTACCTGAGCTTGAACAGCTCGGTTTTGGTGTTGTTGCCTTTGCTTGTACGACTTGTAATGGCATGAGTGGCGCACTTGATCCGAAAATTCAACAAGAAGTGATTGACCGTGATTTATACTCAACGGCAGTGTTATCGGGTAACCGTAACTTTGACGGTCGAATTCATCCTTACGCAAAACAAGCCTTCTTAGCGTCACCTCCGTTGGTTGTGGCTTATGCAATTGCAGGCACCGTGCGTTTTGATATTGAAAATGGTGTCTTAGGTCGCGATCAAGAGGGCAATCCAGTCACGCTTAAAGATATCTGGCCAAGCGATGAAGAAATCGATGCGGTGATCAAAGAAAGCGTAAAACCAGAGCAGTTCCGCGCCGTTTATGAGCCAATGTTTGACCTCACGGTAGACTATGGAGAAGACAACGACCCACTTTATCAGTGGCGTCCAACGAGTACCTATATTCGTCGCCCTCCTTATTGGGAAGGGGCACTCGCGAGCGAGCGTACCATGAAAGGCATGCGTCCATTAGCGATTTTAGGTGACAACATCACCACTGACCATTTATCGCCATCGAATGCGATTTTGGCAAGCAGTGCGGCGGGTGAATATCTGGCCAAAATGGGCTTACCAGAGGAAGATTTCAACTCATACGCGACACACCGAGGTGATCACTTAACGGCGCAGCGTGCGACATTCGCCAACCCCAAACTATTAAACGAAATGGTGGTAGAAAACGGTGAAGTAGTACAAGGTTCACTGGCGCGTGTTGAGCCTGAAGGCAAAGTCACCAGAATGTGGGAAGCCATCGAAACCTACATGGAGCGTAAACAACCGCTGATCATCGTTGCTGGCGCAGATTACGGCCAAGGTTCGTCTCGTGACTGGGCTGCAAAAGGTGTGCGCTTAGCCGGGGTTGAGGTTATCGCAGCGGAAGGGTTTGAGCGTATTCACCGTACTAACTTAATCGGTATGGGAGTACTACCGCTTGAGTTTAAAGCGGGCACTACCCGTAAAACGCTTGAACTCGATGGTACAGAAACCTATGACGTTGAGGGTGAACCGGCACCTGGCGCTACATTAACTCTTGTGATTAATCGTCAAAGTGGTGAGCGTGTGGAGGTACCTGTGACTTGTCGCTTAGATACCTTTGAAGAAGTATCTATTTACTCTGCTGGCGGCGTGTTACAACGCTTTGCTCAAGACTTCCTCGAAGCGGAAGGCGTATAACCATGAGTCAATTTAAGCCGCAAATTAAAATTCCCGCCACTTATATGCGTGGCGGCACCTCTAAAGGGGTGTTCTTTAATTTAACAGATTTACCCGAGTACGCGCAGCAACCGGGTGAAGCGCGAGATAACTTGCTGCTACGTGTGATTGGCAGCCCAGATCCCTATGGTAAACATACCGATGGCATGGGCGGCGCAACTTCCAGTACCAGCAAAACCGTGATTTTAAGTAAAAGCGACAAAGCTGACCATGACGTGAATTATCTTTTTGGTCAGGTTGCTATCGACAAACCATTTATTGATTGGAGCGGAAATTGCGGCAATTTAACGGCTGCAGTTGGCGCGTTTGCGATTAGTAATGGCTTAGTCGACGCGAATAAAGTGCCAGAGAACGGCGTCGCCGTCGTTAAAATCTGGCAGGTGAATATTAGCAAAACCATAGTAGCGCATGTTCCAATCAGCAATGGAGAAGTGCAAGAGACGGGCGACTTTGAACTGGATGGCGTAACTTTCCCAGCAGCAGAAGTGGTGGTTGAGTTTATGGATCCAAGCGACCCAGATGTTGATATGTTTCCGTCGGGCAATCTCGTCGATACGTTAACTGTGCCTGATGAAGGCACCTTTGAAGTGACCATGATAAGTGCCGGGATCCCAACGCTTTTCTTCCGTGCTTCCGATTTAGGTTATGAAGGTACTGAGTTACAAGAAGCGATTAATGGAGACTCAGCTGCACTAGAGCGATTTGAAAAGATCCGTGCTTATGGCGCAGTTAAAATGGGTTTAATAGGTCATATTGACGAAGCGAAAGTTCGCCAACATACCCCAAAGATTGCTTTTGTTGCACCTGCTAAATCTTATGCAGCATCGAGCGGTAAAGCAGTGGAAGCCAATACCATCGACTTAAACGTTCGCGCCTTATCCATGGGTAAGTTACACCATGCGATGATGGGCACTGCCGCTGTGGCGATAGCAACCGCGGCAGCAATTCCTGGCACCCTAGTTAACGAAGCCGCTGGTGGTGGTGATCTTAACTCCGTAACCTTTGGACATCCGTCAGGCACCTTAAAGGTTGGCGCTGAAGCACTACAAGAGTCTGGCCGTTGGCAAGCTAAAAAAGCCGTCATGAGCCGCAGCGCTCGCGTGCTAATGGAAGGCCGAGTTTGCGTCCCAGAGGCGTAGCAGCATACTAAATTAAAGGCTCTATTCCCAGGAGCCTTATTTTCAAGATAAGAAAACTCCCGAGTTGTTGCTTGGTCGTGAAAGTGTGCCTGCCATTCGGCTTCTTTTTTGATTTCCACCATGCAGACTTGTAATTCATAAGGACGATATGATGTTTGAAGCTTTACTTTCTGTGGCAATCACAACCGCGGTATTACTTGGCTCACCCGGTCCTGCGCCACTTGCACTGGCTGCGACGGGGGCGAGTCAAGGTGTTAAAAAAGGTTTCCCGTTCTTAGCTGGTATTTTGGCAGGACTGCTTGTCGCGGTGATCTTTGCTGCCACTGGGGCTGCAGGGTTACTGGTTAGTCATCCCCAAGTGACACTCATGCTCAAATGGCTTGCAGCCGCCTACTTAATTTATGTAGCCTACAAAATTGCAGCAAACAACGCGGCGCTTGGCAGTGCAGGTGCGCAGCTACCGAGCTTTAAAGATGGGTTTATTCTTAACCTCCTCAACCCCAAAGCCTACGCCGCGTGTATCGCTATTTTTGCGATGGCTTCGGTGCCGGCAAGCTCAAATCTAGTTGCTACGTTACTTGCCGCTAGCGTGTGCTACGTAGTGGCGATAGTGGTCGACACAATATGGCTGGCATTAGGTGGTGTGATTTTTAAAACGCTGAAAGATGAAACCGTGCTCAAGCGGATCCGAGTTAGCTTTGCGTTAACTTTAGTTGTACTTGTTCTTTACGGGCTATTTGTCGTTTGAGTTTGATGGGAAGTCACTGGCATAGCTTTTAGGCTTAAATAGGTGTAATAATCTAAGTTATGTATCCGCCACTCAAAAAAGCCAATGATCGTTCCACCTGGTGAAAAAGACATCCCCATAAGTGATATCCGTGTTGAGTTTTCGGACTCAGCGTTTGCTTTGAGAACGTTAAGAATAGGGGAATATAAACGGTTGGAGCGTCTGTTTTCGCTTAGATATGGTGATGAGTACGATGCCGAAGAGTTATTAAAGTTACGACAACAAAGAGTGCTAGTACCTTTTTTACAAGCTACTGAAGATAAATCAAAGCACTGTATTTGTGTGCGACAAACTCAAACGCGCGAAATGCTTGGCATGATCTTAATTACAGTCGATGACTCAGCGGCGAAAAAAGTATTAGTAGAAGAGAGTTGGTTTATCCACGATGCCCTGTATGACAAGGTGTTTTGTGTACTGGTGACAGAGTATTTGAATACGCTAGGCTTCGCTTTAGTTGAATTTAGAGTCGACGAGCGTAATGATTTAGTACGCCGGTTGGTTGAGCAACTTGGTGCTCACTTTGATGGCATATTACGTCGTGAAGGTGTTTATCGGAACGAGTGCTTCAACCTTGCTGTGTACTCTATTTCTCAGGAAGAGTGGCAGTGCGTTGTTCCTCTGTATTCTATTTACAAAGCATTGCCGCAATAATAATGAAGTTTAAAGTGTGCATTTATGGAAAGTAAACCAAAGTATTTTCGCTGGCAACTAGGCAGACAACAGTCCGGCTATCAAAAAATGTTACTAGCAAGCGCGATGTGGCCAGTTAAGTTTGATATGTATTTAACCTGAGCTTCGGATAATCTATGCCTTTCTAGCAGCCAGTTTTCGCGCTAACTGCGTTGAATTCACTTCCAATAGCCAGCTATTAGTACGTAAATTCGCCTTGTTATCCCCAAAACTCTCTGGCTAGATAAGGAAATAATTTGATTTTAGTTTAAAAACAACCAGTTAGAACATGTCTTATCCAAACCTCAGGTTATTTACTAATGTTTCCAACTGGATGCGAAGTACCACCACATACCGATAAAGTCGTTTCAGGGAAACATTTCAGGCTAAATATTGTGTTAAAACGGGCGAAGTTAGGCGGTGAATTTAAGTGTAAAGATCCGCTTTATAGCAGCAGTCGCATTAAATTTTTGAACCTGAACTCGGGATAAGAAGTTAGTTAATTCATTAAAATACCTAAGTTCAAAAGCGTAATATCACTCTAGCCAGAAGTTATTTCTTAATACAAGGCAAATTTGTGCGTTAATAGCTGGCCTATTGCAAGCAAATTTAACGCAGTAGTAAGGGATAACAGCTGCTAGAGAACAAGTTGTTATCTCGTGTTCAGGTTTTGATAAATCAGAGCATTCCGTTTCTAAAGTGGAAGCTGGTACTCGATTGCTGTTAAGTATCGGCTGGGTCCGTTAGCGCGACTAGCTCGGCAACTTGATAATGACGCATGTTCCGGAATTAGATTCCGTTTCACACTCAATTACACCACTAAAATACTGAGTGACAATAGCGAGTGCAACGCTTAGCCCTAAGCCCAAGCCTTTTTGGGTGCGATTACCGACGACAAAGGGATCAAATACTTTATCTTTGATTTCATGTGGAATACCGCTGCCGTTGTCCGTGACTTTAATCGTATATCCAAGTTTTGAGACTTGAGCTGATATAATCACACACGGGCTTTGCACTGAGTTATCAGCAAAGGCGTGGTAAAACGCATTTTCTATTACAGGTTGGAAAATCTGCTGTAATAACCTCTCTGGGGCGGTGATAGCAAGTGCTTCGGGAATATCGAGGGTAATATCAATATGTGGGTGTTGATTGGCAAGCTCACTCACACATCGTGTGATAAGTGGCTGTAAGTAAACAGGCTTTACTTCTCCTTCAAATCCAGTATTAGTGATGATTTTGAGCTTGTCGATAATACCTGTGATCCGCTCGGTACTATTGACGACGAGCTTGGCACAACTTTCAATATTTTCTATCGAATGCAATAAAGCAGACTTGGCGATTTCATTTTTATTTACCCTTTGTCTTACTCCTTCGACAAGCAATAGTTGGTTACTGGAAGCGGTCATGGCGACGCCAATCGGCGTGTTAATCTCGTGGGCAAGTCCTGGGATCAATCGCACCAGCGTTGCTGACTTTTCGGCGTTTATCAGGCGTTTTTGAGTCTCACTGAGTTCACTGATCGCGTGATTAAGTGCTTTGTTTTTTTCTATTAACTCTTCAGTTTGGCTTTTTACCTCCGTATTTAGATAATCAATAATACTTTTACGGATGGCCGAACGAGAGTTGTACAACGCGATGAGGCTAAGTAATAGCAAGATAAAGCAAACAAACGCGGCGCCATAATAGGACTTTACCTTTTTATTGCTGCTTGCAAGGAGTGAACTGAAATCCTGCTCTCTGCGCTCTAAAAAGGTATTGATGTGCGTCATTATTTGTACTTTACTTTGGAGGTAAGCCTCGCTGTACAAAATCTTGAGGGCCTGTTGATTTTTCCCTGCTGCCACGAGTTCGAAGGCTTCACGCTCAAGTGACACGAGTGCTTCACTTTTATCCTCTGCATTTCGCAGCATAGTTAATTCATCCGTAGAAACCCCGTTTTCTAATAATAATGTCAGCAGCGCTTTTGGTGCTTCTTTTTCAAATGGCGCTTGACCCTCTTTGACCAGTAACATGTCCCAATAGACGCGGTGCAAATGCTTAGGGCGGGGGGAAGTGCCGTTACGGATCGTTAAGATCTCATCAAAAAATTGCTTAAACTTAGGGTTGCCCGTGGCGGCATAAGCCCGCGCCATCATGGTGAGTTGATCTGAGCTGAGTCTTAACTCTTGGGATAACCGAACAAGATTAAAATTCCTTTCTATTTCTTGCTCTTGCGCTTCTTTATTGACGAATGCTAAAAACGTGAACACCACAGAAAGAAAAAAAAGCAGCATGGAGAGCGCTGATATATGGTAGAAGTACTTAAAGCTAAACGACTGACTTGGATGAAGTATGTTGCTTTGACTGACAGCCATGTATTCAACGTTGTTAGGACTCGAATACACAAAGTATAGTTAACCTAAGCTCGGAATAACAATTTGTTCTCTGGCCCGTTGTCATCCCACGTTCTGGTTGATCGTTCTAGGCTTTTGTCACTTTGCCGAAGTGAGAAAGCAGCCAAATGGATAACAAGTATTTGGCTGCTCGATGGGTCTAGTCGAAAGTAAGTACGATCCTGCCGTTAATGTCGCTATTGAGCATATCGTTAAATATATCGTTGATTTGCTCGAGTGGCTTGGTTTCAATAATGGCTTTTACCTTGCCCTCAGCAGCAAACTGCAAGCATTCAGTGAGGTCTTGACGAGTACCAACAATACTGCCAACAACACTGATACCTTTAAGAACGGTATCAAATATAGGAATAGGCATTTCTTCAGGTGGTAAGCCAACGAGCACACAAGTACCGCCGCGCTTTACGCTGTTAAATGATGTCGTAAAGGCTGGCTTTGAGACCGCGGTACAAACTACGGCTTGGACTCCACCTAGCTTATTTTGCATTAACTCTGCGGGATCATTGTGCTTAAAGTCGATACATAAATCGGCGCCAAGATCTTTTGCCAGTGCTAACTTTGACTCACCAGTATCAACCGCAACTACATTCAGCCCCATTGCTTTGGCGTATTGCACTGCTAAGTGACCAAGGCCTCCTACACCAATAATGGCAATCCATTCACCGGGTTTAGCTTTCGATACTTTTAGTGCTTTATAGGTGGTGACGCCCGCGCAGAATAGAGGTGCGGCATCGACAAATGACAAGCCTTCGGGGATTTTTACCACGTAGTTGGCGTCAGCTTTACAGTACTGTGCGTAACCGCCGTCGACGGAATAGCCACTATTTAACTGCTCTGGGCATAAGTTTTCGTTGCCTTTTAGGCAGTGTTCACAATGACCGCAGGCGCTATGAAGCCAAGGTACACCGACTCTATCACCAACGGCTAAATGTTTAACATCGTCAGCTTTTGCGATAACGGTACCCACACCTTCGTGACCGGGCACTAGTGGTAATTTAGGTTTAACTGGCCAGTCGCCATGACAGGCGTGTAAGTCGGTGTGGCAAACACCACAGGCGGCTATTTCAACGATGACCGATCCTTGTGTAAGTTGCGGCTTTTCAATTTCTTGAATTTCTAACGGTTGTTTAAATTGGTGCACTAACGCTGCTTTCATCTTTTTGCTCCTTGATTGAGTCGATAGTAGCTTAGCAGCTATAACTAGAAACAATTTGATCCGAAACAATGAATAAGATGAGAGTAAATAACCTGAGCTGCGGATAATTAATGCCTTTCTAGCAGCCAGTTTTAGCGCTAACTGCGTTGAATTCACTTCCAATAGCCAGCTATTGGTGCGTAAATTCGCCTTGCCTACAGGATGTAGGTACCTTAGCGAGAGCAGGACGCGGAAGCGGTGTTTTCCCTAAAACTTGCTGGCTAGACAAGGAAAAAACTAAGTTGTGCTTTAGCAACAATGAGTTGGAACATTCCTTATCCAAACCTCAGGTTAAATAAAAATGGCGAGCACAATGCTCGCCATTTCATTACTTAATTACAAAAAGTAGGGAGTTATTTTCTTCTACGTAGCAACGCAAGTGGTGCTGCTAGTAGTAACCAAAATAATGAACCACTTGAAGATTTTGATGGTGTCGGCGTCGGCGTTGGATCTGGAGTCGGTTGTTCTGACTCTTCATCCATTAAGTTTGTTACCTCGACCATAATTTTCGCAGGCTCAGATACATTGCCACCGGTATCAGTCGCCACGACTTCAAGCTCAACGCTTTCTAGTCCTGAGTCGAAGTCTAGTTGCTCGCTGTTGGCGACAATGACCTGTCCTGATGAATTAACCGTGATAGCTGAAGAAGTTGAAGCAATAACAATAAACTCAGAAACTGGGTTCGCAAAGTCAGATGCATATTCAACCTCTAGTTGGCCAATAACGGTATCGACCGCTGTATTTTCCTCGACTGAGAATGACTGATCAGCAGTGATGATTGGCGCTTTCGCTGATTCTTCTGACGGAGAAACAATAACTGGTACCGCGCCGTTACTTGATAGAATCATGAAATCATTGTCGGAGAAAGTTAGGTTTGCTGACTCACCAGGTGCAAGCTCTGTTACTTCATTACCAGCATCATCAACGAGCATAGCTAAGCCTTCTGCTTCAGTTGTAGCTACTTCCATTGCTGGTGCTTTTATCATGAAACTATCAGCGAACATTTCGTCTAGAGAATTTGATGGGATCGGCATCCAAGTCTCTTCTTCAGTGCGGAAGCGAATCTTGGCTTCCACTCCGGTTGCGACCTGCTCGGCTGTAAGTCCAAATGCATCGGCACAACTACTCATGGTGACGAAATTATTACCAGATGCAAATTGAATATTAGTAATAAAACCGCTTCCTGAACCATAACCATGAGTAAATGAGATAGCGCTACCAGATAGGAAATTGCCAAACCATTCTTGCTTGCCGTTTTGAACAGTTACATCATAAGTGCCATCTGGCGATGTCCCACCTTCAGCTGGCAAATCGAAATCAGCCATAAAGCCACCTTGATAAGTGTGGATAATAGGTTGATTAGTAACCATGGTCGTCAATAGCATGTAACCGGTATCACACACGTCAGTTGAGACTGAAGTTGTTTCTACAGCAGCACCGATTATATCTAAACGTTCGCTATCACCTGCTTCATCTTTTGCAACCGTTGAAGCAAAAAATGGCTTTAAAGTCGCAGCGCCAGTATTGGTTAATACGTGTCTAGCACCTTGGTCATCAACGACAGGCATAACTTTCGCGTTAGCAGCAGCTTTTGGTAGCACATGATAGACCAAGTGCAGTGCTTTTTCGTCGCCAGACATAAAGTTCAATGCACCATCAAGCTCTAATGTTGTAAGGTCGTGTGTTGCATCCAAGAATGCCATGTTGGCAGAAGTTAATGTCCATTCAGGGAGTTTAGTTGGATCTATAGTTGCTGTAACGTCAAACGAAATGGTTTGCCCTGCAGGAACGGTGATCGACTCAGGAAAGGCCATACTAAGTGCGCCACGCTCAGCGTCGTCAGCAAATCGCTGCTCATATGCCAATGTATAGGTTTGTTCTTGGTTCGAGAAGTTTTTAACGACTACCTTTTTGGTGATAGATGAAGTTTCAGATAGTGAAACCAAGCCAAATGATAGCGCCGCTTGCATCGTATCTTCAGCCCATGCTGCAACCGGAAGGTTTGCCGCTTTTTCAACATCTACAAGACCTGAACCAATAAAGCTGATTGGTGCAAGCGCTGCATTTGGGTTTTGCGAGCGAGGTTCCATGGTAACATCTAAGTTAGCCGCATTCATTAATGTTGCTTTTAGCTCAAAACCATTGCGATTTGGTAGTGCTTCTTTAAGCATACTCATGGCACCAGCAGTAATAGGGCCGGAGAATGAAGTTCCACTTGCTGGAGTAAGTCCATCACCAAGGCCTGGATGTGCAGTCATAATGCTAACACCTGGCGCTGTGATTTCAGGTTTTAATCTTCCGCTGATAGAAGGTCCGCGAGAGGTGAATGACGCGATCATGCCTTCTTTTAGAATGATTGTGGCACTCACATTATAGGCAACATTGTTTCCTGCTAGTAACTGTTGTTTAAGTGCTTTACCTTGGCTATAGCTCAAACCAATTGTCGGGATCTCAATACCTGGAGCACTGCCACCTGGTTCAGTTGGACCACCACCTTCAACATTATTGGCGATCATCACCAACTTAGCGCCTTTCGCTTGGGCGTTTAGCACTTTTTGAGTGAAGTTACAGCCGCCTCGGTCAACAAGGACCGCTTTACCTGTAAAGTCGACGTCGTCTGCAAAAGGATCGCAAGCAATAGATGTGGCATCTCCTCGGTCATTCTTTTCAGTCTCAACAAATGCTAGCGGGGTTGTGTCACTACTAAACTCAAATTCTTCAAAGCCCTCAGGGTTAAAACCTGCCGCACCTGCTTCAGCCGTTTCCCCCATCAAGGTTGCTAAAATGTGCTGACCTTTTATGACAGAGTGCTCCATCGCACCGACTGAAAGTGCATTATCGGTTGTACTAGGGCCACCAACAATAAACGGTGTAGGGCCATCATTACCAGCAGAGATAACAACGTTAGTACCTAGCATCACGGCTTTATCAATAAGCTCTTGTACCGCCCCTGCACGGTTATCACCAAAGTCTCCGCCTAGTGACATGTTAACAACATCCACTCTGTCAGAAATATCACCGTCTCCATTTGGATCCATGGCAGACTCTAATGCTAAAAGCTGGGCTAAACCAGGACAGCTATCATTATCACAGACTGAATACACAAATAGCTCAACATTCGGTGCGATACCGGTTACTGAATGAGATACGTGAGTACCGTGATTAGTACCTACGTCAATTGGATCTGGATCGTTATTGATAAAATCATAACCGCCTAGCACTTTGCCTTGTGGCCAAGCTGGAGTGTCTGAAGGGTTATTTGCTGCAGCTTCATACGCCTCGGCCGTACCAGCGCCGCCAAATGCTTGGTGAGTGTAATCAATACCCGTGTCAAGTACTGCAACACGAATTCCTGCACCTGTAACTTCACCTGTTGAAACTAAAGGCGTTGCTTTTATGTAATCGGCACTGTCAGCCACATTCAATTTATAATCAAATACAGGTAGTACCGAGTGTACTAATGGATTGTTCAGCAGTTTGTTAACCTCTGCTTCTTCGCCATTGACGATAATTGCGTTGGTTAGCTTAGATGTCTTCGCCACAACTTGAAGTGTTGGACTAGTGTTAGCAATTGTAGCCTCTACACTTTGTTGAGTTTGCTGAATACTTGATGTTGCATTTTTAGAATTAATGCCAGCAAGACTTTGTTCAGCCACTGAGGGAGTTGTTAATTTAACTAACCATGTTACAACGTTCTGTGTAGATTTCCTTGTCTGTTTATTCTTTAATTCTGGATATTGACTTTTTAGAGATGGTTTATTTTCAAAGTTATATTGATTGTACGTCGCAGCAGCAACTGTAGAAGACGACAAAGCAGTCACTACGGCGATTGTGAGTGCTGACTTATTTAGAGTTGACATCGGATTTCCCCATCATACTTGTTATGGTTTTTAATTGTTTTATTTACATCCCATTTCAGGATTTGAACAAATATAGTTCCTTTTTGGGTGGCATTTCAACTTTTTGTTACGAAAAGTGGGATTTTTTTACTTTTTTAATTCTTTTCTCATTAACAATTTCATGATGTAGGATCATAAAATGGGAATACGTCTTTTCTCATTGGCTCGAACGTTGCTGAGATGGTGGAGTCAAAGTGTATTAGCAATACAGCAAGTTAATTGAATATTTTTATTGCTAATATCTCCACGCTATTCTTAAATAATAGTTCATTAAAAAGAAGTCCTTAGCCCAATAAGTCTTATATATCACAGGAAAGCAAATGGATCTTAATAGCTTTAACCTCGGATGTTTAGCAGGAATTTTTTCCGCAAATAAGCAGTCTCCTGAATTGACTGTATTGTTTGACGAGTTCGTGCAATGTTTTGGTAAATTGAGTGGCGTTGATACTCAGTTTGATATGAATGATTGGAGTAGTGTTCACACTGAGTATGGTGTAGCCATTTCTCCTGTTCAGGCCGCTAAATGTTCTCAAGAACAGCTGCGTAGTTTGGTTTTTATGCAGGGCGTAAAGGCAGCGATTGAAGATAAATTGAGTGAAGGCTTATCCGAAGTGCGTATTTTATACGCAGGCACCGGTCCCTACGCCACGCTATTGCTTCCATTGTTAGCACTACACCCCAGTCTTCCTATAAAAGCTACCCTAATAGATATACACCCAGAAAATGTCGTAGCGGTGAAAAAGTTAATTGATACTTTTGATGTCGAGCACTGTATCGAACAGCTGGTTTGTTGTGATGCATTAAAATGGCAGGGTGAAGAAAAATGTAGCTTTGATATCGTGATTTCCGAGACGATGACGGCACTACTAAAAAGAGAGCCACAAGTTTGGATCTTCAAGCATCTATTTCCCTACCTCAAAGAAGACGGTATTTTGATCCCTGAGTCTATCGCATTATCGGCAACATTAAATAGAAAAGGGGAGCAAATACACATTGGAGAATTTTTTAACCTACAGAAATCTTCGGTACAGAAACTCAGTGGTGGTGACGATACGCTATTAAGTGGGAAGCTGGTTATCCCAGATAGCCACCAGCCAGGAGATGGCTTTAAGTTGCAAACGGATATCGTCGTTTATGATCGCTACGGACTCGGTGAAAATGAATGCAGTCTCAATATTCCATTTACCATCCCATGTGAAGCAACTAATTTATCAGCTGGCGCTATTGTCAAATATGCATACGTCAATTATGAATCTCCCGAGTTCGTGTTTGACTTCCCATCACCGCCGAGTTTCGTGCAAGATAATTGCCTTGCACCCATAGATGAACAGGGAAAGCTTGGCCTAGTTGGAATAAAAAGTGTTTTTCAGCATTCTCAGCTCATCAAGTATGGTAAGAATATGGCTATGCCTGAAAACCTTTGGTTATGTCAGCAAGCTTTATGTGATGTTTTTAATGTTTCGCTTCAAGATTGGCTAGCGAAGCTCTATCAATCAGTTACTTTAGAGGCTTTTGAGGAGTGGCTAATGGAACAAGAATCGAGATTACAGGATAGCCTTTTTATTAGTGAACTTAATTCAAAACTTCTACTTAAGTATAAAAGCGAATGAGATGGTCACATTAGTTCGAGGTGTTTTTACACAACTTCCAGCTTTGAGCAAAATGGAGAATGCGGATGATAATAAAGAATTTATCTTGAGCAATTCGCTGCTTGCTCATCAGCAGTTATTTTCTGAATCCAACATACACTACTTAACAATCCACTCAGATAGTGAAATAGTTGGCTTTATTATTTTAGCCGTTGAACCAGAACTGAAAAATGTTGAATTTCGCCGTATTGTGGTTGCTAAAAAGGGATTGGGAATAGGGCAAGAAGCGATAAAACAGATGGAAAAATACGTGTTAGAGGAGTTGTGTATAACGCGCATTTGGCTAGATGTTTTTGCAGATAATACTCGAGCGCAATACATATACCAAAAGCTTGGATATCAGCAGTTCGATACGATGCCTGGCTACTTATGGCTCCACATATAAAAATCGGTCATTTCACAGCCGATACGATACTATTCGCGCAAGGCGAGAAAATCTCGAGTGTTTACTTTTTATTAGCGGGATATGGACGATATTTCTACCTAGATGAAAAGGGTAATGAACGGAATAAATCTCTGTTACAAAAGAGCGGGGCATTTTCTTGTTTATCTTGTTACCTGGAAGATCAGCCAAGTCCATTTTCAACGCAAGCGCTAACAGACTGTGTGATTGCCGAAATTCGCTATGCTGACCTAGTCACTGTATCTGAGCAAAACCTCAACTGGGGGCGGTTTGTACGCAAAATGTATGAACAGTTGGTACTTAAAAAAGAGAAACGCGAAGCGGCGTTACTTCAGTTAAGTGCAAAGGAAAGATACTTACGCTTTACCATAGAAAATCAAGCATTAAGCCGCTCGGTTGCATTGCGCCATATCGCGATGTATCTCGGGATCACGGATGTATCGCTGTCGAGAATTAGAAAAGAGCTTGGCTTAACATAGGTTAAGGCGCAGCAACAAAATTCGATTTACCTTATCTCTACATTTTGTCTTAATGGTAAGGAATAACATCATGAAAAAGCTACTGCCTCCTATTTTACTATTTTTATTTGTCATATTGATGCCTGTGGTGTGTTGGTTGGCTGCTGCACCACATTTAATTTATTACCCTTTCAATCTTTTAGGGTTAGTACCGATTGCTTTGGGGCTTGTACTGGCCAAGTCGGGCAGCACAATATTCGCGAAGGAAGAAACCAATATTATGACTTTCAATAAGCCTGATAAGTTAGTGGAGGCTGGGGTATTTCAATATACCCGTAATCCCATGTACCTAGGCTTTGTCATTGCATTACTAGGGCCTGTTGATCTTTCAAGTTTGTCTTTGCAGCAGTTTGATTGGTATTTATACAAGGCAGAGCCAGCGTAGCATAGTCATTCTATGTAAGTCTGGCGATAACACAGTAGAAATGCTAATCAAGCGCTGCCCTTTGGGTTCATCTGAGTGCGCTTTGTTCATTGTTGCTCAACTTTTGCCTAGATTACTAGGCGGCAAGTCGAGCGTCGCGACCAAAACACACTCAGAAGAACAAAAATCAAACAGCAAAGGTCAACAGGCCCTAGGCTATGCTGTATTAATCGGTGGTGCACTCGTGTCATTTTTATTTGTGATTGCTTTTTTACTTATTACAGACAGATGGTACATTCGGTTTGAAGAAAAGATGATGGAACAAACTTTTGGAGATGCCTATTTACGCTATCAAAGGAGAGTGCGTCGTTGGCTTTAAATTCCAAGCATAAATGAGGATAAAATGAAAATGGTGCAAGATATTGATTATTCAAAATCCCTACAAACAATCGTTGATAAGGTGGTTAGAGTTTACCAATCTGGAGATATGCTTACCCAAGATCACCAACCTCAGCGACTCAATATTGAGTTAAACAACGCGCAACAGGTCGTGCGTATGTGGTGGGGATAGCCCCACCCAGTTTGTATATTGATTGATGAAGATGGTGTATTTCGTCTAATCAAATCATTAAAGGTATTAAGATGCACATTGACCTCGTTAAAGTACTTTTTGTTGTAGCTACGTTCACGAGCCTAGCAGCCTATGCCGTTAGCTACGATGAAATTACAGATATTGATGCGCTAGCGGCGCATTTTGATGAGCCCACTTTTGAACAGTACTTCTTAGAAGAAGGTATGGAATTTATTTGGTTTTACTTTAAGGATATTGACCACTCTTTTTTGATTAATACTGAGACGGGAGAGGTCTGCCATCATTTTAAAGGCAAAAAGAGAGAGTCTTGTTTTCCGGCAAGTTATTTTGAGTAAATCTATTTAAAGGAGCTGCGATGTCACACTCAAGTTGTAATTTAGTCCAATCCCCTTGCATCAGAAAGTGTTGTTTGGATGATAAAGATGTGTGCTTAGGTTGCTTTAGAACGTTGAATGAAATCACCAGTTGGACAAGTTACAGCGAAGATGAAAAGCTCAAAGTTTTGGCGTACTGTACGAGGCGCAAACAGCAACATGCTCAGAAATATCAAGGAAATTAAATGAAATTGGTGATTGGGACCGAATCAACTTGGTCATTAAGAGCGCTGTTATAGACAAGCTATTTCCAACCTCAAATCATCAATAGAGATTTTTAAACTAAAAATTCTATCGATGATTTTTCACATATAAAGTACCCAGAAGATTTATTTTTCTATATCCCCTCAAAATCTGAAGTATCCATGTTGATGAACTTGAAATTCTGAATTAACAATTAATTACATTTCTGGTTGAAAAATACCTATCTATTGCCTTTACTTAAACTTCATTCTGTAGACAACTTTATATTCATGTAGATAGGGAAGTTAGTATGAGACATGTCCGCACAAAATTATCCGCTTTGTTTCTATTTACTGCCCTTGGTGGTTGCGGATTAACACCTCAAGAAGCTGGAGTTGTTGGGGCGATAGCCGGGGCGAGTGGTTCCTACCTGTCTACCCATACAGTTACAGGTGAAGTTTATCAAGTTTATTACTTAGGAGTGTTTGATCCTATAAATCAAATTTCTCCCACATTCTACAGAATAACGGTTAGAGGCCAGTCTAATCTACTCAGTGACATGAAATTTGCTTCGGGTTGGGTTCCTGCGCAAGCGATTGATACGTTAACCAGTAAAGTGGAAATGACAAACCAAGGGTTAAATACAGATGCTAAGGGTGGGGCTCAAGTAACCAGTGCTAGACGAAAGTTCGTATTAATGGGACCTGAAGGGGTTAGAGAGGGCCCTGAAAACCACCGTCTCGTTATCGTTATGGGATCTACGCCGCACAACTTCTTTTCAGCTATCGATAGCGCGATGGGAGAATTACTAAGTTTTGAGCAAACCAAAGCAAGTGATCCGATCAATCGTCGCTTGATGGACGAACTTTTGTCTATAGCGCAAGAAAGACAGCTAGTCGAAGGTTTTTGCCGCAACTCACCTAGTTTATGTGTAGAGGGATAGAAACGATGAAGTTGAATAGATTAACACTGCTTCTCCCTATGGCGATGATTATAACTGGGTGCTCAACTTTATTAATAGAAGTTGATGTTTACAACGGTCCATTAAATAGTCAAGCGCCAGAACGCTTAGACCAAGTTGCCGCAATGGTTACCGCTGCCAAGCCTATGCTGGGTTTTATACGAGATACCTATGAATGTGATGACGAATTAAACTCTGTATCGTCAAAGTCATGTAGAAGGATTGATCCCAGTGAAGTGGATAGCTACCGTACATATCCAGGGTCGGGAGTTTACCTCAAAAAAGAAGGGGAAATAACCTACTACCTTGCCAACGAAATACTACACATGTACACCAATGAACAGACTGCACTGCAAGTTTTCTATCACAATTACGAACAACTGATTCAAAAACTTGAATATCAAGAGGTGGTTTACGACAAATATCGACCTAATGAAGTGGGGGATACTGACTTTATTGAGAAGATCTTTGCACAGCAATCTGTTAAAGAGTCTGATGAAATTGATGCTGTAAAGCTTTTTATTGCTCCCTCAGAAAAGGGTATAAATACCAGCTTCAAGACTGTGTTTTGCAAATCAGAACGTCAAGATGACTGCACAAGCCGGAAAATACTTTCAGATTTAGAGCAAGATGAAAGCCTACGTACAGAAATAAAAAGTTTACTAAGCGAAAATATGTTTGAAGAAGAGCAAGCACAACAGGTTGTAGATAAGTTACGAGATCTTGGCCAATCTTACGATGTTGCGTGGCAGGCTGTGAATGGAAGTGTGCTCGCGGCGGCTAAAACCGCAATTTCATTAAATAAGTTGGAACAAGGCGGTACTATACCATTAGAACCGAAAAAACGAGCCGAGCTAAAAAGTTGGCTACTCAGCATATTTGCAGAAAAGCTTGATTTGGGTAAGGTAAAGGCATTAGGACTCCCAAAGTGCCCCTCCGATATAGAAGCAAAGGACGATATTATGGTATATGCAAATTGTGTTATTGCCGCACAAAATGCATTGAACCCGTTAAATATTGCTGCGCCGGCCATGGAGCAGCGGGTGGCGAAAGCGCCTAATGATGGTGGCAGATTGGAAGGTAAGATGACCCAACTCCCCGAGCAAAAGCTGATTCAGATCAGAGGATTAGGAACTGATGCTAGTCGGGGATTAGAGGCTGTGATAAATGATTATAAACGATTTTACTACCGTGGCTGCTATGAAGAAGAAAAGCCTAATTGTGAGTCTGCCGAAGATGTAAAGCGTGAATTTCAGTCTGACTTAAAAAGCTTTTCAGAGAAAATACTATTTTTAGCAAATAATCTTGTTTTACTTCATGGTAACGCAAATCAGGATGAGGACGACAGTAACAGTGGTAAAAATAAACCACAACAAATTAAGAAGTTTATAGCCGTGCTTCAGGCGATAGGAAATTCAACCAAGGTACTCACTAATGATATTGAGAGACAAAACCAGTTTACAAGACGGAACAATGGTGACAACGCGAAGTTGCTGAAAAATGCAATTGCAAACACCATAAGGTCAGAGGCTGGAGCAATTAATGTAACCGAAGATTTAGCGCTTTGGTTAGATAGCGAAGTGCGTTTGAGGTCCGATACAACATGTACTGCTAATAATGGATCTCGTTGCGTTGTTTTAGAGCGTCTAAAGACGACATTGAGAACACGTTGTCTAACGGAAGAATCCGACGATACAGAGATACCGGTTAATTGGCGTGCCAAGGAAATAACTAACTGTATTAGAAATAACTACTCAGATCCAGCAGATGCAGCTCCTGAGTCACGGAGTGAGATGGAAGTGATTTTGGAGAAATATCTGTCTCAATTGCGAGAAGCAACTACAAAACATAACTTACCTAGTTTTGATGAAAACGATCAGTTAGATAGCAAGCTTAATACTGAGCAAGTATGGGATAGCTTAATGTACCATCTTGCGGTGGAGAGAGTGCTGGCGGATAAGCGCGGAGACACAGAGCAAGTTAAACAGCTCAATAAAGCGTTGGAAACCGCGAGATATTTTCGTTCAGAAAATTCATTTCTTCGGGCAACTTCAGATGCAATCAGGATGACAATGAGGTCAACGACCTTGTTGAATGAATTTGAGCTTATACAAAGAAAGAAGTTCTTAAATAGAAGTCTTGTTCAATCAAGTAATGCAATTTTACAAGAATTAGACAATCAGAACTGGCATAACATAAACCGTGTTGCTGTTAAAGGTGGCGGGGATGTCAATTATGTGGTTGCTAAAGATGACATAGGAAACTGGTATATCAAGCAGTATTCCGAAGATAAGAAAGAAATGATTGACTCAATAAAAAGCATTGCTCTTTTTAATATCAAAAAGTCAAATATCTCTAAGCTGACAACTTACGCACCAAGCGGAGTGAGTGAGGCTTCTACTCAATCAACAAGTGAAAAAGTGTATACATCCTTTTTGTATCAACATACTTTACCGCTGAGGAATGAGTTAGTGAAACAAATGGCATTTTTAGCTGATTTGAAGACTACTAATAAGCCATTTTTAGGACTGGAAGAAGCACAGCAGAGTACCGGAAAGATACTAGAAAATACGCAAGAGCTCAAGAGTAGTGTTAGGGGTCAAATTGCTAACGGTGTTTTAGAAAATATTTATTTGCTGGCGAGGTTTTACGAAGGGCTTGGTGACTGCGCCGATGATAATGCTAGTAAACAAGAGCAATGCTCATCAACTAAACAGCAAATAGCAAACAAAGTTAAAAATAGTGTAGCGATAATGCGTCAGCATACAGCTCAGGTCGAGCCTTTTGTACTTGCATTTATAGGTGCTGTACAAGATTAACGTCATAACATTGAGGCATGTGCTCAGATATTATGTAGGCTTAATACATATAGCTTGATCATAAATCGCATAAAGCCTGTGTACCACTTCCGACACAGTTATTAAGTTTTTAGTGTCTCGATTTCGACACATATTTTATCGAGTACGAACTCAATTCTATTGTATTGTATTGATTTTTAAATGAAAAACATTTGGCCTGAAATTTGATTCATCATCTGTATTCTCAAAGTGGAGTACAGAGTATGGATATAAAACTGGCGAAAACAAAGCGCATGCCGCTTAAGAAGCTCGCATTGCTTGTTATTGTGCTATTTGTGGTCGGTTTGGTACTTTTTGCCAAAGCATATACCCAAAGTGCATCAAACGTGGTTTTCCAAGAAGAGTTAATCGTTGCTAAAGTCCAACAGGGCGAGTTTGAACTCAGTGTTAAGGGACTTGGCAGTCTTGCATTGGAAAAACGCCATTTGGTTACCAGTAGTAGTGGCGGGAAAGTCGTTGAAGTGTTGGTTAAACCGGGTGAAATGGTCACTCAAGGTACGCTACTTGCCCGGCTTGAAAACCCATCACTGCGCGAAGCGCTTATTCAAAAACATAGCCAACTTACCAAAATTTCAGCGCAACATGAGGCCGAACTTGCAGAATTAAAGGCAAAAGTGCAAGAGGCTGACACCGCACATCATGATGCTTTGCTGGCTTATAAAGCCGACAAAATTCAGTGGCAGGCGCAAAAAACCTTAATAGAAAAGGGCAATAGCACTATCTCTATGCTTGACCATCAACGCAGCGAGTTTGCAATGCAGCGTAGTCAAAAGCAAGTGGAGTTACAGCAAGCGAGGGTTGCCACTCAGCAAGAAGTGCAACAAGCAAAAGCCAAAGCGCAGCTGGCTGAGCAAGCAAGTCTACGTTCCGAAATTAAGCTACTTGAAGAGAATATTGCAGCGCTTGATGTGCGCTCACCAATCACTGGACAAATTCAGGATGTGCTGATTGAAGTAGGCATGCAATTGTCTAATACCAGCTCGGTTGCAGAGGTGGCAGATCCACGTTTGCTGGTTGCTAAGATAAACATCGCGGAACTAGATGCGCCGCATGTACAAGTGGGGCAGTCGGCTACAATCGATACTTACACCTCGCGTTTTAACGCCATCGTAAAACGCGTTTCCCCAAAAGTTACCAATAGCCAAGTTGAGGTAGAGCTGAGCATTGAAGGCACTTTGCCAAGAGAAGCCAGAGATAAACTCAACATTGAAGGGGTTATTGTAACGAGCCATAAGCCCGAGGCGATATTCGTCGCAATGCCAGCCAATGCTGTTGCAAATAATCAAGCGAGCGTGTTTGTTGTTGATGAACATCTCGCCACGAAAAAAACGGTTAAATTTGGTCAGCGTTCGGTAAACTACATCGAAGTGCTTGAAGGACTTAATAAAAATCAAACTATCATTATTTCCGATATGGAAAAATATACTCAAGATAGCCAAGTGCTAGTGCGTTAACAGGACATCATTATGAACTCAGTCATTCAACTTAATAATATCGAAAAGCGGTTTCAGACGGACGAAATTGCAACTCAAGCGCTAGACGGAATTAATCTCGTAGTAGAGCCCGGCGAGTTTGTGGCTATCACGGGACCGTCAGGGTGCGGCAAATCAACGTTACTGTCAATTTTGGGCTTGATTGATGAACCAAGTAACGGTGAGTACTTTATCAGTGGTAACCAAGCATTTAATTTAAGCTCGGACGAGCGTGCTCATATTCGCGCTAATCATATCGGCTTTATTTTTCAGGCCTTTAATCTTATCAGTGATTTAAACGTGATCGAAAATGTCATGTTACCGCTGACTTATATCGGCGGCATTAGCCAAAAAGAAATGGAGCAAAAAGCCAAAGACGCGCTGGCTATGGTGGGATTAGAAAATCGCATCAATCATTTTCCTTCTCAGCTTTCAGGCGGTCAGCAGCAGCGCGCTGCAGTTGCAAGAGCCTTGATTAACTCCCCAGACCTCATCCTCGCCGATGAGCCGACCGGTAACTTGGACTCAAATAATGCCCAGCAAGTGCTAGGGTTATTAAGCGAGCTTCATACTGCTGGCAAAACGATTTGTATGGTAACGCATGATATCGAATCTACGACTTACGCTAGCCGTGTTATCTCTATGCTAGATGGCACAATTTTAAGAGACAAAAAGCAGCTTGAGCACGCAAGTAAAGTCGTAGGAGCTTAGTATGGGATTACTTCTAGACTTTCGTTACGCCCTGAGAAACATCGCCAAATCAATGCGGTTTACGTTATTGATGATGTTTATCATGGTTGGCAGTTTGACCATATCTTTGATTGGTTTTAACTATATTTATACGGTGGCATTTTCACATAGCCAAGTGGGTAGTGGCAGCCCAGAAATCAGGATCTTTAAGGTTCGTAACCCTATCAGCATGCAAAATCGGTTTGAATACAGCATGTTGCCACAGCTACGAGAACTTGATGAAGTTAAACAACTTGAAGAGTGGCTTTATATTGCGCCAGCGAGTGTTTGGGTAAGTGACGCTGAACGAGGCAATCATTATCGAGGCTCCTATGTTGATGAACGCTTTTTTCAGTTTCTGGACATTAAACCTGCACTTGGGCGATTTTATACTGCTGAGGACTTTGTGGGAGCAGCCCAAAATGTGGTCGTGATTTCAGACTATCTCTGGTTGCATCTATTCCAAGGTAGCAAAGACGTCATAGGGCGCACAATGGTCATTGATCAAAAGCCTTACGAGATAATCGGTGTGATGCCCAAACACAATAACTTCCCGATATTTTCTAAACTTTGGCTGCCACTTAAAGGCAATAACACAGCACCTGCTGATACCATAGATATTATTTATAAGATGCCAAATGAGATCGTAGAGGCAAGGCTTGAGCAGCGTTTAAGTTTATTTTTCACTGATTATGCACAGCAACGAGTTAGTCAGTCAGCACTTGAGGTAGATAAAACGGTTCGTGTTGAATCTATGACCTTGGTGGAATATAACACCGACGGTGAAGCGGTATTTATATTTACCCTGTTTATGGCTGGTATCGTACTTATTTTGCTTATTTCTTCAATTAACATTGGTAACTTACTTTTTGCCAAAATCATCGAGAGACAAAAAGAGTCGGCTATTCGTGCCGCGATTGGCGCGAAAAAATTAAGGGTGGTTCAGCAGCATGCTTGTGAGGGCTTGGTTTACTGCGTTAGCAGTTGGGTCGTGGCGCTATTGCTAACGGATCTCGGTTTGCGAGCGCTGAACTTTTTTATGAATATGATGTTTGGTGGCAAAATGCCGTACTGGTGGTATTGGCAGCTAAATACAATCACCATTTTGGTGTCACTATTGCTGATAAGCTTGGTATTTGCTATTGCTGTGCTGTTACCTGCGGTGAAAACCGCTAACTTTAACATCAATGATGTATTGCGAGACGGCACACGAGGCGCAACCGGTAAACAAGCGGGATTGATGTCAAAACGCCTACTGTCTTTGCAGGTGACCTTAGTGAGCTTTATGCTGATGGCGTCGAGCACCATAGGCTATGTGATGTATTCTATGGCGGGAAATATTGACGGCGAGACCCTCAAAGGGGTGTACTCAACTGAGCTGCAATTTCAAACTGAAAGCGAGTTTTCGAGTGATAAAGCGGTCGAAATGGCAAGCGCATTGGTCGTGGGAATGACATTGGATCCTGCCTTTAAAGAAGGGCGCGTGTATCAACGGGAGATGGAGCTTGATGTGCTAACAAGCGAGGGCGAAGTTTATACCGATAAAATCATAAATATTGAAGCGGTATCTCATCTTTTTGAGCGCGAACTGCAAAGCGGTCGGAACTTCACGGCACAAGACAACACAGAAGCTGCGCCCATAGTGATCATTAGCCAGTCTCTCGCACACGCGTTGTTTGGCAGTGAGGATGTATTAGGGCGCTCACTGATGTTACGTGATGCAAAATGGCCAAGCGCTAAAATAGTTGGTATTGCAGTGGATGAGATGAGCGTTGTTGCTAGCGATCGTCGTCATGAAGTCTATTTTAGTTTTCGTCAATATGCGCCAAAGGAAAATGCAATGGCGGTTAAGTTCATTACTGAGTTGCCGCCAAGCCAAAGTTACGAAGCCTTCTATCGCGTGTTAGATAGGCTCTCAAGCAAGCTCGAAACCAGCTATATTTTTGATCACTACGACAACCATCGCTCTATGATGGGGGCGTTCACCAGTATCATTTATGTGTTTTTGATTGTGGGTGGATTTGCCTTGACGCTTTCTTTAATTGGTATTTATGCCATGGGCCTGAGTAATATCAACAAATCTAGCTATGAAATAGGCATTCGCCGTGCGCTTGGCTCCAAAGATCGCCAGATCATGTTGTTATTTATCAAGAAAAATCTAACCCATACTGTTACAGGGCTGACTATTTCTGCATTAATTTTCTATATCTTGTGTTATCTTGCTGTAGACTTTTTCCGCGGTATTGTGCCATTTAGTGTTATGTTTGGTGCGGGGAGTATCACTTTACTACTGGTATTTGCTGCGGTATGCCTTGCGCTTTATATCCCGGTGAAACGCAGCATAAAAGTCCAACCTGCGGTTAGCTTAAGAATGGAATAATAATTTGAAAAAGGTGCTAATAGTAGACGACTCGCTTGATATTCAAGCGAGTCTGAAGTTTTTACTTGAGGATGAAGGCTACGCTTGCCACGGTGTGGTGACACCAGAGGCGGCATTTGATTATGTCAGTACACAAGAAGTGGACTTGGTGTTATTGGATATGAACTTTACCCAAGACACTACCAGTGGTAAAGAAGGGCTGATGGCGATTGCTAAGCTTATTCAAATCGATCCACTTTTACCCATTGTGGTGATGACTGGCTGGGCGACGCTAGACCTTGCCGTCGCTGCACTAAAGCAAGGAGCGGCCGATTTCATTGAAAAGCCATGGGATGATGAGCGCCTTGCTCATAGCATCAAAGTACAAATCGAAAAGCGAGCTGACAGACAACATTTAGCGCGGCTATCTGCTGAAAACGAACGCCTTAAAAAGCCCCAACAAACGGTCAATTTCGTTACGCAAAGTGAGAAAAAGCAGCGTGTACTGACACAGCTCACCCAGTTGGCACAAAGCGATATGAACATCTTGCTAACCGGTGAAAATGGCACAGGAAAGAGCTATTACGCGCAGTATGTACACGAGCATTCAAGTCGTGCTGATGGCAGTTTTATCTCGATTAATATGGGGGCGGTGAGCGACGAGCTATTTAACTCTGAGTTATTTGGCCATAAAAAGGGGGCATTTACTGATGCGAAAGCAGATCGCGTGGGTGCATTTACACTCGCCAGTAATGGCTCGTTGTTTTTAGATGAAATTGCTAATTTATCTTTGCAGTCTCAAGCAAAATTGCTTCAAGTGCTAGAAGAGCGAAAGTACGCAGCGGTTGGCAGTCACAAAGTCTTGGACAATACTGCGAGGATTATTTCTGCTACTAACTGTCAACTCAATGAAGCGATTGCCAATAATCAGTTTCGCCAAGACTTATATTATCGATTAAATACTATAGAAGTAGAAATACCGCCATTAAGAGCGTGTCCAGAGGATATCTTACCATTAGCAGAGCGCTTTTTAATGCGCTTTAGTCATGATTATAAAAAACCACCACCGAGCATTATGCCCTGTGCTGCTAACGCACTGAGTGCTTATGACTTTCCTGGCAATGTAAGAGAGCTTAAACATATGATGGAGCGCGCGGTATTTACTTGTTCAAATGCTCAGGTATTTGCCAGTGATTTGGCGCTCAACGCTACACCGCACTCAGCGTTGCAATCGATGAATACTGCTACAGTGAGCGCGCCAGAAAATCATGATTTAACACTGGATGAAATTATTGAGCAAGCACTCTTTAAAAGACTGGAATTTCATGGTGGTAACGTATCAAAAGCGGCGAAGAGCTTGGGACTATCGCGCAGTGCGTGGTATCGCAAAATGGACAAATATGAGTAGGAGATAAGCAAACATGTTTTATCGATTTGGACATTGGCTGTTAAGTGCATTACTACTTGTAATTACTAATGTTTTACTCCTTGTGCACGACTATCCAGCAACACTTATTATGTTGATAGACTTAGTATTTGCAATATGTTTTGCATTGCTTGCTTATCAATATGGTGCGACTAGACAAAACACCATTAATCTCATTGATACCTTGTTGATATCACTTCGCCAAGGCGATTATGCGGTACGAGCGGTACACGGCAAAGACACACAATTACGTTCAACGGTGGAACACTTAAATGCGCTTGCGCAAACCATGCAAGCAGATCAGCGTGCGCTGGCCGAGCAAAGCAACTTGCTAAAGCAAATCATTGAAAAGCTTGATTGTGCACTTATCGTGTTTGACAGCGAAAGCGTTGCATTTGCCAACAGCTACGCTGAGCGCACCTTTTTTGATTGCTATAAAGACGATGCCTGGCGCTGGTTTCAATCACTACAAGCTCAGCAAAAGCAAGGAAAGGTTTCGGTGATGCTTGACGGTACCGAGCATGCTTTTTTGCTTGAACACGACAGCTGCTACATTGCCAATAAATCTCACACTTTACTGGTTTTAAAACAGCTTGATAGTATTTTATATCAACAAGAAAAAGACGCCTTACAGCGTTTTGTTCGTATTTTAAGTCACGAGATCAATAACACTTTAGCGCCGATCGGCACGGTAGCGCGCAGCCTTACCAAGCGTTTAAATGGTGAGTTAGATATAGAAAGGTTTAACAGTGGCCTGTCACTTATCAACGAGCGCGCCAATTACCTTAAATCTTTTATGGGCAACTATGCCTCTCTTGCCAAACTGCCTCCTGCGCACAAGCAAATTGTCGTGCTCAATGAGTTTTGCGCTCAGCTACAAAGTATCTACCCTCAACTAAAGGTAGAAAGCACAGCCGACCTGCTCGGTTTTTTTGATACGAGTCAAATCAAACAGGTGCTTTGTCATCTTATTAATAATGCCCAAGAAGCGTGCACGCCTTCGCCACAAGTCACACTCAACATCATCCCAGATGCTGACAAATTAGCGTTTTCGGTCACAGACACAGGCCCCGGTTTTTCCAACCTAAGCGAAGCCGCTGAAGCATTTTACACTACCAAAGCCGATGGCAACGGCATAGGCCTAATGCTCTCTCGCATTATTATTGAAAACCACGGTGGACAACTCAAACTAGGCAATAACCCAAGCGGTGGTGCAAAAGTCAGTTTTAGCGTAGAGCGGGGGGAGTTGAGTACCGTGCCTGCCTTGTGTTATCAACAGGTATATTGATTAGAGAATTAATTCAATTGGTATAAATAGACTTGTGTTTCTTGTCGTTAACTTTAGTCTGCTGAGGCAAGCTTACATCACCATGTAAATAAAGGAAGAAAAATGAAACTTAGGAATGGCATTATAACGTGGGGCTTTGTTATTTTGTCCCCGTTGGCACATGCTGATATCAGTTATATTGATAAAACTCATATATTGAATACGCTTACAAATAACATTGAGCAACAATATGTTGAAGTAAAAAAGATAGATGAAATTTCAGACGCTCTTACAGAGCTCAAAGCAAGTTCTGAATTTACTAATAGTCAGTCACAAGAACAATTTGCCTCGCTACTAACCGCAGAATTGCAAAAGTTTGACAAGCACTTTACTGTGCAATGGCGAAACCCAAATGAAAGCCAGAATAATAAAACAAAGCGTGAATCTTGGTTTACCAAATTAAGTCGGAAAAATTCAGGCTTTAATCGTGTTGAAGTACTCGATGGAAATATAGGTTATGTTGACTTTTGGGGGTTTGATGAATTATCGAAAAACTCAAGAAACATAGCAGAAAGTGTAATGGGATTTGTATCTAATGTAGATGCTCTTATATTTGACCTTCGTAATAACGGGGGCGGCAGTGCTGAAATGGTGCAGTTTATTAGTAGTTATTTTTTAAAGCCAAATACCCATTTAAACAGCATTTATTGGCGAGCGACTGACTCTACTCGTGAATTCCGTACTTTTGATAATGTTAGCGATTCAATTCATCTGGACACTCCCATATACATACTCACGAGCAATGATACGTTCTCTGCAGCAGAAGAGTTTGCTTATAACTTAAAGCACCTTGAACGGGCAACTTTAGTGGGGGAAACAACGAAAGGTGGAGCAAATCCTTGGCAGTTTTATGAGCTAGGCAGCGGTTTTAGAGCTGGTATTCCTATAGCGAAGGCTATTAATCCGAAAACGAAAACAAATTGGGAATCGATTGGCGTTAAACCTCATATTGAAACATCACGGGCTAACGCCTTAGATGTGGCGTATAAAATAGCGCTTAATGAAGTTAAAAAGTCAGTAAGTGATGGGCATCAAATCAAGGAAATTAACGACAAGCTTGAGGAGTTATCGAATAGCACACCATTCAAAGAGACGCCACAAAGCACCATGTAATAATAGCGACCGTTATAATCATTACGAATAGAGGGAAGATTAAGACACCCATCTCAAAGATACAGCCAAAAACGGTTGAAGTTTGTCGTGGGTGTCAGTCTTTATCTGCTCATTATTCTACTTGGGACTGTGTAGTCACATATTTGTTATATGATAATTGAAGTGTTACCAAAATACCTCCAATAATCAAACATACCCAACCAAACGGTGCAAAAGTAGAGTATGAATCACTATATTGACCTGCAAAGTAACTAGCTAGCGAAGTAGCAAAGAAAAACATGGCATAGCTTGTACTTAGTAATGGCTTGAATCCACGTTTAGCAATAATTGACATAAATATTGCCGAGCAAAATACCTCCGCAATAGCTTGAAGTATCATCACAAAAATGATGAAGTCTTTTACATTTGAATTTTTTTAACGCTGTAATTAAGTAGATACCAACTTAATGAAAATATAAGGAAACCAATCGCGACCTTATACCAAGAGCTGACTGTAAAAAACCACCACAAAGTAAAACATAAAACACAAGTAGCAATAACTGTCTTAGCATTTATCGAAAAATCTAACTCGCTCATTATCTGAGGAAATGCTTGATATAGATTTCCACCACCGATTTCAAAATAAGACCAAAATAAAGTCGACAATAAGAAAATGACAACTACTAAGCCAACTCCACTAAAAAAGTTACTGTCATGATTTTGGGTGGCCACATTGGCTTTATGGCTTTGCTGTGGCACCACTGAACGCTGACTATACATGATGATAAATACAAGCGCGTTAACTGCCGCAGCCATTACGAAGGCTGCTGACCAACTCACGTTTTCAACCAAAATACCTATTGCCATGGGCCCTATAAATGCGCCCAGATTTATCACTAGATATTGTCCTGTAAAAATGCTATCGAGTTTGCTCGGTATTTTTTTCAACTGATGCGCTATTAATGTTGGAATGTTGGGATTGAAAAATCCAGAGCCTAACGCAATTAATCCAGCCGAATATAAAAGGTGTTGATTGTCTACGAATCCTAAACTTAAATACCAAAAAAACATTAATAAAATGCCTAGCAAGGTAGATTTAAATGCTCCTAATAAAAAATCTTAGAAAAGACCTCCAATAAATGTTGCCAGATAAACGTACATAGTGAACTGGCCGTAAAAATCAAGCGTTTTAGATTGGTCCCAGCCAGCTCCACCATTTTGGTCCATTAAAAATAGAACAATGAAGGCTCTCACTCCATAATAAGCTAACCGTTCAAGAAAATTAGCTAATAGTATCCACTCAACAGATTTACTAATTGGGTTGTTTTTTATGAGTTTCACTATTAATCCTTTTTTAATTGTTGTTTTATAATTTTGTGTAAATTAAGTGTATTCCAGATTTTGTGGTTTGTGAGTGGGTTGTTGTAAACTATAATGGAATCTACTTTTCTCTAATTTAAATGATTTAAAAGCTCGGGAGCCACTCACCCCAATCATTAAGCCGCTCAGTATAATCTCCTACTGAATATTCTTCATGAGCATGTTTGTTGTAGGAGAAATCACTCATGGTTGCGCACAGCATGGATACATCATCCTGCTGAGCACTATGGGTATATATAAAGTGATTATTTTTACTCACACTCCCTCCTTCTGTTTGAGCACTTTTGCAAAACTACTAAGTCAATATATTCAAGCGATCAATAAAAAACTTGAACGAAATTGCTGATATATCTATTACAGAGTTTGCTTAACACTCTTCACAAGGAAACTTAGTTAACCCGAGCTTTTGTCATTAAACCTATCAAATAAATCATAATCGATGCAAAGCCAAAGAACATAGGTGACTCAACTGCTTACCCATTGCGGGAAAATATTTGATACCATAGCTGCCAACGAAGGTTAGCATGTCGTTAACCGAATATATATTGAAGGTCGGAAATTTACCCCTGATGAAACATTTTAAAATATTTGCCGTAATAATCTCAGTGCTTATTTTCAGTGGCTGCGCCGCCCACATTCAAGAGACAAGTAAAACAGCGAATAGAGCTGTAGGGAACACGCCACAAAGTGTATTTTTGGATATTACTTCATCGCACTCAGTTTCTAAAAGTAAGTCGCTTTCTAACAGCATTAATGAGCTAAAAGCGTTAATAGCCAAAGACTTTAATGGCAGTATTGTTGAGTCTGGAAGTGCAGCTCAAGCACCTTTATCAGTCGAGATCACCATCGAGCACTTTCGTTATGTGTCGGGGCTTGGCCGCTTTATGGTAGGTGTAATGGCGGGTGATGCCGAGCTGAAGCTCAATGTAAAGCTAATAAACACTGACACTAACGAGGTGGTTGGTGAGTCGATACTAGATACTCGATCTGAGTTTATCGAAGGCATTTTTGGTGCAACTACTTCTAGGCAGCTTGAAGCAGTATCTAAGAAAGTGGTGAATATGATTGGCACGGTGGAGCGCGAAGGTAAAACTGATAATACCGCTAACTCTTAGTTGATATTGAAGTTCCAAATAGTCAAAGAAACCTAGTTTTTGACGATGGAGCTCCTGTATACCCATTTGAGCCCACTGATGCGCATTACAAACAAAGGGACGTGAAGCCAATATGAAAACGAAGTTTGTTGATATTGCACTTGTTTTAAGAGCCTTGATGTTAACTGTCGCGACTGGCGTATTTTTTAACGCGAAAGCGTGGGGTAATCACAGCCCACAGCTGTTGCGTGATAGCGCAGTTAGCGATGTACAAGCGCCCTTGGAAAATCCAGATTTAAAAGGGCTACGGACTTACGTTGATGACTGGGTCAAAAAAGCCATGGTGCAATATAACCTGCCAGGAGTCGCGGTTACTATAGTCAAAGACGGTGAGGTTGTATTACTCAAAGGCTATGGATTTGCTGATGTATACAGCCAAGCTATGGTTAAACCGAATAAAACATTATTTCGCATCGGTTCTATCACCAAAACAATGACCGCACTTGCAGTGATGCAGCTGGTGGAGCAGGGTAAACTATCTATAGATACTGATATCAATGAGTATCTGAGCGAATTTAAAATACCTGACACCTTTAAAGCGCCTATTACAATCCGTGCCCTATTAAGTCATCGAGCGGGTTTTGAAGAAGCGGATGCCGGTAACTTGTTCGTTGAAAGTGCCTCAGAAATGCTCAGTACAGAGCGATATCTCGCAACACATATGCCCAAGAGAATTTGGCCACCGGGTGTTAATGTATCCTATTCCAACTATGGTTTTGCTTTGCTTGGTTATCTGGTCGAGTTGCAGTCGGGTATGGATTTAGCGACTTATATGGAGCAACATATTTTTTCTGTACTGGGTATGCAAAACACGACATTACGAGAGCCAGTAAAAACCAGTGCAGCCTTAACTGCGATGAAACCTGAGCTACAACAACAGCTTGCAACGGGGTATTTTAGGGATAGACAAGGCAATAATATCGCCAAACCTTTTGAATTTATTGGGCATGTAGGTGGTGCGGGGGCCATTTCTGCAACTGCACATGATATGGCGCTTTATATGTCAGCTCTGATGGGTGACAACAACCTGTTCGTGCAGCCAACCACCCAAAAAACAATGATACATCGACTATACGACGATAGACCGCTGGCGACAGGGATTGCTCATGGCATGTTTGATGGCAAGCTTAAGGGTTATGAGCGGCGTCATCACTCTGGTGCCACACAGACGTTTGCCGCCAACATGATGATCTTTCCTGAAGTTCAACTGGGCATTTTTGTTTCAACTAACGTGTTGGGTAGCGGGGCACACTTTGTTGAGGCTTTACCGACTGCGATATTGAATAAATTTTATCGCAACAAGTCGATAAGATCTGTAAAGCCGTCGCAGCTCAGCACATCTTCCCAAGCAAACATCTACACGCAAGTTTTAAAACAGCAAGTTAGCCAACCAAACTTTGAAGATTATACAGGAACATTTCTGAGTACTCGTCGTTCGTATACTCAACTGGAAAAACTGGCCGCATTAGATGCGGCGGCTGAGATAGCCATTGATGACCAAAATAGGTTAGTTATGATGGTTGCAGGGAATAAAATAAAACTGAAGCACCTTGAAGCGGACGTCTTTCAAGCCGGAGCTCGAGACGCGCCTATTTTTTACTTTTATCGCGATGGGACTGGGAAGGTAAATCGTTTTTCGGCGAGTATGTGGTCTGGCGATTATGAACGAGTAAGCTTCTTACAAAGCCCACTTTTCTTCAACTTGGCGTTGGCGATAGCTTCGTTGTTATCTATATCCACTTTGCTGTTCAGTTTTGTTCGAGCTCGCAAAAGCAAAAGGCTTGACCAACTTGAAAAGTTGGCATGTTTTAGCTCAAGTATGATACTTGCAGCGGTGCTGGGCTTTATTTTAATGAATGCCGGTATTGTGTTTGATGAATATCAATTTCACGCAAGCTTTCCCACCGTAGAGGTAAAGCTGCTACTGTCTTTGGTGATTGCAATCGTTCTCACGACCTTTTTGAAAGTGCTAAGTCTTCCAATCATGTTGCGCATGAGTGATTTGTATTGGTTTTATAAAATACACTATGTGATTTTTACACTGAGTTGCTTAAGTTTTATTTATGCATTTTGGATTTGGAATGCGGTTGGATTTAACTATTTTGACTAGATTTATAAAGTTATCAGTTAGTCGAAATTACGGACCCGCTCTCGCTGATTTTAAAAACATTGAGTTAGCTTTTTAAGCTAAACTTCAGCTTCAGATTGAAAATGGGTCGATTTATGAAAAAAGCCGCTTTACGCGGCTTTTTTCCTTACTTCTTGTACTTTTCAAACCAAGCGAGCGTGTGCTCGATTTTGCTGATCATCCGAGAAGGACGGCCTGCAATTCCATGTGGCGCACCTGGAATTTTGACCAGTACAGAGTCAATTTTACGTAGCTTAAGCGCTTGGTAGAACTGTTCAGTTTCGGCCATTGGCGTGCGCAAGTCTTCTTCACCCGTCATTAGCATGGTTGGTGTGGTTACGTTGCCAACGAGCGAAAGCGGTGAGCGCTGCCAATAGTGTTCCATATGCTCCCATGGCATACCTGGGAATTGCGTTGGAATTTGACCAAGGCCACTGTCAGCGGTAAGCACTTTACTCAGCCAGTTGATCACAGGCTTTACGACAACAGCAGCGTTGAAACGGTTAGTTAAGCCAATTGCGTAGGCTGTTGCGATACCACCTGCAGAACCGCCAGCAATAAACAGATTATCTTTGTCGATAAAGCCTTTCTCAAGCATAGCGTCTACCCCTGAGTTATGATCGGCAAAGTCTTCTTTCGAGCTGTATTTGTACTTGAGCAACATCGCAAAGCGTTCGCCGTAAGAGCTGCTGCCTCTGTGATTGTCGTAAAATACCACATAACCTTCGGCGGCATAACGCTGTAATTCTGCTGAGAAATGGGGGCCGTAGGCTAAGTGTGGGCCACCGTGAATTTCTAGTAGTAATGGATATTGTCTTTTTGGGTCAAAATTTGGTGGCGTAATATACCAGCCCTGAATTTTCTCCCCGTCGAACGATGAGCTATAGGTGATCTCATGCACTTTTCCAAGGGTTTTATGTGCAAGTAGGTCTTCGTTAAGGCGGGTTAATTGCGCTACTTTGCCTTTTCTTGTCGTGATTGCGATGTCAGCAGGGCGCTCACTCGAACCTTGCGTAAAGGCAATTTCCCCATCAAAGTTAGCACTAAATTCACCGCTTAGATAAGGGCGACCAAGGGTTGTGCCTGAGAGCGTATCTGTGATGTCGGTAATTTTGCCTTTTGTGGTGATGCTCGCGAGCTTTCGCTTTCCGTGGTCATCGTAAGTCATCGCCAGTCTATCACTGCCAATCCAAGTTGGGTCTTGGATTGAGCGGTCGAAGTCTTTGGCAATCATGTGGGAGGTTTTGTCCTGCCAATCCATAATATTCAGTTTGCTATTACGGTAAGGGTTAAGCGCATTCGATGCACTAAGATAAGCCAGCTTTTTCCCATTTTCGGAAAAGCTAGGTGCGTACTCACGACCAGGAGCCGACGTAAGCTGGGTGATATTACGGTTAAAATCAACTTCGAATAAGTCGCCTTCTAGGCGCTTGTATTCCCAGTCTGCAATGCGGTTTGCGGAAAACACAATCGCCTTTGCGTCTGCTCGCCACGCGAGTTTCCCACTATGGTGATAATTACCAGAGGTTAATTGGCGTGGCGTGCCGCCTTCACTCGGTAACACGAAGATCTGGCGATAGCCGGGTTTGATAAGGCCACTACCATCAGCTTGATAGTAGGCTTTGTCGATAACAATGGCAGAATCGGACCACTTCGCGCCTTTTGGTTTTTCTGGCATTTTGGCAATGACCGCTGGCTTTTCGGCAACCTTTTGGCTAAAAGCCAACCATTTGCCATCTGGTGACCAAGTTAAGCCACTGATCCCAGATTGCAACTGTGTAAGTAGTGCCGTACGGTTTTGAGCAAGATAATGCACATGAATTTGTGTGCTACCAGATACATTGCTCACAAAGGCGATTTTACTACCATCTGGCGACCAACGAGGCTGACTGTAATTGTTTTCATCAGAAAAGAGTGGCGATTGTGCGCCTGACTTAGTATCGACCAGCCACAGGTTTTGTCGCTTAGCATCCTTCATTACATCATTGCTGTTACGCACATATACCACTTGAGTACCATCTGGTGATATTTGCGGGTCGTTTGCATATTCCAGCTCAAAAATGTCTTTAGCCTGTAATCCCACCTCAGTCTGTGCGACTGTTGGCAATGCAGCGCAAGCCAGTAAAGTGCAAATGAGCGTCCGTTTCAATCCAAAAGGCATAATGCCACCCTCTATATAATTTTTATTTAGGGCTACATAGTTATTCAGGTGCAATTCAATGTCACCTAATACGCGATGGAACGAAATAAAAACTCGATGTGTCAAATAAAATGGGAGTGACTGGCTGTTTGTTGTGTGAAATCAGGTGAAAGTTGCGGATGTTTGAAGTGAGTGTCCGTAAGTTATCTGCGCGCAAGTTATCTGAAAAAATGAGTGTTCACCAATGATGGAAAGCCGCTCAAGCTGCGCCGCTATCATTCCTTGAAGGCGGCACATAATTTAAGTTTTATTTAGCTGCTAGCGTTATTATTAATCTAGCTTGATTAAGCTGATTTTTTGGCTAATAGCTCTTGGCGCACGAGTTCAGCTCCTGCGCTCAATGCAGCGAGCTTACCTCTTGCCACTTCACGAGAAAGTGGTGCCATACCGCAGTTAGTGCATGGGTAGAGTTTGTCGGCGTCAACAAATTCAAGCGCTTTGCGTAGTGTGTTGGCAACTTCTTCTGGCGTTTCGATGGTGTTGGTTGCAACATCAATCGCACCAACCATCACTTTTTTACCACGGATCAACGCTAACAAGTCGATTGGCACGTGAGAGTTATGGCACTCTAAAGAGATGATATCGATATTGGATTTTTGTAGCTTAGGAAACGCCTCTTCATATTGACGCCATTCTGATCCTAAGGTCTTTTTCCAATCGGTGTTGGCTTTAATGCCGTAGCCGTAGCAGATATGCACAGCGGTTTCGCATTTGAGTCCTTCAATAGCACGTTCAAGCGCCGCAATGCCCCAATCGTTGACCTCGTCAAAAAATACATTAAAAGCAGGTTCGTCGAATTGAATGATATCGACTCCAGCAGCTTCCAGCTCTTTGGCTTCTTGGTTCAGGATCTTCGCAAATTCCCACGCTAGCTTTTCACGGCTTTTGTAGTGGTCATCATACAGCGTATCTATCATCGTCATCGGACCTGGCAATGCCCATTTGATAGGTTTGTCTGTTTGGCTGCGTAGAAACTTGGCATCTTCAACAAAAACCGGCTTTTGGCGAGATACTGGGCCAACCACGGTTGGAACACTGGCATCATAGCGGTCGCGAATTTTTACCGTTTGACGCTTCTCAAAGTCCACACCGCTTAGGTGTTCAATAAAAGTGGTTACAAAGTGTTGACGGGTTTGCTCGCCGTCACTCACGATATCAATCCCTGCAAGTTGTTGTTCTTGCAAAGCAATACGTAGCGCATCGTTTTTGCCATCAATAAGCTCATCGCCCTCTAGTTTCCAAGGTGACCACAGGGTTTCTGGTTGAGCAAGCCAAGCGGGCTTAGGTAAACTGCCAGCAGTAGACGTTGGTAATAGTGTTTTCATAATAAATGCTGTTCCATATTCCCGTTGATTATAAAGCGTAATTTGCAGACCACTGTTCAAGCACGTTTTGGTAAGGCTTGATAAAATGCTCTTCGGCAAATCGACCTTGTGCAATCGCCAACTGGCTGCGCTCTTCGCGGTCATAAACAATCTGTGTTAATGAGTGATCTAGGTTTTTCAAGTTTGGCTGATAGCACTTGCCTGCAACCGCATTGGCGTTGTAAATCTCAGGGCGGTAGATCTTTTGGAATGTTTCCATGGTGCTGATGGTGCTGATCAACTCCAGATTGGTGTAGTCATTCAGTAAGTCACCAAAGAAGTAAAAAGCCAAAGGTGCAACGCTATTTGGTGGCATAAAGTAGCGCACCTGTAAGCCCATCTTTTTAAAATATTGCTCAGTTAATGATGACTCATTTGGCTGATATTCAAAGCCAAGTACCGGGTGCTGATTTTCAGTGCGGTGATAGGTTTTGTTATCCGATACACTTAGGCAAATCACCGGTGGCTTACTAAAGTGACTCTTGTAAGCTTCTGAATCGACAAAGTATTTAAATAGCTTACCGTGTAAGTCGCCAAAGTTAGCTGGGATGCTGAATTTAGGTTGATCTTTATTATGATCAAGCAATAGCACACTAAAGTCGTAGTCACGTACGTAAGATGAGAAGTTGTTACCAACAATTCCCTCAATGCGTTCATTGGTTTTGTGGTCAACGATATTGGTTTTTAACACCTCAATTGACGGGAAAGTTTGTCCACTACCTGCAATATCCATATCAACTGAGACTATCTCAAGCTCAACAGAATAACGATCGCCTTTTGGGTTATCCCAGTTAGCTAACGCGTTAAAGCGATTATCAATCATCTTTAGGGCATTGCGTAAGTTTTGCTGGCGGCTTTCGCCTCTTGCTAAGTTAGCAAAGTTAGTGGTGATCCGCGTGCTGTTTGACGGATGGTAATTTTCGTCAAGACGAATGCTCTTAATAGTGAAAGTAAACTCGTTATTCATGTTCTTCAGGTATCCAATTCTAATGCTAACGCGCTCGGTAATTACGTTTCACTGCGGTAAACAGGTATCCACGGGGACGCAGTGACAGTGCCGAACATTAAGTGATGTGAGATTTATACGTGGATCATAAGATGAAGAAAAACGGTTTTATTTCACATAAAACATGAGTCTGATTCATGAGTTACAAAAATAGATGCCGCTTATTGAGTCGCATATGCAGAAAATATGAGCAATTGTAGAGTAAAATTCACTGGAAATCTGAAAGTCTAGACTGCTAAATGTCTAAGTTGCATTTGTTTCAAGTAAAACGTGAGGAATATTCAAGGCTTATCTAAGCCAAAAGCACCAATGGCAAAGCGTTATGTTGTTATACTCGCCAGCGCTTAGGTGGCAGAAAGGCTAAAAGCAACGCCCATATTGCTCACTTAAGTGATTGCGCCTCAATGAAAAGAAGAGATAAGTGGAATGAGTGAGTTGATATTGTTGTTTGTGTATTGTGCACTACTCGGTAGTGTTGTCGGCTTTTTAGCCGGGTTGTTAGGTATTGGCGGTGGGCTGGTTATTGTTCCGGTGCTTAGCAGTATTTTACTGTATTTTAACGTGTTACCACCGGAGCAAGTGGTCATAGCCGCTGTAGCGACATCGCTGGCATCCATTTTATTTACTTCTACCTCATCGGCAATCGCGCATCATAAAAATGGCAATGTACCGTGGGATGTAGCGCCGTGGATAATGACGGGCGTTGCACTAGGCGCGCTTATCAGTGGTTTTTTGGCTGCGCTGTTACCCGAAAACGCAGTGCGTATTGTATTTGCAGTAAGCGTGGTATTGATAGCAATAAAAATGTTTTATAGCAGCAAAAATGAGAGCACAACCCAAAGGCAGTTGCCAAATAAAGGCATACTTACGGTATTAACGACGATCACCGGTGGTTTATCCGCAATGATAGGTATTGGCGGTGGAGCGCTTCTGGTACCGCTGTTGACGTTTTTCTCTGTTGATATGAAAAAGGCCATAGGATGCGCTTCTGCATGTGGCATTGTTATCGCGCTTTTTGGCTCTGTTGGCTACATTAGCTCGGGCAGTGCGCACTTTGCACTCTCGGATGGTTTCGCCGGATTTGTTTATTTACCAGCCCTTTTTGGGATTGTGTGCACGTCTTGGTTTACGGCTCCAATGGGGGCTAAAGCCACGCATCACTTGCCTGTTGCCACGATTAAAAAGGTATTTGCGGTGCTGCTGTTAGTGATGGCTGTGAATATGGCGGTGAATTAAAAAGCTGGCGCTGTTAATGCGTTCTTTTTTTGGTAAAGTTGTTCGAGTTTTGTTTTATCAAGCGCTATCAACCTTTGGCAAAAATTGAAATTAAAAGACTTATCAAAGAGATCCAACTCTTATTTCCTGAAGTTGTTCCTTTGATGGCCGAGCATGAAAATTGCGCAACAAGCTTTCGCATGGAAGCATTTGCAAACCTGACTACTTATGCCTTTAACAACGGTGAGTTAGAGGCCGCAGCGGCATATCTAGACTATATAAACAACAAGCTAACTAACGCAAGTCCGCCACTGTGCAATTTTATTGATGCGTATTATGTGGAGCATCTCTTTTGGCGTGCAACCCAACGAGGTATAGATTTAGGATGGCCGCTGCTCCCAACCAACTTAAAGCAGCTTTATCTCGACTTTCATGGAAACATACCTACCCCGAGGACGTAATTCAAAACTGGCGCAAATTCAATTGAGTGGGTATATTCAATCGTGATCCACATATAGTCGAATACACGGGTAGAGAGATGATAAGAGAGATAACTCGGGATGATTTTGAGTCGTTTTGGCCAACATTTTCAGAAGTGATCCAAGCGCAAGAAACGTATGCATTTGACTCAACCATGAGTATGGAGCAGGCATTTTTACTTTGGTGCGAAACGCCGCTCAAAGCCTATGTATTTGTTGAACACGGTGAGGTACTTGGCACTTACTACTTAAAACAAAATGCACAGGGCCCGAGCAGTCATATATGTAACTGTGGTTACATGGTGTCGAGTTTGGCTCGTGGTAAAGGAATTGCACGGCTGATGTGTGAACATTCCCAGCAACAAGCGTTAGCGCTGGGGTTCGAAGCCATGCAATTTAATAGCGTGGTATCGACCAATGAACTGGCGATTAAACTTTGGCAAAAGCTTGGTTTTACCATTGTGGGCACTATTCCCAAGGCTTACAAGCATCCTAGGCTGGGTTTGGTCGATAGCTATGTTATGTACAAATGGTTGGCTGAATAAAGTGGACAGGCTTTAAACTAACGTGGAAAATGTTATTTTGCGCAGTCGATCAGTATTTGTTTACTGCGCATAGCCTTAAGTAAAAAGCTGATAAGCCGCTTGACGTTGGGTAAGGATTTTTTTGTTGGATGGGTTAAGATCCATAAATCTGCATAGTGTTCACTCGCTGGTGCAAATTCGATTAAATTAGGAAAATGCCTTGCAATATAATGCGCCCCTCTGATCATACCAAGCCCTTTGGATGCAGCCTGATGACGCAGCACTAAATCTTCGATTGATAGAGAAATTGGGGCGTTTGGATAGGGCGTATCAAGTAGCCAAGTCGGTCTTTCTGTTACGCTGGCGGTTATCCAAGAAACGTTTTCACTCGTGCGTTTATCGAGATAGTCTTTATGCATGAAGTAGCCAAGTGAAATCGGAAATAGCCGGTGACCAACTAAGTGCTCATCCGGAACGTGAGAAGCTCGGATCACAACGTCGGCCTCTGATTTCTCTAGATTGGAAAGTGCATAGGTAGTATTTATCGACAGCGTGAGGTAAGGATTGTTTTGCTGAAATTCATGTAATTCGTCTAACAAGACAAACTGCAAAATCGCTGGGGGGATAGATAGGTTTATTTGTTGCTTTAACTGCTTAACCGAAGTGTTAATTTGGCTTAAGTGAGGGGCAAGGCAGGCTTCCATATTTTCAGCGGCACTGAGCAGCTGCAGTCCCAATTCAGAAAACGTGACTTTGCCTTGCGAAAGCATGCATATATCAAGACTAAAGCGTTGATTTAAAACATGTAGCCTGCGAGATACCGTCGTGTGGTTTACGCCGAGAACTTTGGCTGCACCTCTGAGTGTATTGGCGCGCTTTAAGGCAAGCAGTAATTGAAAGTCATCCCAGTTTTCCATGCCTACAACACCAAAGTTTAGATGCAATTAAAGTAAAGTGTTTTTCGCATCATGTACAGCGAACGCAGATATTTTCCATTCACCATCAACTAAATAGACGTAATAGCTTGCGCCTACTTTATTAAAAAGTGCGCCTGATTGGGTGTATCGCTCAGCGATGTTGCTCACCAACGCAATATTTTTATCAAGAAAATGAATACTGACCTTGCTCCATTTTACGTGACTGACACCTTGTTCTTTTAGGCGTGTTAAGAATACTTGCACCTGTTTATTCATTTGCGTTTGCGTGATCACGCTCGGCTTTGAACGTGATGACATTAACATAAGCGTATCTGTGTACAGTTGAGGGCTGGTTGGTAAATCACCAGTTTGCAGATAATGGTTGTATTTACTCATGTAGCTGTCGAACAGTTTATTGATTTTAGTTGTGTCCGTTTCTGCTAATAACTGGCTACTAAAAGTAAATAAAATAAACAGGATTGCGGTTCTCATAAGATGTTGCTCCAAGTCATTTTTTTATGAGTCTAGCAGGCAAAAGCTGGTTTTATGTGGATTATTATGTGTTTGCTATGTTGCGCTTACGCACCACGAAACTAAAGAATTTTACCTCAAATACAGGGTTAGCCTAATTGCCTAGTCATCAAATTACAGGTGAAGCAGGCTTCTTATCTGCAACATAGCGATAGTCGAAAATCAGCAACAATGTAGTGCGGGATTTCGGATTGAAATGGATGCTGCAACCCTTACTCTATGGTGTAACTCAAACCGTTAAGGATTGTTATGACTTCACTTGCTAACATGCCATTTTCTTTGCTCGAATTAAGCCCGATGAAAGAGCAAGATACCGTTTCACAAACCCTCGCTAACAGCGTAGCTTATGCGCAAAAAGCGGATGAACTCGGTTTTAAACGCTTTTGGATGGCTGAGCATCACAATATGCGTGGCATTGTCTGCGCAGCAACCTCCGTATTAATAGGGCATATTGCCGGACACACTCACAATATTCGGGTGGGGGCGGGTGGAGTGATGTTGCCAAACCATCCGCCACTAGTCGTCGCTGAGCAGTTTGGGACGTTAGAAAGCCTGTATCCAGGGCGTATTGACTTGGGGTTAGGGCGCGCGCCAGGCAGCGATCCAATTACCAGCCAAGCACTGCGTCGCGATGACAGACGTGCAGAACAATTTGATGACGAAGTCGCTGAATTACAAACCTTGCTCGGGCCTTATGATGGTCGCTCCTCGGTGCGTGCCATTCCGGGCGAAAACACTAAGGTACCGATCTGGTTGCTAGGTTCAAGTTTATACAGTGCCCAGCTCGCCGCAAAGCGAGGTTTACCTTATGCATTTGCGGGCCACTTTGCGCCACGATTCGTGCATGATGCTATTGCGCTTTACCGTCGCGATTTTCAACCATCAGAGGTATTAGATAAACCTTATGTAATGCTTGGTTTACCGGTAGTTGCAGCGGATACCGACGAGCAAGCGCAGTATTTAGCTACCACGTCAAAACAGCGTATCTTAGCGTTGATGCGAGGTCAGCCATTGTGGTTGAAACCCCCTGTTGACTCGATGGAGGGGCTGTGGAATGCCCAAGAGCAAATGCAAGTCGAAAGCTTTTTAGGGCTATCTGTTGTTGGTAGTCCCGCGACGGTTCATCATAAACTCAGCATGATTAAACGTGAGTTAGCGGTCGATGAGTTTATTTTTACCAACGATTTATACGAGCTAAGTGATAGAAAACATGCGCTTGAAATCTTGGCGGGCTTAATATAGCGGTAATAGGTCCTAAGCAAGCAGCTTAGGTTACACCACTGATTTTAAGAATGATTATAGATAGGCCACGGATGTGGCCTTGTCAGTCTCTATACAAAAAGTACAAAAATCGTACTTTACATAATCACACAAGGAAGGTGAACCGCAACAGATACGCAATCTACACGTGTTCCGACAGCTTGAGGGCGGTTGTTGTACTCTTGCTTCCCTCCCGCGATATTTGGTGTTTGAGCAAGGTTAAGCTGAAGCGACTGAGATGAAAGCGATTTCAAGCTTGTCTTTTTTATTTTTAATTTCATTACTTATTCCTTAGTTATCAATATGTTATTTTAAGTTTATTTACCCACCTTATCCAATTGGGTCGAATCACATTTTCATGTTTTTGCAATGATGTCAAACTTTTGAGTTTTGTGGTTTTTATGTAACTAAATTGTTTTAACCGGGTGTTGTAACTTTGTAAGCTGAACTACATGGATTCTTTAAGTTATGATTACCTAGTAGTCAATAAATAATGGTAAGGAAAAATGATGGATCAAGTTGTGCGCGTCGGGGTTGGCGTGGTCATAATGCACGATAATAAAATTTTGCTTGGTGAGCGCATCGGTGCTCATGGCGCACATACTTGGGCAACGCCGGGTGGCCATTTAGAGTATGGAGAGGACATTGAGGCATGCGCAATAAGAGAGGTGCATGAAGAAACGGGGCTAGATGTTGTAAACGTTGAAAAGCTGGGTTTTACTAATGATTATTTTGCCGATGAGCAGAAACATTATGTCACTCTGTTTGTCATGGCAAGGTGCGATACTCATAATGCAGAAGTTAAAGAGCCAAATAAATGCAAACAATGGCAGTGGTTTTCGCTTGATAAATTGCCGCAGCCTCTGTTTTTACCTTTGGTGAACTTTTTAGAAGAAAACAACACACTTTATCAGAACTAAAATAACAATTGGGGCATAGCATGGAAGAGATAGTCGTTAGATATATTCACTTTATCGGTATTTTATTTTTGGCATCAACGCTCGCGATTGAAAACATACTACTCTCCAAATCAATGAGTAGTCAGAGCATTAAGCGGTTAGCGGTAGTTGATGGCTTGTATGGTGTCAGTGCGCTTGTAACCCTTGGCGCAGGATTAACGCTATGGTTTGCAGTTGGCAAGCCCAGTGAATTCTATACTAAAAACCCGATTTTCCATGCCAAAGTCGGACTATTTTTGTTAATCGCTTTGTTATCTATCATTCCGACTGTGTTTTTATTGAAGCACCGTAATACAACAGCAGCTAATTTGTCTGTGCCCCAGCGCATCATCGTCATTAAAAGGCTAGAAATGCTGTTACTTTTAGTTTTACCGTTACTTGCTGCGCTTATGGCAAGAGGCTATGGGTTGCCCTCATCATGAAACAAAATATTGTCAATATTGCGCTCGTCGTCAAAGACTACGATGAGGCCATCGACTTCTACGTCAATAAACTAGGTTTTGAATTAATAGAAGACACCTATCAACCTGAGCAAGATAAACGCTGGGTGGTGATGGCACCGCCTAACTCTCATGGTACGGCGTTACTACTTGCCAGAGCTTCTACACCAGAGCAGCAGAAGTTTATTGGTGATCAAGCTGGTGGGCGGGTATTTTTATTTTTAAATACAGATGATTTCTGGCGTGATTATGAGCGCATGAAGTCTATTGGTATTCAGTTTATTCGCGAGCCACAAGAGCAAGATTATGGCACGGTTGCTGTATTTGAAGATCTCTATGGCAACCGCTGGGACTTATTGCAACTAAACCCAGATCATCCCTTGGCAAAGAGATGATCTCAAAGTTACCAAAATGGGTTGAGATCTGCGTCGAATGTAAAATATTATTATTTAATAATAGCCAATGTCTTTGACTTATTAATTGGTGGTTAGTATTGAGCAAATTCCTCTGTCTTAAAACTAAACAGAGAAAAATGAACAATTAGACTTTCCAAAAGACACAACCTGTCTCAATTCTGCTGTAACATACGTAATATTAAGTAAGGGACTAGATTCAAATTTTATGAAGAGCAATATTCTTGCAAATCGTTTAGCTGATATCACTGCCATGGCTTATGCTGGGCATTCACTAAATATTGATGAGTTGGCTGAAAAGTATCAAGTCAGCACTAAAACAATTCGCCGAGATTTTAATCGGCTGTGTGCTATACTCGAACGTTGTCCTGATACAGGCAATTACCTACTTTCGGCATCCGCTAAAGGCCAATATAACGAAAAAGATCTTGTCCGCTTAATTGACGCCATTGGACTTAAAAAAGCGTTTCCACTGAAAGCTGCTCAGTTTCTTCGTCGTATTATTAATGACTCGACCAGTGACTGTTATCACTTTCAAGAACAATCTCTTGAGGTGGATTTTATATCATCGCTTCATAGTTCCTTTGAGACTGCGATTAAAAATAGACAGACCGTTAGCTTCTTATACAAAGAAAAATCACGAACAGTCTCGCCATACCTCATGGTTTATAGCCACGGCAGTTGGTATTTAGCAGCCATGTCTGAAGGTGTATTAAAGACTTTCTCTCTTGCACGCATCAAGTTCGTGTGTGTCCAAAAAGAGCACTTCGATTATGACCCGTCAGTTGTCGAGAAAATCAAAGAACAAGACACTATTTGGTTTGGACACCCTATTTTTAACGTAACATTGGAAGTGTCGCGAGATGTTGCGTTTTACTTTGAACGCAAAGTCCTTCTACCAAAACAAAAAATCATCGAGAAGCGACAGGACGGCTCACTCGTCATTTCCTCCTCTGCATGGCAGTACAACCAAATAGTTCCGATTATTCAATATTGGATACCCAATATTCGCGTTATCTCCCCGAGTGAACTCGATGGCTATATCCGAGAAAATCTAACGTCCTGGATAGCCCAAACAAGTAGCGAAATTGAAAGCGCAGTGTTATGAAAAACAAAACGAAATATATACTCTTTGCAGCCTCTATGAGTGCAGGAAAATCTTCCCTTATTAATGCACTTCTCGGTCAAGAATTACTGCCAGCTGGCAATGAAGCGACGACAGCCAAAGTCGCAAGTATAACCGTTGGTGCGAAGACGAGGGCGAAGCCGGGCGCAAAGGCTTATTCCCACTCAGGTTCCATCGTTGCATCGAGCAACACACTTTGCGCAGAACAAATAAGAGCATGGAACCGTTCGGATGAAATCAGTGCTTTTGATGTTGTCATTCCTCATTCGGGGAGCAAATTACACTCAATGTTGGCAGGCTACACCCTGATTGACACTCCAGGAGCGAATAACAGTAGGGACGACCGCCACAAGGAACAGTTTATTCGTGCGATAAAGACTTACCCGAAAAGTCCGATTCTTTACGTGCTAAATGCCACGCAACTCGGCACAACAGATGATGCGGAGATCATTCGCACGATACGAGAAATCAATCCAAAACAATCCATCATCTTTGCATTGAATAAAGTAGACGCTCTAGATGAAGAAAAAGGCGAGACCGCTAAGCATTATGTGTCTCTCGCGCGCACATATCTGGAAGGTCTGGGCTACAAGAAAACCAAGATCATACCGCTCATGGCACAGTCTGCATTGATAGCGAAAAAATCGCTCAATCACCTTGATCTTGGGCGCGCCGAGCGAAATATCCTCCGCACTGAATTAGAGCGTTTTCGAGAAAAACCCTTCCACTTCAACAGTGCGGCTGCCGCTCCCCAAATGCTGAAAAAGAATGTGCGAAAAAGGCTCGCAAGAATTTCGAAAGGAAAATTCCCCGCGATGAGCAAAGAAGAGCTGAATGCCTTCGTTGACTACACCGGCTTAAGCACGGTGAACGCTCTCATCATGGGCGCAGCGTAAATACTGCCTGACTAAAACAATTTATCTCATATAAAAACGACACTTTACTATGAATCACATTGCTATAACACATAACCCATTTTTAGTAGAAACCGAATTTCTCATTAATGGTCACTCACCATCTGAAAGCTCCAACATCACGACATATAGCGCTAAGCGCCTCCAACTGTGGGTAGAACAGATTTTTGATGACTTGCAGGCGCTTTTTAACGGCAGCAAAGACTTCTTTATTGAATTCACCGGCGTAGAATCGGATTTCAATGACATTAAAGAAGCTGCCAACAATGCAATCCAAAAAGGCATGTGTGTTGAGCTGAAGTTCAATCCTGTATCGCCTGCTGAAGAGCGACTGGAAAAAATCAAATCGCTAATGACACGTGTCAGCAAAGAGTCATCAAAGTTTGCCGACTACCTAGCGAATAGCGATTTAAAAGCCAAGCAAGACTTCGAAGATGCATTGAACAATGATTTTGACGCGTATGTGGTCGCCACCATGTCTTCAGGCAAATCCACCTTTATTAACGCGATGCTGGGACAAGACTTGCTGCCGGCAGCGAATGAAGCAACCACTGCGACTATTGCCCACATTTTCGACAACAAAACCCAAGGCGACGCTTTTTACGGCGAACGTTTCAACAGCAATAGCAATCGCATTGAGTGTAATGACGCCGTTGACTTGGAAACAATGAAGGCGTGGAACGATGACAATGAAACTAAAACCATCGCGTTGAACGGCAATATCCGCGCGATCAAAGAAAACAACAATGTCCGTCTCGTACTGACCGACACCCCAGGACCGAATAACAGTCAAGATCCTGAACACCAGCGCACGACATTAGGATTTATCCAGGATTCAAAGCGTAATCCACTCATTATCTATGTGTTGAATGCAACACAGTTGGGCACTAACGATGATGCTCTGTTGCTAAGACTTGTTGCTGACACAATGAGCAAAGGCGGTAAACAAAGTAAGGACCGTTTCCTGTTTGTGGTAAACAAGATGGACATGTTTGACCCCGAACGCGGTGAGAACATTGAAGAAGCGCTAAATCGCGTGAAAAGCTACCTCGAAAAGAACGACATTCACGATCCTAACCTCTTCCCTGTGTCCGCACGTATGGCCTACCTGCTGCGTAAGCAAGGTGAATTAACTCGTGCAGAGCGTAACGACAAAACAAATATTGCCGACCTGCTGCTCGAAGAGCCAAGCATGGCGTTCCCGCAATATATGTCGGTAAGCACCTCTGCAATGTCTGCGATGCAGGAAAAAGCGCAACATGATGAAGCGTTGCAAGACAAAACCATGTGGCGTGCTTTGCTCAATAGTGGCTTACCGGGTGTTGAAGCTGTTATCGATGAGTACATCAATAAATACAGTTTCCCAATGCGACTAAACCGTGCGCATTTGGCCATGTCTGCGGCTATCGAGCGTGGAATGCAAGAGGCTGAGTTAATCAAACAACTGGAGATTGATGAGCAAGCGCTTTCGATACTGCAGTCAGAAATTCACAGCCTGAAAGCGCGTCGTGATCAGGGCTTCAATACACAAGCCTATAAAGAGCAACTCAAACAAGAAGGTCGAGACCTGCCAGAAGCCGTCCACGACACTTTGAACATGTTGGAAAAGCAAGCTTTTTCAACGGTCGAAGAACTAGGTGAGCATTATAATGGCGACAGCACTATCCGAGACGCTGAATCCATGCTCGACATGACCTCAAGTGAGATTACATTTAAGTTCAATCGATTTATCAACGAATACGAGCAGGCATTTGTGCACTCACAAGAGGTTATTAAGGAAAAGTTACATCAAGAGTATCTAGACCATATTGCTACATTATTCCCTGAAAGCAGCACACTTGAGCTTCCCGTCTTTCAGGCTCTAAAACACAGCATCACTGCTATTTCTCTTGATATCGAACTCAATCAAAGCGATATCAGCAAAAGGTCAGTGGTAAGCGGTTATAGAACCGTCAAAGATTCCAAGTGGTACAACCCTTTTTCTTGGGGGCGAACCCGCGAAGTGGAAGTGTACAGTGAAGAAGAATACGTTGATCTTCAAGAGCTTTGGAAAGAGCGGGTTATCCCAATTCGTGCCCAATTTGTATCCTTAAAAGACGACGCCATCAAACGCATCAGAGAGGATAAGGACAAGTTGATTGATAACTACCTCGCATTCTTAGAAGACGAATTTAGCACCAAGTTTGCTGCCATTCTCGCCGATCTAGAACAAAAAGTTAAAAACCAAACTCAGCGCGAGAACGCCATCGCTCAAGCAAAAACTGATATCGACGAGATTCGCGCTATCAAGCAAGAGCTGGAAGCCATCTTACTGTTTTAACCCGTTACTGACCCACTGAGAACATCAATGGGTTTTTGGAGGCCAAATACCATGACAGCATCCACGGAGCTTGTTGCGCCAAATCTAACAGCCGCAGAGTTTAAAGCGAAAATCATCAACTTTGTAAAAAGCAGAGATTTTAAAGCGGAGTTGCTCCGCCAAATATTGTCAGCTCTGCCTGGTGACAAACTCGCGCTTTTCGAAGAATACCGAACCAATACCACCACAGATCCAATTAGTGAAGACAGTTATAAATGGGAACGTGAGGGGGGGGCTTATTTTTCCTTGCAACTCCATATGGCAGAAGAAAATTTCTGTTTGGAACGATTAGAGCACCTTATTCAGGTGAAAAGTCACTTAACGGAACGAGGTATCGCTGGTTTTTCCCACCCCGTCTCCAGTTCGACAACAAGCCACGAAGAAGCAAAAAGTACAAAGGAAAACACAATGACCACTGATTTTTCATCTGTTGATTCAACAGGCTTCACTCCATCACGCTCGTTGAACAATTGCATTGAAAATGACGACATTTCGACCATACGCGTCGCATTGTTCATGGAGATGAATGATAAACGTCTATCGACTGTCGCATTGTGTCAAGCTATTGCATTTACTCTTTCTAAACATCCAAATCTATTTGTAACCTACGAAGAGAATGCCTACTCCCAAAAGATGGATTTTGACGCTACTAGTTGGAGCAAAGACTATTACCATATGCAAGAAGTGTATGCATCTTCCAACTTCTCTTTGGAACGCATTCGCCATTTGGTCGCAGTGCGTGAGCATGTATTTACGATTGCACAAGATGGCGCCCGACCTGCAACATTGCCGAAAACTCCGCCACAACACGCACCGAAGCAATCGACCCTGCATCGAGATCAACCATCGACGGGCAGCACTTATCGCCCTGAGTCTAAACCTGAGAACAACGTTCTGAAATCCTTGTTGTTGATTGGTGGTGCGGTGGCAGCCATCGCCTTAGTCATTCTGGCTGTAATTGTTTAGTGGGGCTTAGAATGAATCTATCAACGACTGAAAGGGAACAACTTACTTCTCTTACCGAGTTGCTTCCCGCACAGCAAGAGGCGCTGACGACGCTATCTACTGCGCATGCATTGGTTAACAAAAGTTATCTTGCTGAACTTAAACACTACAATGTGTTGCCAGTGGAAAACCAACAAAGCCTTCCACTTAACCGTGGTGGCGATGTACGCATTTTCCGTGTGGAACGTTTGATTCAGGAAAACAAGCAATCGGTGCTAGAAAGTACCACCGCAGCTTACACTGCATTGGGAGCAGCGGGATACTCAGTGTTCCTTTTCTTAAAATCTGATGGAAACGAGACACTGCTCTACATTGGTACACGTGGTGATCCCGGGAAAATGTTGGGCCAAAACTCAGGAGATTTGTTGCAAGAAACCTTCAAAGGGCATTTCCCAGGTAGCAAATTGACTTCGTTAAACGGTGCGCAGGTAGATGCATTATTAAATGGACTTAGTGAAGAAAGTTCGAGTAAAACAGTTACCGCAGTCAGCAGTGTGCCTGGTCTTTCTACAGAAGACCAGACTCATTTTATGCAAGGGCTAGAGCGTTTTATCGATGCGGCAGAAAACCGCACTTATGAGGGGCTGATCCTCGCTGAGCCCGTTTCTATGCAAGCATTGAATACCGTACGTACAGGATATGAGCAGGTGGCGACCCAGCTTTCCGCTCTGTCAAATCGCCAATACAGCTATGGCATTCAGGACAGCGATGCTATTAACCTCAGCATCAGCGAAGGACTGAGCCACTCTTTGGGAGAAAGCCTCGGGCTGACCGAAACAACAGGTACCAGTGAAAGTACAACAACATCGGTTTCCCGTTCTCACACCACCAATGAAAGTAAATCCTCGCCAAACAAAAAGGATAAAATAATTGGAATGGGAGCCATGGCTCTAGGATCTGCAGCAGGTATCTTCGCTGGGCCATTAGGGGTAATGATTGGCGGACAAGTTGGTGGGCAAGTTGCGAGCATGTTTCAAACAACAGACACAATCGGCTCCTCTGAATCTACCTCAACAAGTGAAAGCAGCAGTCATTCGACTAACCAGTCGACGGCAACCAGTACCACAACAACAGAAACAGACACACATAGCACGACCAACACCAAAGGCCTAACGCAGACCCACGGCTCAACACAACAAGTGAGTTTTGAGACAGCGGACAAAGGCATTTTGAATATGCTGGAGAAGGTCGACCACCATCTAAATCGTATCAACGAGGCAAAAAGCCACGGTGGCTGGCTCAGTACCGCTTACTTTGTCAGTGACAGCGCAGCCTCCAGTGAAGCTTTGTCTAGCATTTTCTTGGGCCTCACCCGCGGAACTCAGTCGTCCATGGAAGATTTTGCTCTGACCACATGGACCGGCAAAAAAGCCAATGCAATAACACAATGGCTGGGGCAGCTCATGCACCCTCGACTTGAACCGAGTTTTGCAGGGAATACTCACATCCCCTACCTCACTCCTGCTACCTTGGTATCGAGCAAGGAGATGGCGCTACAGCTAAGCCTTCCTCGTCGTTCTACATCTACCGTCGTGGTGCAAGAAACCGCCGCATTTGGCCGGAAAGTGCAGACGCTGAATGCTGATGTCACTAGCACAAACTCGCGAACTATATCATTGGGCCAAGTACGTCACTTATGGACCGACTTGCCACAAACTGTGGAATTAGACCTTGACCAACTAACAAGCCACACCCTGATCACTGGTTCAACAGGTTCAGGCAAAAGCAATACGGTTTACGCGCTACTGGATCAAGCAATACAACAAGACATTCCATTCTTGGTCATTGAGCCTGCAAAGGGCGAGTACAAGCACGTCTTTGGAAATCGCCCAGATGTGCGTGTTTTGGGCACAAATGATCGATTTACAGAACTGCTGAAAATCAATCCGTTTTCTTTCCCTGAACAAACCCATGTCCTTGAGCATGTGGATCGCTTGATTGAAGTGTTTAACGTCTGCTGGCCAATGTATGCCGCAATGCCTGCCATTCTCAAAGATGCAGTGCTGAGAAGTTATGAGGCCTGTGGGTGGGATTTGCGTGACTCAACGTCAACACTCAGTTCTCCGTTGTTCCCGACGTTTGCCGATTTGCTTATGCAGCTAGAGTCCGTCATCGCCCAATCGGCTTACTCGGACGAAATGAAGAGCAACTATACAGGTGCATTAGTCACGCGTGTGCGATCAATGGTTAACGGACTGAACGGCCATATCTTTGCTGCTGATGAAATCAGCAATGCCGACCTGTTAGACCGCAATGTCATCATTGATTTGAGTCGAGTCGGGTCGCAAGAAACCAAATCGCTGTTGATGGGGCTGTTAATCATTCGACTTGGTGAATACCGTGCTGAACAAATGCTCATGAACCAGCCTCTCAAACACATTACTGTGTTGGAAGAAGCTCACAATATCTTGCGAGCAAACCAATCAACAGGGGGAGCAGAAGGCGGCAGCGTTGCGGAGAAATCAGTTGAAATGCTGTCGAATGCCATCGCAGAAATGCGAACGTATGGCGAAGGCTTTATCATCGCGGATCAATCACCGTCAGCGGTACATATTTCAGCTATCCGCAATACCAACACGAAAATCTTGATGCGTTTGCCAGATGAAGCAGACCGCTTGTTGGCAGGGAAATCTGCAGCACTAACGGATGAGCAAGTTGACGAAATGGCCCGCTTGCCTCGAGGGGTTGCGGTGGTGTATCAGAATGAATGGCTCGAAGCTGTATTATGTAAAGTCAGCCGTTTTTCTGGGCAAGAAAGCTCCTACCAGTATCAAGCAGTGCCAACTAACACGATGAGTGAAATGTCGTTTCGCTTTAATTTAGTCACTCATCTTTTGAGTGAATACAATCAAGTGGAGTCAGAAACGAATGGGGAGCAATTGGCAGAAACTCTCTTCCGAAGTAATTTGCCAACGACAATGAAAGTTCGACTCAGACAGTATTTGCGTTCTGGTCTGACAGATCTTGTTTTCCGCGACTTTGCATTTTTAGTACCTCATTTGTTGGATTGTAAACATCAGTTAGAGAGCGTTATTTGTAAGGCAAAGAACGTAGAACAAATACATTCTCGTCTCCAAATGCTGGTATTGGAGAAGTTTAACAATGCGGCTCAGGAGCAAGTGATTATGATCATCCAGCCTTTACTGAGATCATTAGTCCCGAATGGAGAGATATACATGAAACTCTACTCAGAGTGGAGACAGTTTGCTAAGACGGACGTTGCATTATGAAGGATTTATTTATACCAAAAGAGATTGCAGATAAGCTTCAACCCGAGCTGTCAAAAACATTAGAGCATATTAACCCAGTAAATATCGATTTAAGTGAACTAGACCGTCCTATTTTGAAAACGGCAGACTTTAAGCTTGAGTGTAAAGAAAGTGAAACTCGACCTTTGACACAACAGGAAAAGGACTTTTATCGAGAAAAACTCGGCTGCTCAGAAAATTTAATTGAAAATGCTACTATCGATGAAAATGGAAAAATTTACATAAAAACAATTAATGAAAGTAAAGAAGGTCAAATAGGTGAAGATGGCGTTGAATATGTACGCCGGACAATTGAAGTCAATGGCATTGAAGTTGAAGGCGTGTTCCCTCAATTCGAAAGCGCAATTGATATACAACTTCCCGAGGAACTGATCCAAGCGACAGATTCTGAACAAGCTAAATTTGCAAACCAAGAGCTAAAAGAAAAGGTTCAAAGTGATCCTGATTTTGCAATGCAGTTCAACGATGAACAGCTTGAGCAGATTGAGAATGGTGAAACCCCAGATGGTTATACTTGGCATCACAGTGAAGAGTATGGCGAAATGCAGCTGATTAGCACGGAAGATCATCAAAATAACCGTCATACTGGTGGCAAAGCCATTTGGGGCGGCGGAAAAGAAAACCGTTGATATAGAGGATTTTAAAAATGAAAGAATGGCGTTACATCAAACCTTTGGCAGCGGAAGGTCTCATTCCTGACGCTCAAGAAAAATTAGGCTACAACTTTGTCGATTCCTATATCGACTTTGTTAAGAAATACAATGGCAGTCGACCTCCTGTGAGTGTATTCAGTACCAGTACATCGCAAGAAAGAACGATAAAGTCCTTTTTGTCATTTAACCCCACTGATGTAGAAAACATCATTAAGTTAAACCAAGCTGTCTCTGAGATCTCCGCAAAACTGGCTGCTTTCGCGATAGATAACTTTGGCAACTACATTTGCTTTGACAAACAAAATGATACGGTCGTCTTTCTGGATTTTGAGACAGGAGAAACAGAGCTGATCGACAATACGTTTTCTGGTTTCTTGCTAAAAATTGATACGGAATAAAAATAGAAGTTAAAGTATTGACCGACACAAAGTTACAATTTTTACCACCGCAGAGAAACACATATTGTAGTAACTTAGGTTGGAATATAGAGGCGCAGCTATGTATGATGAAGGCTTTGTAATACAAGGCCTTTGCAGAGCTCAATCGGCTCACACGAAATCCGTAGATGCAGTTATTTAGCACATCGTTGCGTTGACGTATCTCAATTTGGATTATTGACTACTTAATCGACATCGTATAAATTGGCGCACGATTTTAATTTGGATCTTTCCACGATGTTTTACATCCTATTTAAGAATTTTGTTAGAAGGCTCTGCTCCGTGCATTAACACGATGAAGTGTTGCTCGGAGCTTACTTTCTAAATCTTCATCAGAGGCATTGGCGACTACCAGAATAAAGGTGGGAGGCGTCAGTGTATCTGATGATTGGAAAGACGAAGCCGGCGATGATACTTCATCGCCGGCTTTTTTGTGCCCGAAATTCAGTGGCACACGTTTTCGAATTTTTTTGAAACGAGAGGTCGGTATCACAGCCGATCTCCCGTTTTTTATGGATGTAATTTAATGAATTTGCTTTTAAATGACCTGATGACGTCAGGTAGTGACTCGTACAAAGATAAGCTAAATGTTGGCTTTATTTCTTTTGCTTTGCTGAACACTTGCAAGGTAAACGTTTGCTGCGCAAAAAAGGGGTGAAGAGATGTTATTGACTTTATTACTTGCCTTTATTGCGTTTTTAGTTGGCGCCGATGAGCTGATGCTTGGGCCTATTCTTGAGCCTATTGGACTCGAATTAGGTGTAAAGCCTGAGCGAGTTACACTGTTTATTACCACTTACAGCGTTGCCCTAGCGATTGTGGCTCCGCTATTTGGGGCACTCTCAGATAAAGTAGGGCGCCGCGCTATCATCTTGCCTGCAATCGTTGTTTTTGGTGGTGCCTCCATCGTGACAGGGCTTGTCACTTCATTTGAGTGGGGGTTGGTTGCTCGTGTGATCACGGGGATTGCCAGTGCTGGCATGCTACCGGTTGCATTTGCCATCGCGGCAAGCTCTGGTGAAGATGCGCTAAAGCGGATCGGTTGGGTGCAAGCAGGCTTAACCCTTGGCATGATCTCAAGTCCTGCGTTTGGCGCATTTTTAACGCATTTAATGTCGTGGCGAGCGGCTTTTGTTGCACTCGGGATCGCTACTTGGGTTGTGGCGTTATTACTTACTGTAAACCGCAGTGCGCTCCCAAATGACAAAGCTGTAGAAGGCACCAAGATATCAGTCAAGCTATGGCAAATCCCCGGTGTTGTTGGCGCGTTACTTACCATGTGTATTGGTTTAGGTGGTGGTATTGGTTTGTTCAATTTGGTTGGGCAGCATTTACGAGATACACAAGCACTGTCAGTGTGGTTTATTGGTGTACTGTATGCCTTATTAGGCTTAGTGAGTGTTGCTGGAAACTTGATGATGCCAAAACTCGCAACCCATTTTGAAAGTGGACGGCAGGTCATGCGTGCGTCATTGGTTGTTTGCCTCATCGCTAGTAGCGGTCTTTATTGGTATCAAGGTATCTCTCTTATACCGTTATACGTTTTGATGACACTTTGGGCATTGGCTGGCGGCATTGGTGCTCCGGCATTACAGGCATATATTTCAGAGCTTTCGCCTGCACATCGCGGTGTGCTCATCTCACTGGCCATGAGCATGATGCACATTGGTGTAGCGATTTGGTCTGCCGTCGCGGGTTTTGCTTACAGCCTAGATGTGGCTGCGATGGCGCTGCTTGCTATTATTTTGTTTAGTCTTGCCATTTGGTGTTTGCGCCCCGTAAAAGGGCATCACTTTAGGAGGTAACTAGCAACTTGCTTAATTTTAGCTTCATAGTTGGGAGCTGAGTTAAGCGAGCTGATTAAACAGGCTGGTGTATGCCAGCCTGTTTAAGTGCAGGTTATTTTCCAGCCGCAAGTCCAAACGTTTTAGTAACACCCAGGGTTGGTAAAAACATATCTGAAAGCGTGATCTCTGCATCAATCCCATAGGTACTCATTAATTGAGCGTTACTGAGTACTTCCTCTGGGGATCCGGTGGCAACCAATTCGCCTTGTTGTAGCAGATATACCTTATCGGCAAAGCTCGCAGCGAGAGCTAAGTCATGTACCACTGCGACTACGCCAGCCCCCTGCTTAGCTACTTGCTGAGCTAGCTTCATGACTTGATACTGATGATATAGATCTAGGCTTGCAGTAGGCTCGTCAATCATCAGGTAGCAGGGGTTGTTCGCATCTAAGGTAGGTAGCAGCTGGCAAAGCACCCGCGCAAACTGAACCCTTTGCTTTTCTCCCCCTGATAGCTGAGTAAAGCACCGCTTTGCTAAATGCTCGACTGATAAAGTTTGCATCGCTTGCTGTGAATACTCACGAAGCGAGTACGGTGTACAATTGTGCTGATGTACATAGTGCGACATATCCACTATCTCTTGCACGCTAAATGGGAACTCACAATCATATTGCTGCGTGAGTACGGCGCGGATATGAGACAGTGCCAAGGCACTTAAGTCTTGCACCCGTTGTTGATGATAGGTGACATCGCCCTGTGATAGAGAAATATCGCCACACAGCGCCTTGAGTAGGGTAGACTTGCCTGCCCCGTTGGGGCCAAGAACAACGGCAAACTCCCCCGGGTTGATTGAAAAATCAATGTTTTTGAGCAACAATTTTTGCCCCACTTGGACACTGACGTTATGCGCTTCTAACATACTAAAGCTCCTTTATACGATACGTTTTTACCAGCATGATCAGGAAAAAAGGGCCTCCTAAAGCGCTGGTGATAAGGCCTATCGGTAATTCTGATGGGAGAATGAGTGTGCGCGCGAGCAAGTCCGCCAAACACAGTAAAATTGCCCCACCCAACATCGAAGCTGGTAATAAATAGCGGTGATCTGGGCCGATTAATAAGCGCACTATGTGAGGAACAATAAAGCCAACGAAACCAATAATACCAGTTAGCGCAACCGCCGCACCGGTGCACAGTGCGGTATAAACAAATACCTTCTTTTTTAAACCTACGACATCGACCCCGAGGTGTCTAGCTTGTTGCTCGCCAAGTAAATAGAGGTTGAGCGGTTGAGCTAAGCGGCTAAAACCAAAGCAGCAAGCCAACATTAAACACAGCGATGGGATGATAGTTGTGAAACTATTGCCTGCAAGTGATCCCATGCTCCAAAAGGTTAGGTCGCGTAACTGTTGATCTGAGCTGATCAACGTCAGTATTCCGATGACCGCACCAACAATGGCGTTTACTGCTATGCCTGCTAACAACAAACTGACAATTGTGAAGCGATTTCCTTGGCTGGATAAACGGTAGATTAAACTACACACACCAAGACAGCCCAGAAAAGCACCGATTGGCACGGCGTAAATACCATAATAATCAGCAAATCCACTGAGTAACGTAGAGCCTAGTACGATGGTACTAATTGCACCAAGTGCGGCACCACTAGAGATCCCAATTAACCCTAGATCTGCCAGCGGGTTTCTAAAGACTGCTTGCATTGCGGCGCCGCATGCACCAAGTCCGGCACCCACCACAATTGCGAGCATTAATCTTGGTAATCTAATTTGCCAGATCACCGCGTGTTCTAAGTTACTTGATTGACCTGCAAAGAGAATATCCATCAGACGACTGTAGCTAATGCTCACCCCGCCGCTGCTAAGGCCAATGAGGCTCACCACGATACAGCCGATAATCAGTCCCAACAACATCCATTTTCTGGCAACTTCAGCGGGAATTAAAGATTGCTCGAGTGCTAGCATTACAGAGACTCATTTTTTGGTGCAGACTGGGCTGCTCGAAATCGGTAACCCTTGGGCAGTGTGGCGTCTGGGTGGAGTAAGGTCGCCAGCTCAACCACGGCTTGTGGCGTGCGTGGGCCCATGCCAAGTAAATACGTTCCATCGATAAGTATAACCCTGTTGTTTTTAACGGCGTTTGAGAACTTAAAGTGGGGAACTTGGCTTAAATCCATCGCTTTTTGCTCGCCATGGCGGCCCATACTAATGATGACATCAGGATCCATGGCGATGGCCGCTTCGGTTGCGAGCGGCTTCCAACCGTCAAAATGCTGTGCTGCAACATTAACGCCGCCAGCTGCGTTGATAACCTCATCTGCAGAATTTCCAGCACCCGCAACAATTGGTTGGCCGCTACGAAGGCTCAAAACAAATAATACCTTAGGTTTGTTATTCACTTGTTTCAGGACATGAGTTAAGGCTTTTCTGTCGGCTTGAATATATTCGACTAGCGCTTGGCCTTTATCTTTAACTGCCAGTAATTCGGCGATTGTTGTTATTTTTTCTTCGACACCAGCAAGATCATCGTTATCACTGAAAATATAGGTGGGGAGTCCGGTCTCCTGAAGTTGTTTTAATACCTTGTCAGGGCCGGTGTCGGCCTCGCCGAGTAACAAGTCTGGATTCAAGGAAAGGATCCCTTCAACGTTGATTTTTCTTACGTAACCGATTTGTGGTTTATCGGTCGCAGCAACAGGGAAGACGCTAGTACTGTCTACGCCAACAATACGATTTTCCTCGCCAAGTGCATAAATAATCTCTGTGATAGAGCCACCAGAAACCACGATATTTTTGGCACCTTGATTAGCATAGGTAGGTTGAAGAACAGAAGTGAGTAGTAGCAAACTAGAAGTTAGCAGTGTCGTAATTTGAGCTTTCATTACAAATCCAAACTTGTTAGTATTTATTGCGAATAGTAACAGTTATCATTTGCTTTTATCAATATGAAATTAATTATCTGCATCACAGTCTCCGCTCTGCTGCATGGCTTGTGGTGGTTATTTCCTGCAAGCTCAGCACTGGTGTGGCACTCAGGCGTTGCTGCAAATGAAGTGAGTAAAGTCACCAAACCACTCATGATTTCGTTTACGGCACAACCTTCCCAAGAGCCAGCTTCAAAAGTGGTAGCAGAGCAAGTGCCATCTGATTTTAACGGCACTACGCACTTACTTAAAAAACCACAAAGGCAAGAACAGAAAGCCAAGCCTGTACCTAAACCCAAGCAACAGGCCAATGAGCGGCCACAACCTAAAAAGCTTAACAAAGCCATAGAGACTGAGAATAAAAAAACTATCGAAGCGGCAGCGCCTACCTCAACACGAGAAAATACGTCGCGGCAAGAGGTGGCGCAAATGGCCTCAGCTAGGCATCTCAGTGAAGCAAATAGTACCGATGACTCTCCTGTTAAATTAGATGCTTTACCTTTATTCAAAGCACCAAGACCTGCGCTTAGCTACCCACTGCGTGCCAAGCGAAGAGGGTTTGAAGGCGTGACAATTTTTGAAATTGAGCTGGATCAAAAAGGTGAAATCGTGAATTTAACTTTGGTTAAAAGTAGCGGTCATCAATCTTTGGACGTGGCTGCTCGCAAGAACGTTGAACAATGGCAGTTTCATCCAGTTTTTCGTGATGGTAATGCGGTAAAAGCCTTATTTACCGTACCCATTAAATTTTCCCTTTCTTAGAGAGTAATACTACGATGCAGTCTTGGTTTTCCCAACTTGGCCCAATGCAATGGCCATTTTTATGTTTGTCGGTTATTGCGCTTGCAGTGATCATTGAGCGGCTTTGGGTGCTTAGCCGCGCTTGGTTTACCGTTCATGAAATCAAGCGTAAACCCCATTTTTTTCGTAGCAAAGCAGTTGGCGCTTTGCGGTTACAAGGGTATGTTTTTGAGTGGCGTAAGCGGTTAGTGATCTTAAGCATTATCGGCACGCTAAGCCCATTAATGGGACTCTTTGGCACCGTCTGGGGGCTGGTCTTGATGTTTAAAACCATTGCCGAAACTCAGCAAGCGGTGACGCCCGCGTTATTAGCGGATGGATTATGGGAAGCCATGTACTCAACCATGGCGGGACTGGCGATAGCCATGCCATGTTTACTTATTTATGGTGTTTTGCAAGCGATGGTTGAGCGGTTTCAAAGCGAGCTTGTGCTTTATATGAATACCCAATTTACCTTGGTGGAGGCGGATAATGCTTGAGCTGCCAACACCCAAACCTCAGCACCTAGGCGCTGATTTAACCGCGTTACTCGATGTACTTTTTATCGTCCTTGTATTTTTGCTGCTCAGTGTGGCCGTAAAACTCAACGTCTTGGAGGTCAACTTACCAACAGCGGGGAAAAATGGCGAGGTTGTGCTGGAAAAAACACCGAAAGTTGTGAGTGTCATGTTCAATCATGGTCAAATAGCCTATGCCTTAGACGAGCAGCCGTTTAGTGCGGAAAACACGCTGATACAAGCGCTTGGTCATTTAGACAAGTCAGAGGTGATTTATATCGCCGTGGATAAACAAGTACCCAGTGAAGCACTGGTATCACTTTTTGCACAGCTTAGCAAACTTGAGATTCAAGTAGCGAATTTAATAGTTAAAAGCGAATAAAAATAATTACCATTTAGATTGGTGTGTGTTATATTGCGCCACGACAATCGCATTTCATCTTGGGGAGCCTGTCTACTAAAGGCCGGCACTATGTTAGAACACTAGGGAAGATCAGGGGCAAAGTTGAAGTGCGTGTAAAAAATAACGACACTCGGAGTATTCTTATGCGTTTATCTAAATTAACCCTTTTTATCGCGCTTGCCACTTCTGCCACCTGGGTACAAGCCGCATCTTCTTCAAATAACGATGGCTCTCAGTCGACAGTGGTAAAAACAGACTTAGATGCAGTGACTGTAACGGCAACGCGTACCGCAAAAACCGCATTGCAATCATCACAAGCGGTGAATGTTATTTCAGCTGAACAAATTGAACGCAAATTAGATAGCAGTGTATTTGAGACCTTAGATACCATTCCTAATGTTTCCGCCAATGGTGGACCAAGATCGACAGGACATAAGTTCAATATTCGTGGCTTTAGTGACGCGGAAGACGTGATGGTGACGATTGATGGCATGCTGCAAACTTTTGAAAAATATCGCATGGGTAGCCTGTTCACTGATCCTGAATTATATCGCTCAATAAGCATTAAACGAGGCACGAGCACTGTGCTTCATGGCGGTGGTGCGCTCGGCGGTGTTGTTCAGTTTGAGCTAAAAGACGCCGCTGATTTTTTACAGGATGGTGAAGTCGCTGGGGCTAAAATTAAACTTGGTTATGACAGCAACAACGCTCAGAAGAATGCCTCAATGATCGCGTTTGCAAGGCCGAATGATTCGCTTGACCTACTTGCTGGTGTTGTAAAGCGCGACAGCGAAGATTGGGAGCTGTCTAACGATGAAACTTTGGATAACTCGGCAATCGAAAATAGCTCTGTTCTGTTAAAAGGGGAATATTTCTTAAGTGATGATGCCATTGTGGGGGCAAGTTACACCGAGACCACAGATAACCAGCGAACCGAGTTTAATACAACAGATCCAGGCGCATGGGGAACGGTGTACCGTGAGGTAGAGCAGTCCGTTACTAATCTGAGCTATGAACTCAACCCTGCAAATAATCCCTACCTGAACCTCAGCGCTAAGGCCGGTTATACCAGCAGTCAAGTGGCTGAATCTGATGGTGTCGGCATGCTTGAGGACTACATCGGTATTGAATCAAACTATGAATACAACATCACCACTCTGGATGTAATGAATACCAGCGTATTGGACTCACATACTTTGACCTATGGTGTGCAATATACCGACAAAGAGCGTATTGGTGAAAAGACAGCATTACCATGCTTAAAACTTAACTACGAGACCTATGCTTGTGAGCAATACGGTCCGACTCCAACCACCGCTGAGATGACATCCCAACCGGGTGGTACGCAAAAGCGCTCCGGTGTGTATATCCAAGATGAATTTACTTGGCAGCAACTTACTGTGATCGCAGGGCTTCGCTATGAACGCTATAGCACCTCACCAACAGCTAAATTTCAACAGGCGTTTGCAGCATTAGATAGTAAAGTGACACACAGTGATTGGGCGGGTGCTTTGAGTGTAAATTACCAACTGACACCACAGTGGGCTGTGTTTGCAAACCGCCAAGAAGGTTTCCGTGCGCCACTCATTGACGAGTTATACGATCAATACGGTGGCAGACAGCCAGGATTAGCGTTAGACGTAGAATATTGCAATAACACCGAAGTTGGCGTGACCTATCAGGCAAATAACATACTCACTGACAATGACACATTAACTGCGCGTTTTATCTACTTTGATATCTCGGTAGACGATGAAATCACGTCGGTCACCAGTAATATGACCAACCCCGTACCTGCACCACGTTATGCTAATCGCGCTAGCAATGATAGAGATGGCATTGAGCTGGAAGTAAACTTTGCAACACCACGCTTTTACAGCAATTTTTCTTACAGTGACATAGACGGCAAAGATCAAGACAACAAGCCTTTATGGTATTTGCCTGCAGACAAAATGGCTTTAGATTTAGGTGCCTCGTTATTTGATCAAGCCGTTCAAGTTGGTACGCAAATAGTCAGGCGTGGCGATCGTGACGTGCAGGTGATGGACAGTGCAACAAGGCAATACTCAACGCAAACACAAAAAAGCTACACCCTGACTGATTTATATGCGAGTTGGGATATTAATGCTGCCTTTAATCTAAGAGTTGCTGTCGATAATGTTTTTAACAAAGAATACAAACTGATGGCTGGTACCGGTGGTGGAATAGGCGATTACGGTTTTGGCCGCAACATTAAAACCCAGATCAGCTGGCGTTTTTAAGGAGAGATCATGAAGCAATTAATTCAAGACTATAAAACCTTGTTAGCGGGTGAGCCAAGGACACGGCCCGTTGATGCTGCAATGCAACTGGGCGTGAGTGAGGCCGAATTATTGAATGCCCAACTTGAAGAAGCGGTGACTGCCACAGTAACGCGCTTAGATGAAACGCAGCTTGCCGATATCCTCAAGAGCCTGAAAAAGCTCGGTAAAGTGATGGCGTTGACGCGTAACGGCAGCGTGGTCAATGAAATTAAAGGGTTATATGAAAAGCTCTATGTTTCAGACAATAATGGCAAACTAAGTGGTATAGCGATTAATCCCGGTGGTATCGACTTACGGCTATTTTTGTATCGTTGGCAAAGCGTATTTTTAGTTGAAACTGAAAGTCATACGAGCTTGCAGTTTTTTGATGAAAATGGCCGTGCGGTACATAAGGTTTATACCACGGCTGAGTCGGACTTTAATGAACTGGTGAATATTAAAGCGCGCTATCAACTAACATCACAGCGCTCTTTTAGCGTTAAGCCATTTGAACTTGTGGAGCCTGTAATTACCTCGCCGAGCGCTGAGCAACTAGATAACTTTAGGAGCCAGTGGAGTGAGCTTGAAGATGTCCATCATTTTCCAAAGCTTTTAGAGACATACAACTTTGAACGCTTGCAGGCCCTTGAGCTCGTCGGCTCACCATGGAGCTTTGAGCTACAGAGCTTTGAACTTGCTGATATATTTCAGCAAGCAAAAACGTTTAAGCAAGAGATTATGGTATTCGTTGGCAACCCAGGTGCGGTACAGATCTTCTCTGGGAAGGTTGAAAACCTCAAGCAAGTTGGCCCTTGGTTTAACGTCTTAGATCCTGAGTTTAACCTGCATATAAAAGCAGACGATTTGACCCGCGCATTCGTGGTCAGAAAACCCACGGATAACGGCAATACGGTGGTTACCTCTATTGAGTTTTTTGATGCCAATCGCGAAACGGTATTAACGCTATTTGGCCGCCGCATTGAAGGCAAAAAGCAAACTAGCGAGTGGCAAGCCCTCTGTGAGCGATTGATCCACAAAGGACAGGTTGCGGCGTGATAAGTTTACCGTGTTAGTAGCAAAGCCCTGTTCATAGGGCTTTTTTCATTTTTACTTGCTAGGTATTAGGAATACATAATGAAAGAAAGACAATGTGCAAGACTAATTATCGTCAATGAAAAGCAAGAGTTATTGCTATTTTAGTATCAGGATGAACATCACCATGAAGCTTTCTGGGCAACGCCTGGTGGCGAATTACAAGGCAATGAGACTTACCTAGATGCCGCTGCTAGAGAGCTCTATGAAGAAACAGGGTTGGAGCAAGAAATAGGCCCCGTAGTGAAAGAGCGTGAAGCTATTTATGCAGTTGCTCGCTCCATCCCTGCGGTTTGGCAAGAAAAGTACTATTTTATTCGATGCTCAAGTAACGATGAGGTCTTTGCGGCACGTTGGACTGAAGAAGAAAAAGATACAATTCAACAATGGCAGTGGTGGAGCCTTAACGCAATGACGCAGGTAAATCCAGCGCAATTTAAGCCCGAGTGGTTGCCAAAACTGCTTCGAGAGCTAACCGATAAAAAACCTGAAAAACTATCTTAATTTGCTTTTTTAAAATGTTTTAACCAAGAGGTGGGTTAAAGTATTTGTACTGTTTAAGTCATTACGTGAATAGGTTTTAACGCGAACAAATAACGGTGGAAGTCACTGTTAACTTATGTTAATGCTCTAGAGTTCAATCGCCTTTTTCTCAATAGTTGGCACATTGGGAAACATACCTCACTACCTCTTTTTCTATATCTGAAGGATGTCAGTCTTGCTTTAGTTTCTGCTATCATAATGGCAAAAAAATCATCTTATGATATGCAGATGGAACTCAAAGAGTTTATCAAATCCGCTCGGAAAAAAGATAAACTCAGTGTTCAGAAGATGGCCGATCTCTCTGGTGTGCCTTATGCTACGATCCGAAAGTTTGAGTCATCTGGTAACATCTCATTGCGGCAGTTTCTTATGCTTTATGAGACTGTCGGTGACTTGAAAAAAGTGAAAGAGCTGACAAAGTTATCTGAGCCTGAATATAAAACTATAGAGGATGTGCTTCGACATGCTTAAATCAGCCTAGTTAAAGCTACGCGTATCATGTGCAGTGTTACTGAGTCTCAAAAGCTTATTAAGCGCTACATTTTTAATTACCTAACGGTTAACCAAGATGATCACAGTAAGAACTTTAGCTTTCTTGCCAGTGACACCGATAACTGGACACTATCGCCTTTCTACGACATTGTTTATAGCCCCAGCCCTTACAAAGAGCATATGACGGCATTTGGCGGGAATGGCCGAACGCCAAAGCGCGCGCTAGACCAGTAAGCTGCTCAGTCTGGGTTATCTTCAAAGAAAGCGATTATGGTGATGGTTGAAGAAATCTTCGAAATAACTCGCTCGTTTCGCAATCAAGCCAAAAATTTAGGTTTGTCACATACCCTGATCAAGGAGATTGATAAGGATATAGTCGAAAAGTTTACTATTTTGACAGGGTAATGTGGCCCGAGAAAACTGTAATTTTTTAACCTATCCGACTAAATTAACGTATAAAGTTCATGTGTACTGGAGAATAAATACTCAGTACGAGTATGAATGTGCAAAACTGCTAGGCACTTATAGCGTTAATATCCCTCGTTAATCACACCGCTCAGAGCTAATTCAGATAAATACAGCTCAGCTTCAGAAGCAAACAATCTCAAACAAGAGAGAGCTTTCGACCAAATACACAAAAAAAGCGTCGATTGACAGTTTATCAAATAACAATAATACGATGTAGTATGTTATATTGTATCAAATTTTGAATTCCAGAAAATAGAGATACCAGTGAACAAAAAATTACTACTCTCCCTCATTTTGGTGGCTAATGGCACTACTGCGCAAGAATCAGCTTCAAATCATAGCCCAAGCCGGGAAATCGAACGTATAGAGATTAAACAGTTTCGGCAGCCCTATCGTGGTAATGTACCTTTAATTCAAACGCCTCAAGCAGTCGATACCATTAGTTCAGAACTGCTTGAAAGCGAAAGTATTACTCGCTTTATGGAAGCGTTAGAACTCACACCGAGTGTTGTTAGGCAAAATAACTCTGGAGGCATGTTTGATAGCTTTGCTATCCGTGGTTTCTCGGGCGATGAAAATAATCCATCAGGCTATCTTGTCAATGGCTTTAATTCTCGAGGCTACAACGGCAATAGAAGTACAGCCAATATCGAAAGCATTGAAGTCATGAAAGGTCCAGGCTCTGCGTTATATGGGCAAGGGGAGCCCGGTGGCACTATCAATATCATTACCAAAAAGCCTCAGTTCGAAGAGCAAGGTTATATTCAAGCAACGTTTGGTAATTACAGTAAAAAACAGTTTGAATTTGATTACACAAACTCAGCTACCAAAGAAACTGCTTATCGACTAAATGGCGCATATGAAGATTCAGACACACATAGAGATCATGTTTCAATCAAAAGCTTGCACTTATCGCCGTCGGTACTGTGGAATATTTCTGATGACACGAGTCTGAGCTATGAAATGGAAGTACTCGATCAGAAAAAGCCGTTGGATAGAGGTGTGTATATTCTAAATAATAGCTTTGATGACGTTAACACGGACGCTTTTTACGGTGATATTCGTGATGGTGCGCACCAAGTTGAAGCCCTAGGTCATCAGTTAATGTTAAACCATAGGTTAAGCGATGATTGGCACATACTCACCGGGTTTGCTTATCGAGATTCTTCATTTAAAGGTGTATCTTCAGATACCGAATTATCGGATGGTCGACAGCTGATATACACAGACGCGAGCCTACTTTCTCGTCAAAGACGTGCTCGAGACTACGAAGCTTTGGATGTTTCTGCGCGTATTGAACTCAGTGGTGAAATTGAATTTGGCAGTGTAAAGCACAACATTCTAGTGGGCGTTGATCACTATAATTTTGACATTGATACTGACTATAAAGTATGGCGTACGGCATGGGGGGAGGGCGATACTACCTATAGCATTAACCCAAATAACCCAGACTACACGCAAACACAACCAGAGCCTGTATTAAAAACGTTGACCGAAGAAAGCCAAAAAGGTCTAGGTATTTATGCCCAAAACTTGATCGAATTGACCGAGAAATCGAAAGTATTAGTGGGTGTCCGTGTTGATAAATTTGAGCAAGACATTCTTAACCTTCGTAGTGATGAAGCGCAAAGCCAAGAGCAAACCGAGTTTACGCCACGTTTGGGTTTTATTTATAACGCGAATGACAAAGTTAATCTGTATACAAGTTACGCAGAAGGGTTTAGGCCAAATCCAGGTTTAGATTCTAATCGTAATGCGTTTGAACCAGAGGAAACTAAATCTTTTGAAATCGGCGCTAAATGGCAAGGTGTTGCGGATCGTTTCTCGGGTAGCATTGCACTGTTTGATGCGCAAAAAACCAATATGCTTACCGCTGAACCTGACACAGGCCTATCGGCAACCTTGGGCGAAGTAGAAAGCCAAGGTATTGAATTTCAATTAACGACTGAGTTAACCGACGAGACTGTACTCGCGCTTGCTTATACTTATACCGACGCAAAAACTGCAAATGATGTGATTAATGCAGACTGGGGCGTGCCTATTCCCAAGGGCTCACGTTTGATCAATATTGCAGATCATATTGGTCATGTTTCACTAAAGCATTACACCACTTTTTTAGGAAAAGAATCCTATCTTGGGGCAACCGTGAATTATGTGGGTGATCGTCTGGGCGAAACAACAGACGCAAACTTCATTTTGCCATCCTATACGCTAGTTAATTTATCGGCCTCGGTTGAATTAAATGACAAGGTAAGTGTGAAACTGGACATCAACAACCTGTTTGATAAGACTTATTTTGAAAACTCCTATCACAAACTATGGACCATGCCGGGATCACCTACAACATACAGCGCAAGTGTGAAGTATCAGTTTTGATCCCTAATACAAGCGTAAAATCTTAGCATATTTTAGGTCTTCTGCTTGTCGAGAGAGTAACAGTCTGAGTCATTTTACTTGGACTGTTTTTTCGTTTTTAACACGAGAAAGAGTGTAATGAATAATCTGCAAAACAGTAAAACACGGTTGTCTTCTATCGATATACTGCGTGGCATCGTGATGTTATTTATGTTGGTTGACCATGTGAGAGAGCGTTTTTTCTTGCATGTACCAGTTCTTGATCCAATGGACATTCATACCACGAGTCCAGATCTGTATTTTACCCGTTTAAGTGCCCATTTTTGTGCGCCTATTTTTGTCTTTTTGACAGGTTTATCGGCTTGGTTGTATGAAAACCCCGCAAATGGCGCAAAGCGGTCGGCCCAGTTATTTCTTTTAAAGCGTGGCTTATTTTTAATTTTACTTGAAATGACACTGGTTAATTTTTCTTGGTTTGGCGCGTATCAAACACTGTACTTGCAAGTTATTTGGGCAATTGGCGTCAGTATGTTGGTATTGGCACTGATGGTCGCTTTACCCCGCAGTGTGATTGCAATATTGGGGGTAAGTATTGTGGCTGGTCATAATTTATTGTCGCCCATCGGGTTTGCACCGAACGAAATAGGTTATACCGTTTGGACGATTCTGCATGACCGAGGTTATTTAGTAACAGATGCTGTTGTTAACGTAAAAGCGTCTTATCCGGTTTTACCTTGGATTGGCGTTATCTTGTGCGGCTATGCGGTAGGGCCTTTATTTTCAAGCTCAGTGTCATCGCAAGTACGTAAAACCATTTTATTGCAAAGTGGGACAGCTCTGTTAGCGGGTTTAGTGATTTTAAGAGGATTAAATCTGTACGGAGAAACGCTTGATTGGTCTCAACAGGCAACAACACTTCTTACCACGATGGACTTTTTTAACTTTACTAAATATCCGCCGTCTCTCGATTTTATTTTACTTACCTTGGGAGTTGGTGCATTGGTGTTAGCGTTTTTAGAGACTAATGCGCTCAGAGTATTAGAGCCAGTTCGCGTATTAGGGTCAGCGCCGATGTTTTTCTACATTACGCACCTATACGCGCTACTTGTTCTTAGTATATTGGCACAATGGCTATTTGGTGCGAATCAGCACTATGGTAGCAGTCAAACTGCATATTTTGGCTTTTATCATGTTTGGCAGATATGGCTATTCGCAATGTTTTTAAGTGTGCTTTTATACCCATTATGTAAATGGTTTGCAGGTTATAAACGGAAAACATCGGCGAGATGGGTAAAGTATTTTTAGAACCTGTTTAAGTTGTTGTTTTTAAAATAAACCAAGCTGATAGCGGACACCCATCATAATATAGGTGCAAATTGTGGTGAGTGTCGGTGATAACCTGTGTTTAGTTATCCACTTTAGATGCTATGCTTTCCGCATTCATAATAAAAAGACTAGTACAACGTAGCCTCCTAGTAAAGCAGATACTAATCTACAAGACAAACAACGCAACTTGTAAACGAACTCAGATATCTCAAAGTTGTTCTTTTGTGAACGGATTTGGTTCTATTTTTGTTCAGTTTGTGGTAGCTTTTTAGTTAATTATAACTATCTGAAACAAAAAATCAGGGATATACATGGCAGTTTCTACAGCTATATTATTGACTCTATTTCTGGGGCCTATTCTTTATATCGTTAAAACTCTGTTTATGGCACCTATAACCACCTCTGCTGAATATCATTATGCCTCCCGGAAAATAAAAGCAAGCCACTTTATTGACAGTACAGTAATGTATTCATTGCAGATTGCCAGTATTACTCTATTTGCGACATGGGGGTTTATTTTTGGACTATGGACACTATTGGTGCCTATTTTCTGGGGAGTTGGGTTCTATTTCGTCAGCTATTTTTTGAAGTCAGGCAAGTTAGATGACTTTATTACGTCAGAGTCTTTTGGAACACTACACCAATTCATATCTAATGGTGGTAATCAGAGGTTATTAGCTATTCTAGCATCGATAGTGACTTTAGTTGCTTTAGCTGGACCGGCGATGTTTGAAATTAAATACGTGTCAGAAATAGTATCCGTCGGCCTGACAGGTACAGACTCTTCTAGCATTATACTGATGATCGCTTTTTTGGGGGTTAGTGGAACCTACATGTTAAAAGGTGGCTTCTCTAATGTTGTATGGACTGATCGTATACAACTATTGTTAGGTTATGGTCTTTTTAATCTATTTATGGCGTTAATAGTCAGGCATTTTAGTGAGTTATTTTCAACTCCAGCCGTTATCACATTGATGCTCATGACGGTTTTTTCTAGCGTAATAGCATTTAAAAAGACTTCTTTCGACTCAAAGCAAAACCTAAAGGATTACTTATCCTTAATGAGTGTATGGTTTGTTGCTTTCATGTATTTGGCAATATTGTTAGAAGTTTTATTGAAGTTTGGTGTGACGGCTTCAAGTATCGGCGAATATTTTACAGAAGCATTATCAAGTAACTTTTCTTTTCTCTCTTTATTAAGTCTTTTTGTTGCAAACGCTTTTTATCAACTTGTTGATGTAGGCCAATGGCAACGTCTATTGTCTGTCGAAGTATCAGAAGGCAATTTAGACGAAACAAAAGCAAGGTTAAGGCAAGCATTAAAAGTCATTGCACTGTATTCACCACTAACTTGGGCTATTTTCGTTATATTTGGAGTGTTTCTCAAGTACGCGTTATCTGAAGTTGACCCTTATGTGATGATTAATCAACTGTCTAATCTAGTTTTTAGTAATAAACTGTTTCAACCGCTTACGATTTTGTTAGCTGGATTGCTTGTATTGTCGTTAACTTCTGTTATGTATTCTACAGTTGACTCTTTATTTGCTTCATCCTCATTTACCGTTGCCAACGACCTATTTAAGCTGGAGAAAAAGTCGACAGGAAGCTTAGTTACAAAGCATGTAGTTATATCTTTCTTTACCGTGGTGACTATATTTTTACAGTTACTCATTTATTTTACACTAAGCGAGTTGGCGGGAAATCGATTTGATGCTGTGCTGTATACATGTTGGGCGTTTCAGCTTGCTTTATTACCCTTGGTTCTAGCTACAATTTACGGTAAAGCTAGATCTCAAATAGCGGGTGTTTTATCAATAGCTATTGGATGCTTTGCAGCTGTATCCCCTTTAATATTTGGCAGCCCATACGATGTATATGAATACTCTCCATGGTTGACTGTGTTTAGTTCGTCAATCGTATATGGGTTATGGAACCGAAGTTGATTCAGAGAAAAGGAATTGTCATATGAGTGACTTAATAGAATTAACCAATCATACACAATTAACGTCAAGCACTGATGAACAGATTACACAACTAGTAAGCCTAATTCTTGAGGAACATCTATTTATTACCTTTTTTACTATATTTTTAGTGTTGGCCTTTTGGTTGAGTGGTTATTGGTTCGGGGTAGTGAAAGAAAGAGTTGACGATGGTAAACTTCTCACAGATCAGGCGGTAAAAGAACAGGTCAAGGACATATTTATTTGGTTAAAAGATTGTTGCTCAAAAAACATGGCTGCGGTTTTGATTACATTCTTTACAACCTTATTTGCTGCAATTGTGGTGAATCCAAGTGATATCATGAAAGCAATTTTGAACATTGTCCCAATTTTAGTTATTTCTAGTGCGAGTGCCATGAGCTTTTTTGTAGTCGCATTAAAGTGTTTTAAAAGAAAATGGTAAGGAGATTATATGCCACCATCAGGTTATCACAGAGACCAAGCTAACTCGGCTATCTCATTTATTTTATCTTGTGCAAGGGAGCTTCTGAGTGAAGCAAAAGAACAAGGTAAAGATATCATAAGTGCATTAGAGTGGGAGGTGAATAATATCGAGCGCTTGAGTAGTTTGGGAGAATTCTCAGATTTAACTAAATCGGTATTTCAGATTAACAAGGAATTCTATAAAGCAATACTTGCTGAAAGGCCTGCTGGATATGAAGAATACATGGTAGTAGTTGATCATTTATCACAAGATTACTTAAAACAGCTATTAGAAGTTGAGGAAATTGGACTTCGGTCACGGCGGGATCACACTTTGTAAAAAGGCTTTAACACCCGCCTCTTTTCTGATCTAATAACGCCCACATTATCACTATCTACTTGTTAATTATGTCGCTATTTTGCCACCTTAAACTTGTTGAAGATAAGGGTTCTTCTATCAATCAACATCATGATCTTACTGATGTTTTGTTTCTTATCATCTCGGCAGTTTTATCTGGTTGTGAAGGCTGGAAAGATATCGAGGTGTTCGGGCACAGTAAACTGCCCTGGCTCAGGCAGTTCAGAGCATTTAAGCATGGTATTCCTACGCGACATAGCATTGTACGTATTCTTAAAACCGTGGAGACTGATTCGTTGGTTTTGGCCTTGTTCAGTTGGGTCAACGAACTGCGCTGGTAGGCCAATCATTGCGTTTGATGGTAAAACTCTGCGCGGTGCCAGTAAAAAGCGTTAGGATAACTTACACTTGGTGTCCGTTTTTGATTGCGAGTCTGGTTTAACTTTGTATCAGCGAACGGTAGAAAATAAGTCCAATGAGATACCGGCAGTTAGGGCCTTATTAGATGTGCTCGATATTTCAGATTCTATTGTCACACTAGATACACTACGTTGTCAGAAAGCGACGCTCTCAGCACTGATTTCAAGAGGGGCTGACTATCTGGTTCAGGTCAAAGCAAACCAGAAAACACTCTATAAAGCAGTCACTTCATGTTTTGAAACAGCCTTTGCAGAAGAAAAGAATTTGCCTGAAGATGTACAAGTCAGCAATGGTCATGGACGTCAGGAAACACGCGTCACTTATGTTCTGAAGGCCGACAATCTGCCTGAAGAGATAAGAGAAAAATGGCCTGGGATCACTTCGCTGGTCGCCGTTGAAAGACACAATCAATCCGAGTCGGTAACAAAAATAGACACGCACTTCTATGTCACTTCAATTGAGCCTGATGCACAGATGTTACAAAAAGCTATCCGCCATCATTGGCACATCGAGAACCAGCAGCATTGGGTATTGGACGTGGTGTTTAAAGAAGATGCCTGTCAGATAAGTGAGCCTATTTCGGCGGAAAACATGGCGCTGTTCAGACGGGTTGTTCGCAATCTAGTAAAGCAGCACATAGGCCGTAAGGATTCGATACGTGGCAAGTGTGTTCGGGCTAGCTTTGACGATGAATTCAGGGCAGAGCTTATCTTTGGTTAATGGTCGTTAACGAAGTATGCTCTCACCCTGGGACTTCGGTCTAAATATGCCTAAAAACAAATTAACCGACAAATCAAATAGTCGGTTAATTTGCGGCCTATTAGTGGGTGAATTTTATTTATCTTAGGTTTGGGTTAGGCTTTGTTGACAGGTAAGTTGTTGGAGACCACCTCGAGCGCTTTATCCAGTTCACCGTCGGCGGTGGCATCAATCACGGTTTGGATCACCGTCGGTAAGCTTTCTTTGTCACCAACCTCAATGGCGTGGGTTCCTTTGGACAGTTCCTGTGGCTTGTTGGCGTATCGCACCTCCAAGTAGTATTTACCGCCTTTGGCGTAGAACCAAGGGCTTACCTTCTTGGTGATTTTAACTTTCTCTTGTTGACTTGTTTCTTCATTCTTCTGCCACTTCTCCTTGTAGCTGGTGTAGGATTCACCGTTAACCTGCGCCGTTGCCATTTCCAATTGGATTTGAAGGCGGTTGATTAGCTTGTCACGGCGTTTAGCCTCTGGTGTGGTGCTTTTCTCTGGGCGTGAAACGGCCTTGAGCGTACTCAATATAGATTTAGTCATGGTATTTAGTCGCTCCTGAAACCAATTTAATTTATTGAATTACTTGAAGATCTAAACGATTTTACTACCCTCAAATTGCAACTTTTTTGAATCACACAACCAAAACATTGCAATTTGAGTGTAAAAATGAAACCAAAACCAACCACGCAAACACCACAAAAGCACCTGTTTCAAGTCGAGCTTATTGATATTGTTTCACCGCGTCATGAGCTAGTGAAGCTAGCAAAACTCATTGATTGGCAGCGCCTAGAGGTTGAATTTAAACAGCATTATGGCGATAAAGGCGCTTGCGCCAAGCCTATCCGCCTGCTTGCGGGTCTCGAATATCTGAAACAAATTCACAAACTGTCTGACGAAAACACAGTGGATATGTGGTGCGAAAACCCGTATTGGCAATATTTTTGTGGCATGCAATTTTTTACGTATGAGCCTCCTTGCGATCCAGTTCAATGACACGTTTTCTCAAGTGAATTGGTAAGGATGGCGTTGAGTTAATGCTGTCACTCACGGTAGATGCGGGCCTTAAAAGTAATACTATTAAACCTTCAGGCTTGCGAGAAGTAGTCGTAGACAGCACCGTCATGGAGAAAAATATTGCCCATCTAACAGACAGTAAACTACTAGAAAAATACCGCAATAAACTGGTTGGCTTTGCTAAGCAAGTCGGTATTGTGCTTAGGCAAAGTTATGAACGAGTAGGCCCTAAGGCCGCTCAAAAGGTAGCAAGTTATGCTCATGCCAAACAATTTAAACGGATGAAGAAGACACTGAAAGAACAGAAAAACTATCTCAGGCGAGTGATGAAAGACATCTTGCGGAAAATCACCGAGCAACCAAGCAAGGAATTCTTCGATACCCTACAGCAGGCTGAGCGACTGTTAAAACAAGAAAAAACGAGTAAAAACAAACTCTATAGCCTACATGAGCCGGATGTTGAATGTATCGCCAAGGGGAAAAGCGCAAAGCCATATGAGTTTGGTGTCAAAGTGAGCGTCGCGACAACATTGAAAGAGCAGTTTGTGTTGTGCGCTCATGCAATGCACGGCAATCCCTATGATGGTGACACGTTATGGGAAACGTTGAGAATAGTAGAAAATGTCACGGATAAAAGACCATACAGCTGTTTTGTAGATAGAGGTTATCGCGGGCACTTTGCAGAACGTTATGATGTGTATATTGCAGGGCAAAAGCGCGGTGTGACGCCGAGCATTAAGAAAAATCTCAAGCGACGCAAAGCGATAGAGCCAATCATCGGGCACGTGAAACAAGATGGTCACTTGGGTCTTAACCGTTTAAAAGGAAAGCTCGGTGACAGGCTTAACGCAGTGCTTGCGGGTGTAGGTCAAAACTGCCGTAAAATCCTAGCCCAACTGCCGCTTTTTTATGCCTGGACTTTATATCAGTTCTTAGCAGCGAAAAGCGCTACGTAATAACAGAGCTGTCGATAAAGCTAATGCCCAATTTGGATTGATTTAGTTCGGCCAGCCTAAGCATTAAAACGTCAATATTCAGGATCGACTAAGTAGGTGGGACTGAGTAACCCGCGAACAATAAGCTGAATTAATCTCAACCCTTTTTTGTATTTCTCTGCTTAGTTCAGATTCGGATAACTACTGGTAGGGAATACGCGCATTATCAAGGTATGGGCGGATACTCGTTCTGGGTTTTAAACGGTAATGAGTTAGCTAAATGTCCGCCTTGGAGAATTACAGAGAAATGCAAAGAACAATGCCAATCCACAGTTGGAACCTGACATTGTCGCAATTAGCTGCCTACTTCGAAGGTAGGTTAGATGGCGTGCTAGATACTTAGCAATTTAGGCTGACATAGAATTCTGAACGCCCTCGTTTTGATTTATAAAAGCTTTCTAACTTATCTAAAAAACCATACAGTTTTTGGTTCATTTCGTCATAGTTATGATTCAGTAAAACGTCTGGCTCATCTACAAATCGATGCTGCAACGCGTCACTGAGATCGTCATTTTCAATCAGTAATGCGACGATATCTTTAGTAAATTCCATATGGCACTGAAAACCGTATACTAGGTCTCTGTAGGCGACAATTTGCCTTGGGCACCCGGCGCTATATGCAATCACTTGTGATCCATTGGTGAGCCCCGGCATATCATTATGCCAATGACCGACATCCAACACTTTTCCAAAATGACTAAATAATGGATGTGTCATCCCAGCTTCCGTCAAAGTTATCGGGTATTTTCCTATTTCACGTTCAGGGCTAGATTCAAATGTTGCACCTAACGCTTCACCAATGAGTTGCGACCCTAGGCATATACCAAGCACAACTTTTCCGGCGGTAATCGAGTTCAAGATGACTTCTTGCTCACCTTTTGTATCGAAGTGTGGGCATTGCTCAATAGTTGTCGACGGATTTTGAGGTCCTCCCATTACAATCAAAAAATCTAGGTTTTTGGCATTTTTTGGGAGCGGTTCTCCTTGATAAACTCGCGAGTAGGTAATGGTATGGCCGCGTTTATTTGCCCACGATTCATAGGCGCCGGGCGCTTCAAAATGTTCATGAACGATAAAGTGAATATGCATCTTTGTGCCTTTTAATTAACGATAGGCTGTAGATGGTATATTAAATTTGGATGGCGTAATTTATACTAACAGACGTTTAATGTTGATAAGTCGCCAAAATGCAAGCTAATGACCTTATTAAAGGTTCTCCTAATAAACAAATCATAACTAAAACGACGAATATGGCTTCTGGCTATGTTGATGACTTCCACTCGCATTCGTGGCATCAAATTGTGTTTCCTTTGCAGGGGCTGCTGCAATCAAGTATCGGCGATAAAAGCGGGATTGTTCCTCACAATGGCATGCTCTACATACCCGCAAATACAGTGCATAAATCCATAGCGATCACAAATACACAGTTTTTGGCGATTTACCTTAATCCCGACAAATATGTTCAGTATGGAGACAAACCAAAATCCTGTCTGGTAACGCCATTTATTAAAGCATTAATACTGCTTCTATTTGAAAACGAGACGCTCACTCAAGCAGAGTCCAATATTACACATTTGCTAACCGTATTGCGAGATCAGATCGAGATCGCAAACCGTTATGAAATACCTTTGCTCATACCTACCGATAAACGTCTTTTATCCATTTTCTTACAGCTTAAAGAGCAACCGGATTTACCATTTACGTTAAAGGAATGGGCAACAAAAGTGGGCGCTTCTGAGCGCACTTTGTCGCGATTGTGCTCGAGGGAGTTTTCTCAATCATTTTCACGGTGGAGACAAAATGTGAGGTTAGTTTTATCTTTGCAATTGTTAGAGTCGCAAAAGAGCATACAGGAAATTGCTATCGAGTTGGGGTACGCTTCTGACTCTGCGTTTGTGCAAGCGTTTAAGAAATTGTTTAACCAAACACCCAGAAAATACCGAATTGCCAACTTACAGCACAACGTAAATTCATTTTGAGCAACTTCTACTGCTTGCTCGTGACTTGCACTAGAGACGAAAGTATCTTATCGCGAATGCTTTTAAGTTCTTCTCGCTTTATGTAGTCTAGGTGGGATTTGATTATTGGAGGCATTTCGCGATGTTGCGAATTCTTTTATGTGCTAGCTTAGGATTAGCACCAAGTTTTGGGTTAGTTGCCAAAGAGGTAATGACCCCAGACAAGCTTTGGCAAGTAAAGCGCGTGAGTGCGCTTGGGTTATCTAAAGACAAAACCCATGTGATTTATCGAGTTACAACTCCTAGTGTTGAAAACAATGACTTTGATAGCAAAGTTTATCAAGTGCCGTTAAAGGGTGGGGCGTCTCATCTTTTAAGCGCGTATCAAGGGATATTGTCAGACGACAATATTTCGCCAGATGGTAGCAAAAAACTATTTCATGACACCGTCAATGTTGAAGCTGTGCTGGCCACGGATAGGCATAAAGCGCTTACGCAAGCAGATGCTTATGTATTTGACGACTTAAACTACCGCCATTGGGATACCTGGAAAGACGGCAGTGTTAAACATGTGTTTTATCAGGACCTAATCACAGAAGAAAAAGTCGACATCATGAAAGGCATGCCTTTTGATAGCCCGACGTCACCATTTGGTGGTTCAAGCGACTATGTTTGGGGCCCAAAAGGTGAAAATATCTACTACGTCAGTAAAAAGCTGACTGGCGCAGAATATGCGGGCAGCACCAACACAGATATTTATCGTTATAACTTAGCGAGCAAGAAAACCACCAATCTAACCGAGCAAAACTTGGGTTATGATAAAAGCCCTGAGTTCTCATCGACAGGGTTGCTGGCTTTCTTACGTATGGATGAAGCGGGTAACGAGGCGGATAAAAATGACATTATCGTTAAGTTGGGTGACAGAGAAGTCAACTTAACTGCGCATTGGGACGGCACGGTAAGCAGTTTTGAGTGGAGTCACGATGGCAAGCATATTTATTTTATTGCACCAATTGACGGAACAATCCAGCTATTTCAAGTAGCGGTGAGCAGCAAAACCAAAGCCAATCCAAAAATTAAGCAGCTAACTAAGGGCATGTTTGATGTAAATAGCATTGTCGCTGCCCTAGACGATCAGTTAGTTGTTACTCGCAATAGCATGAATCAAGCAAAAGAGATCTTCCGCTTTGATCTGAATAGTAAAAAGCTTGTTGCGCTGACAAATGTGAATGAGGCGTTTTATGCTGATTTGGATTTACCGAACGTTGAAAAGCGAATGGTGAAGACAAAAGACGGCGAAGACATGCTAACTTGGGTTATCTACCCACCTAATTTTGATAAGCGTAAGCAATATCCAACGCTGTTATACCTTCAAGGTGGTCCACAGTCGCCGTTATCACAGTTTTATTCCTTCCGCTGGAACTTCCAAGTGATGGCATCACAAGGCTACATTGTGGTTGCGCCAAACCGTCGTGGTATGCCTGGACACGGCGTGAAATGGAACAAAGATATCAGCCAAGATTGGGGTGGTAAGGTAATGCAAGATTACCTAGACGCAATCGACGATGTTGCGAAAGAGTCATATGTTGACAACAAACGTATCGCGGCAGTTGGTGCAAGTTTTGGTGGTTACTCTGCGTTTTACTTAGCTGGCAATCATGATGGTCGTTTCAAAACCTTTATCGCGCACTGTGGCATTTTTGATTTGCGCAGTATGTACGGCACAACCGAAGAAATGTTCTTTGTGAACAACGAATTGGGTGGCGCGTACTGGGAGCAAAACAATGCGGCCATCAGCAAAGCATACAATCAGTTTAACCCAATCAGCTATGTGGATAAGTGGGATGCGCCGATGTTCGTGATCCATGGTGGTAAAGACTACCGTGTACCGCTGAGCCAAGGAATGCAAGCCTTCCAAGCCGCTAAATTACGTGGCTTAAAGAGCCGTTTCCTTTATTTCCCTGAAGAAAACCACTGGGTACTGACACCGCAAAACGGGATAGTATGGCAGCGTGAATTCTTCAAGTGGTTAGAAGAAACTTTATAATTGATGTCACTACTGTCAACAATGTAGTTAAGAAAATGCCAGATCGCACAGTGTGTTGTCTGGCATTCTTGTTTTGTAGTGTAGCCTTGGTGCTGCGCAAGTATTGTTGTACCCGAAAATTGGCGCCATACTAAATTAGTCAAAGGAAAATAGAAGGAAAATTAAATGATTAAAAGGATAATAAGCGGTTTTTGGTTACTTATGTTGGCTGTGAATGCACAGGCAGCTGAAGAAGCATTAACGATTGATAGCGTAGTGCCTAACAATATGGAACTGGCTTTTCCGAATGATGCCAATATTTACCCAGATATCAGTGACTTCAAGGTACTTAACGCGGTACTGATGAGTAACGAAAACGGTGAACGCTGGGCAATGATCACGATTAAAAATCAATCGAGCGGCCGCCGCACATTAACACAAAAACACCTGCTGGCACTAACAGCTAACGGGCAAAGGATCGCGCCGATGAAGCTTTCTGAAAGCTTTGATGGCGGAGAAACGCTTTCACTCACACTGGCTTTCGGTGAGAACAAGTTTCCGTTGCTTAACGTGTATACGCGTAATTAGTAAGCCTTACCATCACTTTTTACAACCATAGTCACTGTGCTAAACGTTGCGACTTAGGTAACCATGTTAGCACTTGATATTTAGCCTCTGACAAACTCCGATTGATCCACATCAGCAATTCATCAATAAAAAATAAGCAATGCATCAAGTTTTAAAAGTTTTTATTTCATAAGCTTACCCAAAAATGGAGAAAAGCATGAAAATACTTTTAAAAAGTTTGATGTGGCTAAATTGCGCGTTGTTTGCGTTAGTTACTCACGCTCAGATAGCCTCAAAATTACAGCATATCACTGTGAGTTCAAAGTTAGTGGGAGGGCCTGTTGATGTACAAATATATCTGCCTTTTGATTTTGATGTTAACCGAAAGGAGCCATACTCAACGCTTTATACAACTGCGGGAGAGAGTCGTTTTGATGTACTGAAAGCTGAAGTGGACTGGTTGAGTCACACTAGTTTTTCACCTATCCCGCAACTTGTGATTGTGCGAGTGCCCAAATTGAATTTTGCTGAGGCTGACAAGTTATCTGACCAAGCGTATTTTGCTTTGCTAGCTCGCGTGTTAGCAAGTGAAGTTGAACCAACATTGATACGGCAATTTAATCTTTCGCCGTTTAAAGTCATTGAAGGGTACTCAAGCAGGGCGGCGATTGCTTTGAATTTATTAGGAAAGATGCCCGGTTATTTCCAAGGCGCGATATTGTCTGCGCCAGTTTGGAGTCAACTTCCCAAGCAACTAATAGAAGATATTAGTGACAACATCGCCAAGGGCAAACTCACCAATAACCTATATATCAGTCTTGGCAGCTTTGACGAAAATAGGCCGTTTTTTGCTGCACTCGCCGTTTCAAAACGACACCAACACTTGATGTTGGAGGACTTAAGTCAACATCATTATCATATAGGCGCACAGCTAGCGCTAAGACATGGATTACAACATATTCTTGGCGCAATAAAGCTTCAAGATTATGCTCAATTTGACAAGTCAGGCCTAAATGGGTTGCGAGAATATCACCAAAAACTAGAACAGCGCTATGGGTACTCGATTGATATTAAGGCCAATCAGCTTGCTCTAGGGCAATATTTATTCGCGCAAGGCAATAGAACACTTGGAAAAAACGTGTTTGATGAACTACTTGCGATTATGCCTAACTCTGTTATTTACAATTTACGCTATGGGCAGATTCTTTTGAATGCGGGCGATACAACACAAGCAACACTTCAGCTAGAGCGTGCCTTGCTGCTAGCAACAGAGCAAAAAAATGAAGAAGCCAAGCAGTATATTGAACAAGTATTGTCTCGGCTTTAGCGTTATTAAGAGTGATATAAAGGTGGCCCACATGTGTGAGCCACCTTTATATTAGTGGTTTTCTGGCTCTGCTATTTTTACTTTAACTTGGTTTGCGCTAAGTGTTTTTGGTGAGTCAGCTAAAACCTTAAAAGGATGTAGTTGAACATCTGTGATCAAGCGAGTCTGCTCGTCGGATTTGCCCAATGTATCCAAAACTTGCGTGTTGATGTTATAGCGCCAGATAGTCGCCTGTTTGTCGGGAATAATCAGCTCATTCCCACGTAGGTAAAAACGCCAATGCAATGTGATTTTGTTTGTTATTGGCTGTGGTTTGAGCGAATTGTTGACGAGTACTTTTAAGTTTGGCTCATCTGGTGTGGCTATATAGACAGTACCGTTTTGCTGTATTTGTGCCCAGTGAACCTGCCCCTGATAAAGTGGCTGTTTATGGTTGGTTACAGGGTCGAAAAGTACTAGCTGTTCATCGCCAAGATCATTGATGAGAAGGTAGTTACTTCCTTTTATTTCAATTGATTGCATTATAATTTGCTTTTCAAATAAAGCAGGAAAAACTTCAACGCCAGTGACTAAATTGATTTTCAATAAGCTTTGTTTTGATGCTGCCCACAATTGTTTACCATCGGCTGTCCAAACAAAAGACGAAATATGTTTGTTATGGGTGAGCGGGATCTCTCGCTGTTCTTGCTTTAACCAAACTTCATTGGTGCCTGTACGATTAGAGAGAAATGCAATGGCATTTCCACTTGGTTGAAATTGCCCTGAAAGCTCGTCGTAGTGGCTGATTGTAAGTCGGCTTGTAGAGTGGTTGTCTTGAATATTAATCTGCTTTTGTTCTCGGATTTGTGTCGCTAAATAGTTGTTATCTTTAAGATATTCAGTAATGTAGAACGATTCTGAGCCGATTGCAGGAATGGTTTGTACAAGCTGGAGGTTTTGGAAAATGTAGAGCGCAGATGCGGTTGAAAGTATATGTGTTGTATCTGGCCCATCTACTAGCACTAGCGAACGATCCAATTCTACACCAGACAATTTTTCTTGTTGAAGAAGAGAAAGCTCGTTTTCTCTGCTAATCATATAACTAGAGAGATAAGCCTCTTTATCTGGATCTTGGGTGAGTAAAGTAAGTTGACCCTCATTAAATAAGGACGCTAAAATTGTTGCAGTTATAGGTAAAGAAGTAAATGTGACTGAATCTGAGTGCGGAGTAAAAAGGGCATACTCGTTATTGGCGATAAGTAACACTTGATGACCAACCCAGTAGGCTTGCTGTACTTCTTTATTCAAGCAAGGAGAGATCACTTTTCTAGCAGCAAACCTTGGTAACACGACGATAGCTTGATGACACTTAGCTTGTGATTTTGTTTTGCGTGTTTCAATGAGTACTGCTTTTTTACCATCTTTGTTTAGCTGAGGTTTGCCAACAAAATCCAATGCACGGGTAACTAACTTAGTTGTTTGGAAATCCAAATCCTTTACTTTTAGTTCCGCTGCTTGCGGCGTTCTGGCCACATATAACAACCTTCTACCTGAGGTGAGTGTCGCAGTGCTTTCCAACTCCAATCCGTAACTTACGGGTGTAACCTCTGAAAGTTGGAAATTAGCTTTTGGCATCGTTGAATAGATAAACAACATACCGAAGAGGGTGATGAAAGCTGTGAAATAGAGAATATAGGCTCTCAGCTTTTGGCTTAAATCAGTATGCTGATCCCCAACTTGTAAACGATAGCCCTTTTTATGAAAAGTCTGGATAATACGTTTATCACTATCCCCAAGTAGTTTTCTAAGCTGAGCAATACATCGTTGAAGGGCATTTGGGGCGACGACGGTATTTTGCCATACAGAATTAAGTAAATGCTCTTGCGTAACAAGCGTTCCGCGATGCTGATACAGTATTTCAAATACTGCCAGCACCTTTGCCTCTAATTTGATTGTCTCATCAAGGTAGATAAGTTCACCCGTGGCTAAGTCTAGCTTACGGTTATTGATTGTTATCATTATTATTTGGGAACAGCAGTCGATACAGCTAGTCTATCTTGTATTGCCTATAAAAATAACCCATCAAGAGTTATTTAACTTTAGCAACCGAACCTTTATTAGAAAATTGGATCAGCAGGGTGCTGGTTCATTTTGAATTCTAAACAGCCCCCTATTAATCGCGCTTGGCAGCCAAACTGCTAACTGTGCTCTCAATACTTGAGTCTCCATATTCATGCACTTAGCACAGTAGGTTATTGCTTCTTGATAGCGCAGCGGTTTTTCTCTCAAGTGCAGTAATAAATTCGCTTGCCAGTCATTTAATACATTCATTTTGATGCGATATTGTTGGCGCGATATTGCAATATGCGTTTGCTCAGGCGTTGGCAAGGTGCACGGTTTTGCTTGCTCAAGCTGGGTTATAAGAGAAAGCAAAGGGTAATCGGTTTGAATAAGTTGTACGGATTCTGGCACCGATATGACAAAGTCTTCGGCAATGCCGCAAAGGAGTTCAATCTCGTTTATTAGCGCTGTTGATTGCTCGGTTTCCGGTCCTGGTTTTAACAGTGCAAGGGCTTTGGCTCTTTCAAACTTAGCCAGCTCTGAAGGCAAGCTAAACATAGCTTGCTGGTGGGCATTAAAATCACCGGTAGGTTTAGTGTGTGCTAAAAAATCAGCGAAGCGTGAGCCTAGTTGATGTAGTGTCCAAGACTCTGAGGGTAAGGTGACAATAAAGGCTTTGGCGAAGGTGTCGAATACTTCGTCGCCCATAAACTGGCAAAGTAGAGCAAACTCCCCCCGAAGACATTCTACTAAACGCATCACATAGCCCGCAGCATAGATGTCTACTCTTCTCATGGCTCCCAGTGTTTTGTTACTTTTTACACAGTCATGCAGCGTTAAACCATGCGGATTTGCAGCGGTATTGAGCTTTTGTGGTAGGTCGCCTCGTACCATTAAAACGGTGCTAAGCCACTGCTGAGTTTGCGTTAAATCTGGCGTTTTCATTATGTTAATTCTGCTCGCTCTTTGACAATTGGAGTTGACAGTGCGTTGGTGTTAGTAACTGTATCTTGCTTTGGAATATGCCCTGTCAGGACCAGTTTTGCTTTGCTTAACTCATCAACGAGCTCTGGAAAGTTGGGGATATTGGCATCCCATTCTAGTAGGGTAGACACGCCACCCGTTAAGTGCTGCGCCAGTTGGTAAAGCTGCCAAACCTTGGCGGGCACCGGCTGGTCATGAGTGTCTATCAAACAATCACCGCAGTCACTAGGACCGGCAAGATGGATTTGAACGATGTGCTCATGGGGGAGTTGACGAATAAACGCTTCTGCGTCAAAACCATGATTAAAGCTACTAACAAAAACATTGTTTACATCCAACAGCATACCGCAGCCTGTTGCGGTGACTAACTCACTGAAAAACTCGCTTTCAGTGAGGGTTGAATGTTGAAATTCAAGATATGTTGATGGGTTCTCAAGCACTAAAGGCCGTTCTAAAAAATCCTGAACTTGGTCAACACGGTTGATAACGTGTTGTAGGCTTTCGTCAGTCAATGGCATAGGTAGGAGATCGTGACTATTCAAACCAGCAATGCCTGTCCAACACAAATGATCGGAAATAAGCTGTGGCTTAACGAATTCACTTAACTCCTTAAGCTTGCTTAAGTATTCAAAGTTAAGCGGGTCGCTGCTACCAATATTCATTGACACACCATGCATCACTAGCGGGTATTGTTCCTTTAACTGAGCGAGGACATGCCGGCCATAGCCGTGATTATCTATATAGTTTTCACTGATGATTTCAAACCAGTCGACGCTAAGAGATGTACCGCGCTCTAAATGGGACATAATAAAGGGATAGTGCTGGCTTCTCAGGCCAACACCAAACCCCAAGTCGGTTAGTTTTTCGATAGCGGACGCAGCAAGCTGCTGCGTCCGAATTGGATTTGTCATGCTATCTTTCCTATCAAGTTGATGGAGGAAGAGCTAGACGAATATCTGAAGGTTTTGGCTTCTCTTTAGGTTTGCCTTCTTCGTTCAATAAACCATTGGCATTGCAGTATGCTTGCCAAGCAATATTGTATACGGCATCCCCTTGTTTATATGGCATTAGCACATGATCTGTAGATTGATCGGTTGGAGCTTGTTGGCCTTTCGGATAAGTGTAATCAATAGCAGAGAAGCTGTTATCTTTTAGGTTAAACTTAAATAGCTGCATATCGTATTCTTGGTCTTCACCGGAAAGTTTTGGGAAGAGTTGAGAGGCTGAGATAGGCACAGCACACCCACCCAAGTTATTACACTTATTATCAGCAGGGGCACTTTTTGGCCCTGTTGATACGCTACCACCACAGCTACCGCCGGGCGTTGTACTATGAACAAAACCACAGCCGCCCTGTGCTTTACAGTCGTTACTACCCTTACAACTGTGATAGACCTCAGGAGGTGGTAAGTCATCCGCCCCAATGTTGGTGTAACTCATCCCTTGGCAGGCGTGGTAAAGGGTGTTCGGATTTTGTGGGGCGATACCCGTTACTAAATCTGGCGCAATTCCCGTGGTTGCCCAGCAAATCGAGATCCTATCGCCAGAGCCACCCATTGCGGGGCCCGGAAATTCACTTGTTTTACCCGACCAATAACGATCAAGTGCTGAAGTTAGACCTTTAATTGTGCCTACCGCAGATTGACTAAATAGCTTGTTTGTTTCCTGCGTTTTTTTATCTGTTTCCCTAAGATTATTGAGTGCGCGCACTACGCTATCCACTGGTGGAAGTTGTGGGTGACGTCCGTGTGCTTCATCACCGCCGTTGGGATCCAATAATGCCTCAGTCCAACTATTACCCTCAGCAAACCAAGTTGGCCAAGTCAGGTAGCGTTCTTTATGAGCCATTGTTGGTTTTTCATAACTAACAATGAGCTTCATCGTATCGGTGAAAATTTGAAAGTGGTCTTTATATTTGTTGGCTATTCGGGCACAGGCGGAACCGGATAACGGTTTGCCATCTGTGCTTGGATAGTCATGCTCTAAGGCAGGTTCATCTGGTTGAAAACGTGCATCTACAGTGCTCGGGTGAGCAGGCTTAGCCGTACTTTGTAATTTACCCAAGACACTTTGGGCCCAAGGCTCTTCTGCCCAGCGTAAACATATCATCTTTGCAACGCCGTCGCCTTCACCTTGATCTGTGATTGCATTGACATTATTCATGAGTGCTTCTTTTAACAAATTATGTTCATTATTTGTATCAAGAGAGCCCTTTATTTCAGGGAATTGGGCTTGATATGAAGCATCACCAGGACGTTCATTAAAGTAGTTTCTCTGTGCTCTAGCGTCGTTTGCTTCAGCCTTTGAGAGCGCATAGTCTAGTAGACTCGTGTTATCATCGTATTCAATTTGAATATAGTCCCAATAACTCAAGTACATATGCCCAATTGAACCGAATAGTGGCAAATCACTTTCTGTGTAATCCGGTTTCCACCAGTCGTATGGGGCTTGTTCAAAATATTTTGGCTGTTTTGTTTTTGCGTCTGGCTCTAAAAACTGCGGCTGAATAATTTTTTTGGCGTTTTCTTCAGTCTCTTCGATTAGCATAAAGAGTAAAGTCTGTTCTTTATTTAGCTCTGTCGCATTAACGCGCAGGTCTTGTAATGTTTTACCAGGAAAAATTTGTTCGAAATAAGCCTGAACTTCTGGGCTTAGCTTAGATAAGTCTGTAGTACAGTCTGCAAAGTCCAAAATATGTGGAATACCGCTTTGGTTGTTGTAGCACTTCCAACCAAATTTATCGTCAATTAACGCCTGACTGGTAAAGCTCGGTGTGAGCCCTATTTTACTCGCCATGTTAGAAGCGAGTTGTAGATGCAGCATCTCTTCAATAAATACACTATAAACGCCGTTAAAAACCTGTTCATTGACATTAAGTTCAGAGTCACTAAAACCAATAAACCTGTCTTTTAAGTCGTAGTCGTAAGGAGACAATCGTTCTGAAGGAATGTATCCTGCAGTCGGACCAAGCCCTGGCCAGTAACGGCCGGGATAGAGGTTTGATGAGTCTGCAATCTGGTGTGTGCCCTGAATCGAGTAGAGGCCGGTCATATAAAGTGGGATTGTGAATAACTCCACGTTAATTGCAGCTTGTGCAATTGCTTTCAGGCAAGATAAATCAGCAGCCTTATACTCGCTACTGCGTGCTTTAATTTGTTGTTTTTGTGTACTGCTTAAGAGGATGTTGGCATCAATTTCTTTATCTACTTCTACCGATGGGCCTGTCTTGTTCTGTACATTCATGGTTTGCTCCTTTGTGACGGTATATGGTGTAAGATGTAAGATATAGTTTGCTGACGACAAAAGGTACATAGACCCAAGGCCGTAAAATAAAAAGTAGCTGTAAATTGTTGATAAGGCGATTACATCAAATTACAGAGAAGGGGAAGCCAAATATGAGCGACAAATGAAGAGTTTGCCGCTCAACTTGCACTTATCTTTCGCAATAGTCACCTGGATTGGGTACAGGAAACTCTGGTGATCCTTCACATCCTTCAAAAGCGATATGAGCAGATTCAAACAAAGAGATGCTCTGATACTTACCAGATACTGAAAAACGGCTTGGTGACGTAATTGTTCTTGGTGAGGGATTAAAGTTTATGTTAAAGCCATCAGCTTGGGATTCATATGGCTTAGCCCAATTTGAAAATGCTGATGGTGATCGCAGCTTGTAACTGCCACCTAATTTATACACATCGAACCACCTATGAGCTAATGCATAATCACCTGACTTTAAAGTGATTTTTATGCGATTATCTTCTACTTCATTATAATTGTAAGCATTATTTATCTCGAGCTCTAATTTCGCAGGATCCATATTAGTTATCGTGAAATTACCTCGTGAGTCGAAAAGTTCAGGTGCGAATGACCGCAATAGAGAATATCGATGAGAGTCCATATTTGTTTGGACTTTACAAACTAATTCAACGTTTTCCGATCTGTGCTCGATAGTTGTTTCACAACCTGATAATGAAATAATTAAAGCCGTAGCAATTAATGAACATCTAATTTTACAATTCATAAAATATCCTTTTTAATATGAAAGTTAGTACTTCAAGGAGGATGTTAGTTTATGGATTTTATTAGATCAATTTTCATCTGTATTTTTCTTGTTTCAATGGTTTCTAGTTGCACTTCAATAGGTAGAAGTATAATGCACAGCTCTTTGAATAATAGAGCTAAGTTTGTAATTAACTATGATTTTGATTATTTGGAGGTAGTACGGTTAGAGAAGATAATTAAGAGCGAGTCAAGCTCTTTGATATATGATTTTTATCCAGCTGATCGTTCTGTGAAAGGAGATTTTAGCCTATCTTTTAAGGCTGGAGATTTAGATCATGAGTTCAGTGTTATCCGAAATAGTGAGGATCGTCCATTAGATTTGAGTCAACAACTCACAATATTGATCCCAGGCTTTGCTATAGATAAATCTTTTTTAATATCTTATGCAGTTTGGTTCTCGTCAATGGGTTCTGATGTTGTTGTGATGGATCTTGATGGGGTAAAGGAAGATAGTTTTACGTTTGGAAGTAAACTGACTGACTATTACTCAGAAATAGCGAATGGTTATGATAAAGTCAATATTGTTGGATTTTCAATGGGTTTTTTACCTGTTTTAGATATTGCTAATAAGTATAGAGTAAATTCATTAATTGGTGTGGTGCCATTACTGAGTCGAGAAGATTTGAATCTTGCTGCAAGTGAAGCCTCTTCTTATGTTGAGCTTCTCCCAAATAGCATCATTGAAAATGTTATTGATGAGTATATGAGTGAAAATAAAATTAATGATTACTTTTATGGTGCACTAAATGGTATAGATTCGCACAATAAAATGCTAATTATTCAAGCTGAAAACGACAAAGTTTTACCCGCGTCAAGCCTTGTATTTTTTGAAGGTGATAAAGTGAATAACTTAGTTTTATCAGGTTATAATCATTACATTCTTGCATCAATGCCAACTCCAGAAACTACAGGTGCTGTTATTGAATTTTTCAATAACTCTATAGGTACAGATTCAGTCTCTAATTCAGATAAAAAGTACACCACTCATCGTGAAGCTGAGGTGAAAAAAGAGCTTAACTGATGGGATCTGCTACAGAAAAATGTAAGTGTAGGTCTTACAAAAGACTGTCAGAGGCGCTGGTTGGGGCAAGTGTGTTCGGACCAGCTTTGACGATGAATTCAGGGCAGAACTTATCTTTGGTTAATGGTCGTTAACGAAGTAAGCTCTTACCCTGACAATCGCATAAAGACAGATATTGAGATTGTTCGAAAATATAAAGGGCTGAGAGTCCAGCCTTTTATATTTCTACAATAATTAGAACTTAGATGGTGCAGGAGGCACTGTCAGTGTTTTCTTCGGGCTATCTTTTAACTCTTGTAGTAGCTCTTTCACCGCACGTTCGACAGAAGGATCTTTACCTGCATGAACAAGTTCAGGTCTATCGATCACTTCGATATCAGGGCTTACGCCCTCATTTTCGATGATCCAATTACCATCGTTATCTAGTATTCGGAAGGTTGCAGCGATAACCTGACCTCCGTCAACAAGACTTGGATTGCCTGAGATCCCGATAAGACCACCCCAAGTGCGAGTACCAATCAGTTTGCCAAGGCCCGCCTGACGGAAGTAGTAAGGTAAAGCATCACCGCCCGAACTTGAATAACCATTGATAAGCATGGCTTTTGGACCATCGTGTGCAAACGAAGGTGTTTTTGTTGGTTCAACACCACGGCGTTTCCAATAGTTAAGTGGCTTACGAGCAAGCCAAGTGATCATGTGCTCAGGGATAAAGCCGCCGCCGTTATAACGGTCGTCGATGATCAGCGCATCTTTGCTCGTTTGTGGCATAAAGTTTTTAAATAACGAGCGATTACCATCATAGTGAGTATTTGGCAGGTGAACGTAGCCAATCTTACCGTTTGATAGTTTATCCACGTAGTCAGCACGTGATTGAACCCATGCCATGTAACGTAAGCCTTGCTCGCTGGCGACAGGTTTTACCGTGGTTTTCCAGCTATCATCAGCGTTTGGTGATTTACTCAATACCAGCTCAACTTGCTCGCCTTGGGTGTTTTCAAGTAGCTCGTAAAAGTTAACCACGTCTTTTACCGAGCGGCCATTTACCGAGATGATGTAATCACCTACATTGGCATTCACGCCAGTTTCATCGAGTGGTGAACGGTAGTCTTCATGCCAGTTCTCACCTTTGTAGATACGCTCAATTTTTACGTAGCCAGACTGATGAGCGCTTATTTCTGCGCCAAGTAAACCATGCTTTTTGCGCTCGGCTGTTGGGGCATCACCAGATTGTACGTAAATGTGACCTGCGTTGATTTCACCCGCAATTTCGCTAAGTACATAGTCTAAGTCGCTACGGTGTGCGACAGCGCTGGCAAGTGGTTGATACTTCTCCAAGATAGTATCCCAATCTTGACCGTGGTGATGCTCGTCGTAGAACCAGTCGCGTAAGGTACGCCAGCCTTCTACATACATTTGTTGCCACTCAACTTGCGGGTCGATTTTCAGTGCCATCTTAGATAAATCAAGCTGACTGGCTTTTAAATCTTGTTTTGGCTTTGGTGCAATTACACTGAAGTTGTTACCTGCGCGAGCGATCAGGTGCTTACCACCAGCGGCAACTTTATAGCTGCTTACGCCTTCGGCGACGGTTTCTAGTTTGCTATCCGGCTCGGTGCCGAGTAACTTTAACGCACCGCCTGTTAAGGTCAGTACGCCCCCCTCCACACCTGTGAGTGCACTGTAGTTACCAGCTGGGGCTGAGAGTGATATAACCCGTGACATAAAGCCGTTGGTCTCAATGTGATTTTCTTGTTTGTCGCTGTCTTTTTTCGCTTCATCGTCTGATTGAATGCTTAACTCATCACTTTCAAAGGCATTAAGCGGCTTAATCTGACTATTCACCGCAACGCTATAAATGCGTGTGGCATTATTAAACATATAATCAAATTCATAGCTGCTAAAGGTGAGGTTATAGTCACGCTCAGAAGCGAAATAAATGTAGTTTCCGTCAGGTGAAAAAGTCGGGTTACGCTCACTGGTCATGTTGTCAGTCAGTCGAGTGACCTTTTTATCCTTGATATTATAGTGCCAAAGTGAAGCGTAGCGGTTCTCGTTGTTTTTAACAAAAACAATATCTTCACTGTTTGGTGACCAAGTATATTCGGTTAGACCATCTTCGTCGTATTTGGCGGTGTCAATTTTATGCATATCGCCAGATTTCGCATCGACCCACCATAGCGTGTGGTTTTTATCTGCAAAGAGCAGTTTGCTATTATCAGCCGACCAAATTGGCGTAAAGCGCCAGATGGTACCATTGTCGGTTAACTGAATGGTTTTGTTGTTATTTGCTCTATCTTTGAGATAGATCTCATATTCACCTGTTTTATCGCTCATGTAGGTAATATAACGGCCATTCGGTGACCAGCTGGCTTCAATTTCACGGCCCTCTGGCGTGTAAGAGAGGTTACGAGTTGGCCCCTGTTTTACTGGGACTGAGAATAGCTCACCACGGGCAGTAAACAATGCGCGCTTACCATCGTGTGATATATCCATAGAATCAATAAAGTCGCTAACGTTTTTACTATATGGCATGGCATATTGACGCACACCAGCAACATCGATTTTTAGCTTTTTAGTTGTCTTTGTCGCTTCGTCAAAGCGATATAAGTAACCGCCATTTTCGTAGACAATGGCATCTGGTCCGGCTGATGGCCACAGCACGTCAAAGTCTTTGTGGTCAGTCATTTTAACCGGTGACTTGCCATCTCGATATTTATAAAGGTTGAGCGTGTAGTCACGATCAGACACAAAGTAGATACTGTCATTCACCCAAGTTGGTTGCTGATCGGTTGCTTTGTCGGTTGTGAGTTGTTTAGACGTATTATTTTCAAGGTCGTAAATCCAAACATCCTGTGCTCGACCACCACGAGAGCGCTTCCAGGTTCTAAACTCTCTGTCGATAGGCGTGTAAACATACTTGCTACCATCTGGAGAAAGCATGCCACCGCCGGTTTCCGGAATAGCCAGCGGCTGCTCGAGTCCACCCTCTACCGGTACCATATAAGGGCGACCCATACGTTTGCCCCATGGAGTACGGTTTGCTCTAAAGACGATATGTTTGCCGTCGGGCGTCCAATCCATTACACGGTAATCGAACCCACCACGAGGTGGCATTTGCCCAACATCGTTGTAATAAGTCAGTTGCTTTAATCCTGAACCGTCAGCATTGATCACGTAGATTTGACGGCTGCCATTATACTCAGCGGCAAAAGCGATTTTACTGCCATCAGGAGAAAACTTAGGGAAAGTCTCAAAACCAATATGGTCAGTCAGACGTTGGCTTTTACCTGTGTTGGTATTGGCAATATAAATGTCGCCAGCGTACACAAAAGTGACTTTATCTTTGTGAATATCTGGAAAGCGGAGTAGGCGGGTATCTTCGGTCTGATACGCTGAAACAAAAGGCGCGGCTGCCGCAGCAATGGCGAGCACGAGTGTTTTTATCTTCATCATAATATAGGCATTTCCGTTATTATTTTGATACATAATAACGATTGATAAGCGAAATGCACCCAATTTAGATGAGTAGCTTGTTTCAAAATGTGAAAAAACACCCCAACGCGGAGTGTGGTCGCGAAGAGGTGTTGAGTAGTTGGGGGAGGTACAGATGTACCTCAATCATGTGTTGATTTAGAACTGAGCAACAAAAGTTAGGTTGCTTGTTTCACCGCCGTCTGTGTCAACTACACTACCTTTAAGGTAGTAAGTGTCGTTGAAAAAGTATTTAGCTTCTACTGCTAAGTCTGAATCATATGAACCTAGACCAAGCGCAAAGTTGCGAGTGAAGTAGTAGTTTGCAAGCACGTTTGTTACGTTGTCGTCAAAACCATCAGTATCAATACGGTTGTGCTCTAAGTCGATTGTGAAGTAGCTGTCACCACCTACATGCATGAAGTAACGTGCACTTAGGTTTAGGTAATCAAATTCGTCTTCAGTTTCAACAGTGAAACCGATGTAATCTGTAGAATTTAGTTCGTGATTGTACTCAGCTTTGAACCAAGTGGTATCACCATTTTCAAACTCTTCTTGGCGAATGCTTAGCTTTAGGTTGTCGTTGTAAAGGTAACCAAAACCGAAAGAGTAATGGTCGTCAGCTTCGCCAAGATCTGCGATGCTAGCAGTTACAAACCATTCTTTAGTGATAAAGCCTTCACCACGAGCTGAGAAAGCATTTGAGAAATCATCGTTAAAGTAACTTACGCCTACGTTGCTGTCCGTATCAAGGTAGCCAAAGTCATCCCATACGCCTACTGATTCTTGAGGTGCGAAGAAATAGCGAGAAGAAAGCATCAGTGCGCGGTTGTCAGAGCCATCATAGTCATAATCTGTGTAACTAGCGGCGTTGAACCACTCTTTTTGTACGTTACCAGTGTTAGCCTGAGCTGCTGCTGAAACAAGTAGTGAAACAGCTGCGATAGATAGTAGTTTTTTCATAGTCATCCCTTTAATTTCCATATATTGAGCTACATCGACTCAACGGCGCGCATGGTAGTATTAGAAATCTGAACGGAAGCTGACAATAATGAAAAAAGTTTGGATATTGGCAAAAAAGCTGAGACTTAATTATGCTTTTTATCTATGAGATAAACATAAAGGAAGAAAACATGACGAATTCATTCCATGGTATATCAATAGGCACTGAGCGCTTTGGAGATGATATTTATCTCACACTTAAGCCTACAGGTAAACTCACTCATGAAGACTATGTTGTTATTACACCAATAATCGAGAGTGCACTTAAAGCAGTAACAGCGCCTAAAATCTATGCATTTCTTGATGCAACTGATTTTGAGGGCTGGGAGCCAAGAGCCATGTGGGATGACTTCCGACTCGCCTTTGAGCATAGCACTGAATTTGCCAAAGTAGCAATATATGGCGGCAAAAACTGGCATCGACTTGCTGCAACAATAGGTAACTGGTTTGTTACTGGTAAAGTGAAGTATTTTGATGATAAAGGAGATGCATTGAATTGGCTTAATGAACGAGAATGATTGAAGTTGAATTAAATTCATGATTTATGTGTTGTGACTCGAGACGCTAGTCACGTGTGCAAAAAGTGGATTATTCAACCTATCATCAGTATAGTGAATTTACACCATTGGCTTTTGTCATAACGGCTTAGGAGCTTCAACTGTGAAAAAAATACTGATCACTGGTGCAAACCGCGGTATTGGACTTGCGTTAACTAAAACCTATCTGCAGGCTGGTTGGCACGTGTTAGCAACGTGTCGAGACCCGCTTATTGCTTCAGAACTCAATTCTCTCGCGCCTACTTTTCCTGAGCTCCAAGTATTTGCTTTAGATGTGACCAATTTCGACCAGATGGAAGAATTAAGCGAGAAGCTAGCCCCTGTTGCCATCGATATTGTTATTAACAATGCGGGTATTTATGGGCCGAAAGACTATGCATTTGGTGAAACAGATATAGAAGCGTGGCGAGAAGTGATGGAGGTTAATGTATTTTCCACCATGCGACTCGCAGAGCTATTTTACACCCATCTTTGCAACGGCAATGAAAAGATTTTTGCGGCCATTTCTTCTAAGGTAGGTAGTCACACCATGAATACTAAAGGCGGTGGCTATATCTATCGCAGCTCTAAGGCTGCATTAAATTCAGTGGTAAAAAGCCTATCAAATGATTTACTGGGTGAAGGGATCCGCACGGTTGCTATTCACCCTGGCTGGGTCCAAACGGAAATGGGTGGCCCTAACGCGTTAATTACTCCAGATGAGTCTGCAAATGGGATCTATTCCGTGTTATCTCATTTTGTGGATGCACAAAGCGGCGGTTTTTACGACTATAGCGGTGATGCTATTCCTTGGTAGTTAAACGATAGCTAATCTGCGCTTACACGATAAATAAAAGGTTCTGGCTACTTGACGAGACAGATGCATTGAGTAGTGCCCACATAGTAGTAAAGGAATGTGCATACAGTGGTAGAAGTGCAAAATTTAGTCTTCACGCGGCGTGATGGTGACGTGAATCGAGCTGTATTAGATAAGCTTAGCCTCAGTATTGCCGCTAAAGAACAGGTCGCGATTGTTGGAGATAGCGGGTCGGGTAAAACTACCCTGATCCATCTGATTGGTGGTTTATTAAGGCCTGATAGCGGCAGCATTGTTATTGATGGGCAAAATATTACTCAATTTAATGATACCGAGCTGGCGCTCTACCGTCGTGGTTTGGGGATGATATTTCAGCACTATCAATTGCTTGCACCTTTATCTGTTTACGACAATATCGTTTTTCAAGCACAGCTCAATCAATTGAACCCAAAGCAAAGCGATGTTAAAGCGTTGGCTGAGCGCTTAGGGATTTTGCATAAATTAACAGCCTTGCCTCAGCAATTGTCAGGTGGTGAGCAGCAGCGAGTTGGTATCGCACGTGCCATGATCAACAAGCCTAAGTTATTGCTGGCCGATGAGCCGACGGGCAACTTAGATGCTGCGAAAAGCGAAGAAGTGGTATCACTTCTGCGTGAGCTGTGCGAAGAGCAAGGCGTTAACTTGCTTATGGTTACACACAGCCAACACCTTGCTGACAGGCTCGATAGAAAAGTCACCATTCAAAATAACCGTGCTTATGGCTAAAACGATGGAACGGCTGAACGCGTTATCAGAAATTAGGCTGATACTTACTGTTTTTATCCAGTTCTACAAAAGGCATCTTTGGTTGTTTTTGCTATTCGTTTTTGGCTTGTCCTTGGGTAGTGCTTTGCTTGGCTCAATTCGAGGACTAAATCAAGAAGCAACAGATCGCTATCAGCAAACCAGCGCACTTATTAACAATCCTATTAGTCACTTTGTTCGGCCAAGCGTAGGCCGCGAGATGTTGACTGCCGATGTATGGACGGCGCTTCGAAACGCAGGAGTCGTATCTGCTGAGCCTGTTTTGGAAGGCGTGCTTACCCTGCCGAGCGGGAATAGGCTTCGCATCAAAGGGGTTAATACTTTGCAATGGTTGTCTGTGCCTAAAGCGCAATCACAGGGAGGTACGTCAGGCAATCAAACCGCACCGTTACAATTTGGATTTAATACAATTTACGTATCTGACACGATGGCTCAACAGTTGTCGCTCAGTAGGCATGAAGTGATCAAGCTTCTTGATACGGATGTACACTTCGTTGTTTTATCGGAACTGACTGGTGATACCGCATTAGCCGATATTGCATTAGTTGACCATTTACTGAATTCAGCGGGTCGAATAAGTTATATAGAGATCTCAAATGCAGTATTGGATGAGACAAAGGTTAGGCAGATTATTGGTGACAAAGCACAGCTACAAAGTGCACAAGCACAGTCATTCGACTCGTTGTCGAAGGCATTTTTCTTCAACCTGCAAGCACTTGCATTCCTAGGCTACGTAGTTGGCGCTTTTTTAAGTTTTAACGCCATAAAGCTTTGTCTGCACGCAAGAAAAACACTACATCAGCAACTCACACTACTCGGATGTATTCAAGCAAATGTAGTCGCAGCAGTAGTCATTGAGGTGCTCGCCTTAAGTTTGATTGCTGCACTGGTGGGAGCAGGTGTGGCTTTCTTGGGGGCGAACTTATTGGTGAGTGAGATCTCAATGGCGTTAGAGAGCTTATTCGCGTTAGATAGACGTTTACCGGTTAATTTCAGTTGGTTAGTCGTGCTGCAAGCATTTGTGTTAAACCTTTTGGTACTTGCCAGCGTGGCCTATTGCCAAGTAAAGCCTCTTACTTTTTATAAATCTTGGCAGAGTAAAATAGTGAGTGGAAGTCTACTGGCTGTGGCCGCTGGGTATTTTTATCTGGGTAGCGAAGCGCCATTTCATGCGCTTGGGTTGTGCGTTTGCTTACTGTTGCTCTTTTTTATGATAACACCAGTGGTACTACGAGCCGCATTTAAAGGTATTCCAACTCAGCATCCATTAGTTAAATGGATGAAAGCAGATAGTGGCGAGCAGATCAGAGTACTTGCAATCAGTGTTTATGCCGTATTGCTTGCGGTTGGTACTTCCGTAGGGTTACAAATTATGGTGAGTAGTTTTAGTTCAGCTTTGCAGATCCATTTAGATGGCCGCCTTAGCGCAAATCTATATGTGAGGCCTAGCGAAGTCTCTGATGTGCAATATCAATGGCTTTTAAGCCAACAGGATATCGACAAGGTCGGTGTATTCTGGCGTGCAGAGATAAGTTATGGTCTGAGCTCACATCAACGAGATCCCCAACCTGCGAGTTTGATTAGCTTCGGTCGCTCTGGTGAACATCACTACAATCTTACGCTACTTTCGGGATCGCCTCCTAATAATGAAGTGCTTTACTATGATGTGAATAAGAACGTGATTGGGTGCCTTGCAAACGAGCCAAGCAAATTATTGTATGGCGTAAAGTTGGGTCAGCGTATTCGGTTGCAGCAAGGCAAAAAGCATATTAACTGTGAGATAACGGGTTTTTATTACGATTATGGCGAGCAGCGTGCGGTATTCGTCGCCGTGAATGACGCAATTGAAAACGCTGGGCTTAACTATGAAGCATATGGTTTTTCAATTGTTTTGAAGCCAGATATTGATACCGCTTTATTTAAGCAAAAGGTCATGCAGCAATTCCATTTAAACGACTCTCAAGTGGTTCAAAATCAGCGCTTTAAACAATACGCTACGCGTTTGTTTGAACATACGTTTTATGCAACACACGCGTTAAATTTAATGATAGTTGCTATCGCGTTATTTGGACTATGGGTATCATTACTGACACTCGGCGCCAAGCAAATTCAACCATTGGCCATCTTAAAAACATTAGGCGTTACAACTTGGCAAGCATTTGCCATTAAATTAGGGCAAAGCGCCGTTATTCTGCTTGTGAGTTTAGTGCTGGCGACGATACTTGGGGGAATGCTCGGGTGGATCTTGCTTAAATTTGTGATGCCAATTGGCTTCGGTTGGACGATCCCTTTTCTATTACCTTATCTTGAGATCGTAGTCTTTATCACCCTAATTTTTGGTTTAGCTTTGCTGGTTAGTGTACTACCTCTACTCAAACTGAGTCGTTACGATACTGCGGATCTGTTGTATGAAGACTAATTATCTTATCGTTTTATTACTGTTAATCGTGGGAGTCGGCTGCACACCGGAATTATCAGAAGTCTCTAATTCAAAAAATGATTTTTTCAATCTTGAGTTAGGCGATCCGGTCTCTCCCTCATATCAGTTAAGTTTTCCACTTGATCACGGCAGTCATCCGGACCAAGGCATTGAATGGTGGTATGTTACTGCAAACTTAAAAAGTGATTCAGGGCAAGAGTTTGGTGTTCAATGGACGTTATTTAGAACCTCAGTTGTCAGCGGTCAATATGTCAGTTCATGGTGGGATGGTGAGTTATACTTTGCGCATTTTGCAATTCAAGATAATACAAGGCACCAAGCCTTCGAACGTTATGGCAGAGCAGGACAAGTAAAAATTCAAGCAGACCCATTTATCACGCAATTAGATAATTGGTATTTGCGCAGTGAGACGGAAACATTTTTTCCGTTAACGCTTCATGCTGAGGAAGAAAACAGCCGTGTTAGTTTAACACTTAACACAAGCCCAATGGTGCTACATGGGAAGAATGGCTACAGTGAAAAAACGTCCGACGGCCATGCCTCCATGTACTACAGCTATCCTTTTTTAAGCGTCTCGGGTGAGCTTACTTTTCAAGGTGCAACACATCAAGTCAGCGGTGACGCGTGGCTCGATAGAGAATGGTCTTCCTCGTTTATCAGTAAATCACAACGCGGCTGGGACTGGTTTAGCATTCGGAGTCAAGACAGATCGAATGGTGCACTAATGGTATTTTGTATTCGTGATAGCCAACAAGTCTACAAAGATTGCCGAGGCACTGAAATTACAGCTGAGGGTAGAGCGACAAAAATAGCGCATAAGGATATTCAATTAAGTGTTTTGGAGCAGGTTTCGTTAGATGGAGTAAGCTATCCATTTAAATGGCAATTACGACTAAAGCACAGTCCTGTTATTCTGATAGAAAGTATCAATCGTGATGCGAGAAACCAGCTGACGATCCCGTATTGGGAAGGAAGAGTAAAAGTGTCCGGCGGCTATACCGGTGAAGGGTACGCTGAGCTAGTCGGATACGAATAGCCCACATTGGCTATATCGATTAACTTGTACCTATATTGTCGTTAAATTTCCTAGTGAGATAGTACTAGCTCACAATAAACATGAATTTATCCTGAAATCTTGTTTTGACAGCGCTTTTTTCTGTCAAACTCAGTCCTAGAAAGCTAGACTCTAAGAATATCTTACTATCTGTGTTGCTATGTTAAATACGTTTTTTGTAACCGATCCCGCACCAGAGTTGCTACTCAACGGAACTTATGATGCTACGCTTGTGGCGTTATCTGTGCTTGTGGCTGTTATTGCCTCATTTTTTACGCTTATCCAGATCGACTTTGCTGAGCAAAATCAAAATAGCCGTATAAATCGACTCGCAAAATTTGGCGGTGCTGTGGCCATGGCTGGTGGTATTTGGAGTATGCACTTTATTGGCATGTTAGCGTTTTCACTCTGTGTAGAAGTGGATTACGATCCTTGGCTTACTGCGGCATCTATCTTCCCCGCTTTCTTAGGCTGTTGGGTTTCGTTTGATTTGATAACTCGACCAAATGTCACACTTTCAGTTAAGGGGCTCGCCGCTGTCATTTTGGGAGCCGGTATTGGCACCATGCACTATAGCGGTATGGAAGCCATGCAGCTTGGCCCTATGCTGGGCTATGACCCTACACTTTTTGGTTTATCCATTATTGTTGCAGTGTCACTCGCTTTCATTGCAATTCAAACGAGAAGTAAGCTGCGCGATTATGTCAGTGACAACAATATCAGTGTTGTGAGGTGTTTAGGTGCTTTGGCGCTTGGGGCGTCGGTGTCGGGAATGCATTACACGGGCATGCAGGCGGCAAAATTTGTATCTGACTCACCAATCATCAGCCAAGAAATGCAAGATCAGCACACACAGTCACTCGCATTGTTTATTGCAGCTGTCAGTATGATCATTAGTGCTTTATCTGCGCTTATTCATACCGCGAGCAAGTACCGTTCGGTGGCTGCAGACAAAGCCGCTAATGAATCTAGGCTTGCGGCGATCCTAGAAACGGCCGTTGACGGGATCATCACTATCAATGGTGACGGTATCATTAAGAGCTGTAACCCGTTAGTTGAACGAATTTTAGGATGGTCTGAGGGAGAAACGCTTGGTCGCAATGTTGCGGTGTTTTTACCTAAAGAAGCGCAAACGAAAGTATCATTCGACAGCACTTACCTTGAGCAATTTAAAGGGGTTGGCCGTGAAATCAAGGCGCTACACAAGCAAGGGCATCTGGTGCCTATCCGATTGGGAATAGGAGAGGTTGAGCTAAAAGACCAAAGCGCATTTTATGTGGGTTTTATCACTGATCTAACAGCCCAAAAGCAAATGGAAAAAGCGCTGATTGAGCAGGAAACGCGTTATCGGACACTATTAAATAACATGCCTGGCGTGGCGTTTCGCTGCCGGATAGATAGCGAATGGACAATGTCGTTTGTAAGTCCCATTGTTGAGCAGCTTACAGGCTATCGAGCAGAGGAGTTTATTTCTGGGCAAGTTCATTTTGCTAGCTTGATTATTGAAGACGACAAAAGCTTAACGCACGATGTGGTTGAACAAGCACTGCAATGCGGCAAAGCGAGTTACTCGCAGGAATATCGAATATTACACAAGTCAGGCCATACCAAGTGGGTGCTGGATAAAGGTTCATTTGAATACGATCAAGCGGGTAAAGTTGAGGGTATTGCGGGCGTATTACTTGATATTAGCGAGCGCAAGAACATGGAAGACGAACTACGTGCCGCGAAAAGCATCGCTGAAAGCGCAGCGGCTTCCAAGCAAGCGTTTTTAGCGAACATGAGTCATGAAATTCGCACGCCGATGAACGCTATTTTAGGATTTAGTGAAGTACTGAGAGAGTCTGAACTGAAGCCCGATCAAAGTAAGCATGTAAATACGATACTTACCAGTGCAAAGGCGCTACTGCACTTACTTAATGATATTTTAGACTCCGCTAAGCTGGACCAAGGCAAGCTCGACCTGATTGAAAATGATTTCTGTATTTCAGAGTTACTCGACAACGTGGTATCGACGTTTTGGTATCAAGCTAAGAAAAAGGGCTTAAAACTAGAGCTCACGATGAGTCATAGTTTGCATCAAACTTATCATGGTGCTTCAGACCGCTTACGGCAAGTATTGGTTAATTTATTGGGCAATGCCATTAAGTTTACAACGCACGGCAATGTAGAGCTTAGTGTTGAGTCATCCCATGACGATTATGTGTTGTTTAAAATTGCAGACACAGGTATAGGAATTGCCAACGATAGACTAGATTCTATTTTTAACCCTTTTGAGCAGGCCGATGAGAGCATGAGTCGCCGCTTTGGTGGCACAGGCCTTGGGACGACCATTAGTCGCCAGCTAGTCGAGTTAATGGGTGGAAAAATATGGGCTCATAGTGAGCTTGGAAAAGGGTCTACTTTCTACTTTACCGTGCCTCTTAAGAAAATCGCGGCATTCACAATAGCGCAAGATGTTCATGTCGAACTTCCCCCACTAAATATCTTGGTTGCCGATGATATTCAACAAAATACCGAATTGTTGAGCTTATTACTTGAAAAGCAAGGTCATAGTATAGAGGTCGCAGGAGATGGGCTTGAGGCCATCGAAAAAGCAAAAGCGCAACAATACGATCTTATTCTAATGGATATTCATATGCCGGGTTGTGATGGACTTGAGGCGACGCGTGCTATCAAAGCATATGAACGAGAAAATAGGCAACAAGAGACACCGGTAATTGCACTGACCGCGAGTGTGTTGGGCGAGGACAGAGCCGCTGCAAAAGCTGCTGGTATGGCTGCATTTGCGTCAAAACCAGTGGTGATAGAAGATTTAACTCGCACTATTGCTGAGACGCTCAATATTAATATCGCTCATACGGCGATTGGAGTAAGGCAAACCAGCAACAAACAGCTTATAAATAGAGCTAGAGCAATAAACCTGTGGGGCAGTGAGGCTCGGTTTTTAAAAGAACTGGCGCGTTTTTGGGAAGGTAAAAGAGAAGAAGTGATAGCGCTCTTTGCGCACGAAGGTCAGTTTACGAATGATGTGCTACAGAGCATTCATACCATCAAAGGCGTTGCCGGAAACCTGGCTTTGGAGACGCTATTTGCTCTGCTAGAGCAAATAGAGCGTAAAAAGGAAATTGACGAGCGCTTGAGAGCCAAAATGGCGCTCATTATTGAAAAACTAGACGACGTGGTTGGTCTGAGTGATGAAGAAGTCGTGACCAACGCGTTGAGTGAGGGCGACGTTTTTTTGTTTAAGCAAAACTTGCCACAAGTAAAAGAGATGATAGATGAGGCGCAAGTCGAGGATGATGTGCTTGACGCATTGTTAGAGAGTGCGCCCCTTACTTACCGAAGCCAGGTAGAGGCGTTGAAACATGCATTGGATGATTTTGAATTTGAACGTGCGGAGGAAATTCTCGCACAATTAATGAGTGCTGATGTGTAATGATAAATGACCACAAGCCTCTGATCCTAGCTGTTGACGATGAAGCGACAAATTTGCAAATTCTAAAGCAAACGCTGGGCAATCAATATCGTATGAAGTTTGCAAAGTCAGGAAAGTTGGCGCTGGAGCTAGTAGATAAAGAACTACCTAACTTAATTTTACTCGATGTTATGATGCCAGAAATGACAGGTTTTGAAGTCTGCTCCAAATTAAAAGAAGACCCTACCACGGCGAGGATCCCGGTGATTTTTGTGACCGCCTTGAGTGAAGAGTTTGACGAAGCTCGAGGCTTTGAGTTAGGTGGTGTTGATTACATCACAAAGCCTATCAGCCCTGCTATAACTAGAGCGCGAGTGAAGACGCACTTGTCTTTAGTTAGTGCTACTGAGCTTAAAAGTGCATACGTTGAATTGATGCAGCGGCTCGGTCAGGCGGCGGAATACAAAGACAATGAAACAGGCCAACATATTGCAAGAATGAGCCGCTACTGCTTTGTGCTTGCTAAAGCTTGTGGTTTACCGGAAGCGTATGCGGAAGATTTGATGCTCGCTGCCCCGATGCATGATATTGGTAAGGTTGGTATCGCCGACAGCATTTTGCTGAAACCCGGACGTTTAGATGCCGAAGAATATGAGGTGATGAAACAACACGCTGAGCTGGGTGCAAATATACTCGCGGACTCTGATTCAAAACTCGTCAAGCTTGCATATTTAATGGCAATGGAGCACCACGAGAAATTTGATGGAAGCGGTTATCCAAAAGGATTAAAGGGGGAAGAAATCTCACTTGAAGGGAGGATCTGTGCGCTTGCGGACGTGTTTGATGCACTTACTTCAAAGCGCCCATACAAAGAGGCTTGGCCTATTGAAAAGGCATTAGCCTTCATTCATTCTGAAAGTGGTAAGCACTTTGACCCAAAATTAGTTGAATTACTCGATGAAAAGCTACCGGAAATCTTAAAAATTAAAGCGCAGTATGGCTGAGGGGAGTTAATCTTCGCTGGCTAATTGAAGATTAATGCTTGTGAGAATAGAGAGAGAGTAGTAAGGCATTTTTAAGTTGCCTATATTGTAAAGCATTTGCCATGCGAATAATTTGTATCTATATTGGGTTCTAATCATGGAACTATCAACAAGGATACGATTGTGAATTCAGTTTCAATTATGGCAATAAGTCTTACCGCCATGTTAGCTTCACTACCTAGCAGCGCCAGTTCAACAAATTTTATGGAGCTTGGGTTTGGTCGGTTAGCGTTCGATAACGTCAGTGAGATTGAGCCTAAAGGCTTTGTCATTACTGCAAATATAGAGTTTGGTGGGCTTTACCTGGAAGGCTCTTCTGCTCTGATGGCTGATGACGTCGCGGTTACCGGAATAGTTTATGGTGCAGAAGAAGACGTATTAACTACATTAGATTTCGATGTTGACTCTAGAGCTTATACCTTATTGGCCGGTAAGCAGTTCGATTTGAATGATAATAGCCTTATTGATATTTATGGCGGTTATTCTAGGCATAGATTGGAGGTAGCTTATTCAGGCTTAGTCAATACGACGTACTATGATGGTTACACCAATAAAGAGCTTATATTATTTCTTGACCAAGGGGAAAATGAGTCAAGTGATCATTATCATTTAGAAGCTGCTTATGACTATACACATGTAGACCTTAATTTTAGGGTAGGTGTTGGCTTTGAGCGGATCCAGGATGATGTAAGTGAGAATAATTTAGTGTATCTGGCAGAGGTTGGATATCGTTTTACCAATAATATTTCCGCAAACGTGAGCTATAGAAATGCTGAGGTCTACAATACCCTCAGTCTGAATTTGAGGTATAGCTTCTGACTACAATGCCCTTGTCATGCCGTTAATCTTGTTGTGAACGGCATAACATCCACTTCCAAAGCGCCTAGCTAATTTTCTTCCTCTTGGTTTACGACACTGAGTTGAACTCGAGCAAGTTAACGGTTTGATTAATGGTAACAAACTTTGTTACAAAGTCATTTTGTATTTATATGTAATTTCAGTAGTATGCGCCACGAATTAAATACGAGAATGATGGAGTGGATCGTGAATTCAATTTTAAAGCAAGTGGCATTAGTATCTGCATTATTTGCATCAACAGCTAGCCTAGCAAACTCAACAGACTTCGTTGAACTAGGTTATGGAAAAATTACGCTTGATGGTGTTGATGAATTCAAGCCTACGGGTATCGCAGTTACGGTAAACAAGGCATTTGACGGCTTTTATCTTCAAGGTACTTATGCTGCATTAAGTGATGACTTTAAAGGTACTTCAATCGAAAGCGATTATTACGCAAATATAGAAACAACGATTAAAGTTGAGACAGATTTAAACTATCTTACTCTTTTAGTTGGTCATCAGTTTGATGTAACAGATGCTGGCTTCGTCGATGTATATGGTGGTTATTCAAGATACAAATTAGAACTGGATTATTCAGGCATCGCAGATATTGCTTACAACGATGGCTACAGTTATCAAGACAGCTTCTCTGATAAAGAGAGTGACACGAGCGATCATTACCATATTGAAGCTGCCTACGAGCATTCATTCGGAGCTCTGAATGCACGCGTTGGCCTTGGTCTAGAACGTATTCAAGAAGATGAAAGCGAAACTAACTTTGTATACTTAGCCAAGCTGAGTTACCAATTTACCGAGAGCATCTCGGCTAATGTTAGCTACATAAATGCAGACGAATACGATAACTTTGGTGTAAACCTAAGATATAGTTTCTGATATCACGGTTATTAAGGTCGGCAGACCCTAGATAAGATGCGGTTTCTTTTAGTAGAAATTGCATCTAAAGCAAAATGCATGTTCTAATCCAAACTTTCGCTACTATACCTGTTAACACCAAGCTATTATTTCTTTGACATTCGTGTTCATCTCTTCGAATTTTCCTATCAAATTAAGCTTTTTGCATCGCACCCAGCATGTAATACCAATTAGTTAGTTCATTCCTTATCCAAACCTCAGGTTAAATAAATTAATATTAAAAGTTTTTTTATTCTAGAAACACTTAAACGTGCAACAAAACCTTGTTATGCTCCGACCTTTACTATGTAGATAGATAAGGAGATGATCATGAATTCTACAGTTAAGTTAGCTGCTTGCCTTTCAGTAGCTTTGGTAAGCTCAGGTGTAGTGGTCAACTAATTCCGGACAGTGAATTAAGTTTTTCTTCTGCTACTGCTGGAGCTTGCATATCGTTATGACT
>NZ_JANHZS010000012.1:0-159026 GCF_041414765.1 Pseudoalteromonas sp. DY56-GL79 | reverse complement strand
TCCTTATTTGGTAAAAGTGTTTTGCAATATCTTTATACCGTACTCTCCCGTTAAGGGGGAGGAGTCCATACATCTCCCACAAAACAGAGTGGTTTTGTCTGCGGGTTCACCCCGCGAGCTTTTCAACAACCTCGCCGCGTAAAGCAGCTCCCACATGAGTTCTGTGTTGCTGGTGGGAGCGATTTTACATCGCGATCTTTTAACCTAGCCTCAATGCAATAAACTCAGCGAGTTTATCAACCGCGTGGGCGGATTCTTGGGTGTTTTTGACTAGGCTGATACCGATTTGGCCGAGTTCGGGTAATATTTGGGTTTGGGTCTGATAAGGCAGCTCTGCTGGCACGGTGCTTTTGGCCAGCACAGTGATCCCGAGCCCTTCTTTTAAAGCGGCAGTAAGGCCGGTTAAATCGGCGTTGCTATATACAATCCGGTATTGTAATCCAGCTTGCTGCAGCGCCTCGATAGCGCGGCGGCGATAAATACAGCCCTCCGGCGCGGTGACTAAAGTGACAACCGAATGCTGCGCAAGCGATAAATCGCCAACCCAAACTAATTGATCTTGCATAAAGACTGGATATTTAGAGGATGAGAGTTCTTCATTAAGCGCTAGCACCAAATCAAACTGGTCTTGCCTTACCACAGAAAGTAAGTGTTTACTCAACCTTGATTTAACTTCCAGCGCCACATCAGGATATAAAGAAACGAAATCGCCAATAATAGAAGGTAAGATCCGTGCTGCAAACTCACTTGGAATGCCTAAACGTACTCGGCCTGTCACACTCTCTGAGGTAAATTGCTGAATAATTGCGTCGTTCTGCTGCAGCATTTGTTTGGCTAGAGGCAAAAGTAGCTCACCATATTGATTCAACACCTGCCTTTGGCCCTGTTTTTTAAACAGTTTGCAACCTAGCATGTCTTCTAAACGTTTGATTTGCAAGCTAACAGCAGGCTGAGATAAGCCAAGCAGTTCACCAGCCTTGGCAAATCCACCGACATCAACCACAGTGACCAGCGTTCTTAATCCATCAATTGATAAGTTTTTCATATAAGGAAATGCAATTTATAAAACCCAAGTACATTAATATTATTTATCAATTGATAAGTAAATACAATTTGTTGTTGAGTTTGCGCATCCTTATACTTTTGCTCATCGAAATTTCACTAAGGTAGTGCCATGAGCGTCACGCCAATTATCTTTGCAAAGCACCGTCAGGGCAGTGTTCCGGCGCAAAACCATTACATGCCAACTGATGCTGTTGTTGTACTCGATTTCAGCGGCTTTGAGACCACGCCTTTCTTAAGCCAAATTCTTGCACTTAACTTGAATAAGTTAATGGCACCAGGCTTGGGTTTTCAAGGCAAACTAGACAGTGGCGAAAATTTCGCCGTGTACTATTTTAGTGAAACAGCTTACCGTTTTGTTGTAAGTGAAAGCGCAGCCGCTGAGCTGGCAACACTGATTGATAGCCATGCCGACGAGTTTGATATTGAACTGGTACGCCGTCATGATTTAGTTGCTGCCACCATAAGCGGTGAGCTTGCGTTTGAGCGTTTAGTCAGTGACTTTACGTTAACGCCAGGCCTGAGGATTTCAGATAAAAATGCCTGCTATGGCAAGCAAAGCGGTGAAGTATTTATTACGACCTTGCTGGTGGACGAACAGCAACAGTATCAGTTGATTGCGCAAGCTGCTGTGTTAGAAAAATGGCAAACGACGCTCACTGACGCTGGTTTTAAACTCGTTTCATAAATTCCGTGCAGTTATCGTAAGCGCGATAACAATAACCCCCTCAGCGCCAACTGATGGCGGCTGAGTAAAAAAGTGAAGGATAAGTATGACTTCTAAAACAGTACTACACGCGAAGCACCTAGAAGCTGGCGCGAAAATGGTAGACTTCCACGGTTGGGAAATGCCAATCAACTATGGCTCACAAATTGAAGAACACCACGCGGTGCGTCAAGATGCGGGCATGTTTGACGTTTCACACATGACGATTGTTGATATCGAAGGTGTAGACGCAAAGGCATTTTTACAAAAGCTAGTTGCAAACGATGTAGCTAAGCTTACTGTGGCTGGTAAGGCGCTATACACAGGTATGCTAAACGAGCAGGGCGGTGTAATTGACGACCTTATCATTTACTTCTTCACTGAAACACAATATCGCCTAGTAGTTAACTCTGCAACACGCGAAAAAGATCTCGCACATATCGGTGCGGTAGCGGCAGATTTTGAAGTGACAGTCACTGAGCGTCCTGAGTACGCGATGATTGCGGTACAAGGTCCAAACGCAAAAGCAAAAACAGCAACTATCCTAGACGAACAACAACAAGCGGCTGTTGAAGGCATGAAGCCATTCTTTGGTGTGCAAGCTGGCGACCTATTTATCGCAACAACTGGCTACACTGGTGAAGAGGGTTATGAGATCGTAGTGCACAACGATGGTGCGGCGGACTTATGGCAAAAATTATTAGACGCAGGTGTGCGTCCAGCTGGCCTAGGTGCACGTGATACGCTACGTTTAGAAGCGGGCATGAACCTTTACGGCTCAGACATGGACGAGACGGTGTCTCCACTTGCAGCGAACATGGCATGGACAATTGCATGGGAGCCAGAGGAGCGTGACTTTATCGGTCGTGCGGCTATCACCAAGCAACGTGCAGAGCAAAGCACCGATAAGCTGGTAGGTTTAGTCCTAGAAAGCAAAGGCGTATTACGTGGTGGTTCTAAAGTTATCGTAGAAGGTGGCGAAGGTGTTATCACTTCTGGTACATTCTCACCAACTTTAGGCTTCAGTGTAGCGCTTGCGCGTGTACCTCGTTCAATTGGCGAGACTGCACAAGTTGAAATGCGTAAGAAGCTAGTTGATGTTAAAGTAGTTAAGCCAAGCTTCGTTCGTAACGGCAAGTCAATTATCTAGTTTTTATAGATAATAAATAGAATAACATTGATGTCGCTCACGGGGTGACATCGCAACCGACCAAAGGAACAAAAAAATGAGCAACATTCCTAGCGAGTTAAAGTACGCTACTTCACACGAGTGGGTTCGCGCTGAAGGTGACGGCATTTACACTGTTGGTATCACTGAGCACGCACAAGAGCTTCTAGGCGACATGGTATTCGTTGAATTACCAGACGTAGATGATGAAGTTGACGCGGGTGAAGACTGCGCGGTAGCTGAGTCTGTAAAAGCAGCGTCAGACATCTATGCACCAATCGGCGGCACTATCGTTGAAATCAACGAAGAGCTAGAAGATGCGCCTGAAACTGTAAACAACGATGCATACGGTGACGGTTGGTTGTTCAAAATTAAAGCGTCTGATGAGTCTGAGCTAGATAACCTACTAGACGCTGAAGGCTACGCAAATTCAATCGACGAAGACTAATTTGTTGATAACAATAAAAGCCCCTTTTTAGGGGCTTTTATTGTTGCTTTTTGGGCAAGGGTGCTTGCTCAAGGTATGACGAGATCATGCCAATGTTTTTAGAATACTGCCGTTACCAAGGTATCTCATTTAGATAAAAACAGTATTCACCTTTTTCATTTGGATCATAGGAACCTGGACTAATGTCAAACGCCAAATCTCTTGAACAGTTAGAGCAAAAGCAAGATTTTATCCGTCGCCATATCGGGCCAAGCCCAGCACAGGTGAGCGAGATGCTAAGCGCTCTTGGAGTATCTAGTGTTGAAGAGCTGATCGGTCAAACTGTACCTGCTTCAATTCGTTTAGAAGAGGGCTTACAGATCGGTGAAAGCCGCACAGAAGTGGAAACCCTAAGTTACCTGAAATCAGTAGCAAGCAAAAACAAGGTTTTCAAATCTTATATCGGTCAAGGCTACCACCCAACGCACGTACCTCACGTTATCCTACGTAACGTACTTGAGAATCCGGGTTGGTACACTGCTTACACCCCTTATCAGCCAGAGATTGCGCAAGGTCGCTTGGAATCACTACTTAACTTCCAAACGCTGACTATGGACATTACCGGCCTTGATCTTGCCAGTGCATCATTACTTGACGAATCCACCGCAGCGGCAGAAGCAATGGCGCTTGCGAAACGTGTATCTAAAGCGAAAAAAGCAAACATCTTCTTTATTGCCGACGACGTACACGTACAAACTATCGACGTAGTATCTACGCGTGCTGAGCAGTTTGGTTTTGAAGTAGTAGTAGGCCCTGCTAGCGACGCCGCTAACCACGAGATTTTTGGTGCGCTATTCCAGTATCCAACAACATCAGGTGAAGTGGTTGACGTTACTGACCTAATCGCACAAGTACAAGACAAAAAAGCGATTGCCTGTGTTGCCGCAGACATCATGAGCTTAATGCTACTTAAAGCACCAGGAAAACTAGGTGCGGACGTTGTACTTGGTTCTGCACAGCGTTTTGGTGTACCTATGGGTTACGGCGGTCCACACGCTGCGTTCTTTGCTACGCGTGATGCTTACAAGCGTTCACTACCTGGCCGTATTATTGGTGTGTCTAAAGACCGTTTAGGTAACGACGCGCTACGTATGGCGATGCAAACTCGTGAACAGCACATCCGCCGTGAAAAAGCCAACTCAAACATTTGTACTGCACAGGTGCTACTTGCGAACATGGCTGCGTTTTACGCGGTTTACCATGGTCCTCAAGGTCTTAAGATCATCGCTGAGCGCATTAATCGCCTTGCAAGCATTCTTGCCACGGGTCTTAAAGCAAAAGGCGTATCACTTAAGCACGATACGTGGTTTGATACCATTACCGTTAAAGCGGACGACGCTGACAAGCAAGCGGTTGTGGCGCGTGCGGTAGCAAAAGGTGTAAACTTTGCCCTTAACCACAACGGCGAATACTCAATTGCAGTAAACGAAACCACTACGCGTGCAGACGTAGCTGAGCTATTCGACATCATTTTAGGTGACGACCACGGCCTAAATGTAGATGCGCTAGACGCACAAGTATCAGGCGAGAACATTACAGGTATTCCTGCAAGCCTAGTACGCGACGATGAAATTTTAACGCACGCGAACTTCAACAGCTATCACAGCGAAACCGAGATGCTGCGTTATATCAAGCGTCTTGAAAACAAAGATTTAGCACTAAACCACTCAATGATCTCATTGGGCTCGTGTACCATGAAGCTAAACGCAACCGCTGAAATGATCCCAGTGACTTGGCCTGAGTTTGCAGAGCTGCACCCGTTCTGCCCAATCGACCAAGCACAAGGTTACAAGATCATGATGACTGAGCTGCACGACTGGCTTGTGAACATCACAGGTTATGACGCAGTATCACTACAGCCTAACTCAGGTGCACAAGGTGAATACGCAGGTCTTATCGCGATCCGTAAGTACCATGAGTCTCGCGGTGAAGGTCACCGTAACATCTGTTTGATCCCAAGTTCAGCGCACGGTACAAACCCAGCGTCTGCACAAATGGCAAGCATGAAAGTGGTTGTGGTTGACTGTGATAAAAACGGTAACATCGATATGGAAGACTTACGCGCGAAAGCCGCTGACGTAGCTGAAAACCTATCGTGCATCATGGTCACTTACCCATCTACACACGGTGTATACGAAGAGTCTATCCGTGAAGTATGCGACATCGTGCACCAGCACGGCGGCCAAGTATACATGGACGGCGCAAACATGAACGCGCAGGTTGGGGTAACTAGCCCAGGTTCAATCGGCTCTGATGTATCGCACTTAAACCTACACAAAACATTCTGTATTCCACACGGTGGCGGTGGCCCAGGTGTTGGTCCTATCGGTGTTAAATCGCACCTAGCGCCATTTATGCCTAACCACAGCGTGATCAACGTAGAAGGCACAAACGTAGGTAACGGCGCGGTTTCTGCGGCACCTTACGGCTCTGCTGCTATTCTACCTATCTCGTGGGCATACATCGCGATGATGGGCAGCGAAGGCCTAAAACAAGCAACAGAAATGGCAATCGTGAATGCTAACTACCTAACGGCTAAGTTGAGCGAGCACTTCCCAATTCTATACCGTGGCCGTAACGACCGTGTTGCCCACGAGTGTATTGTTGACCTTCGCCCACTGAAAGAAGCGACAGGCATCACCGAAATGGACGTTGCTAAGCGTCTACAAGACTACGGCTTCCACTCACCAACGATGTCGTTCCCAGTAGCGGGCACACTAATGGTTGAGCCAACGGAATCTGAGTCTAAGGTAGAAATCGACCGCTTTATCGAAGCCATGGTTTCTATCAAAGGTGAAATCGACAAGATTGCATCAGGCGAGTGGTCTATCGAAGACAATCCATTAGTATTTGCACCACACACGCAAGCAGACGTACTAAGCAAGGACTGGAACCGCGCATACGACCGTTTTTACGCTGCATTCCCTGTACCAAGCGTAGCAAAAGACAAATTCTGGCCAACGGTAACCCGTATCGACGACGTATACGGCGATCGTAACCTAATTTGTTCTTGCCCAGCGGTTGATACTTACCGCGATGCGTAAGAGTTTGTAGGTCGCGCTTTAGCGCGACTTAGCAAATTTTGAAAAGCCGCCCTTTGAAAAAGGGGCGGCTTTTTTATATTTATTAGTTTTAGGAGGGAAAGATAAAGAGGCGCAGCAACCCCATTTAATTAGGTTTAAAAATAAAAATTTTACCTTGAGACAAATGAAATATCGCGATTCAACATGCTTGCATCTGGTAATTTTGTGGTTTCTATAAAAGGCATTTTTATGGATGTGCAAGCTACAAAAATATTTTCATAGTTACGTGTATTACTTTCTCTAGCATAGCTTGGATCACATATTATCGAAAATGCTACCCATTTCGAGCTTTCAGTTTTTAAGGAGTTACTGATCGTTGAAAGAGTTTTTCCAGTAGCTAAGACATCACTTATAACTATAACCAATTTCTTGGTCTTTATGATATTGGTTAGACGCTTGTTCACAACTTCTTCTTCGTCATAACGAATTGATTCACCACGTACAGCTACACAGCAGTTTCGAATGTTGCTAGCAGATCCTAGTCTCGCTGCCATAATCGCACCCCATGTATCCGCACCTATTAGAATAATATCTGATTTATCAATTTCTTTTTCTTGTGCTAATTTTATCTGGGCTTTAAAGTTATTAATTAACATACTATAAAGTTCTGTTCTTTTTAATAAATCTTTTATATTTACCCACGATAAAGCTGTGTATTCTTCACAAGTTTCAAATTGTCCAGTCTGATATAGTCCATGATCTTTAATTGTTCGATATATTAAAGCATCTAGCTTATCATCTATTTTCATGTACTTAGATGGCTTTGTAGTTAAGTCATTCGTGGTCTTGGGTATAGTGGCTTGATCGGACTGGTTTCTACTAGTAAATTGACTTTCGTTAATGGAATCTCTTATTTTAGTATTGTGTTGTGTATTGATATTGGTTATTTCAAATGGAACTTCTATCCATTTTCCCTCTAGTTGCTTTTTAAAATGCCCATCAAACTTGTATTCGAAGTGCTTAGACTCTTTGGGTTGAGCTAGATCTATCAATCTAGCTTGCGGGGAAATAGATGAATTATTTTCAGGATAAGTATTTAGACTTCCTGTAGCAATTACATATTTTTTCTCAGATTCGTAAATAAATTCAGGCCTGTGAATATCTCCACCGAACCAAAAAACATTACCGGATGTAGTAACCGGATTAGCCAGCCTTCTAAGTAAATGTCCCCCTTCATTCCAAATATGACTTTCTGCCCAACCTTTTCTATCTGGGGCTCTGTCATTTTCATCATCTTCGTCAAAGGGGGCTTGCTTACCAGCTTGATGTGACATAGGAAGGTGATGAGAAAGAACAATTAAATTTTTTATTTTATTATCTTTGATCTTACTAACAATTTCGCTCTTTAATGAATCTTTTAATGTAGCTGGGAGTCCATTAGAATAATTTGAACCAGTCGAGTTTAATCCTAAAACTGAATACTCGGAATCGAATTCTTCAAGGTAATAGCCTTTTTCAAGAATACTAGTACCAAATTCCCCTAATAAATTATTGAAAGCTTCTAAATTCCCTGATTCTCTTGGTACATCATGGTTCCCATTAACTATATAAATATTTTTCTTATCAACACCAATGTTATCAGCAATGTACATCAAAACTTTCTCAACATGCGGATAATTTTCTGTTTTTGAGATGTTGATTAAATCACCTGTTACAATAATTGCTTTAACCTCAGAGCCAATTAACTGAATAATGAGGCTATGAAGAAATTCGTCAAAAAAATTGGCCCTTAATGCTTCTTTATTTCCATTAGGTTCATTTATATGAAGATCTGTTAAATGTAGTACTTTCATTTTATTTCAACGTATAGGTTAATTCATCCACACAATCACGCAAACTAACTAGGCTGTGAAGCATTATTTGATTATTTAGGTTTTCTATTTCAGTATATTTACCAATAACAAAGGAATGCTTAATATTTCCGCCAGTGAATTGACAATATGCTTGTGTTACTTTTAACTCGGTTCCTGCGATAAGAAAGTCACCTATATATATACAATAATCGGATTCCTCAAATTTATGCGAGTTTGTCATTTCGTAAATATGATGTTTTGGGCCAATATGATCAATCAAATATAAATCTGAACCTGATATATACAACAGTAGCTCATGAACAGAGCCAGCTATTACAGAGCCTCTTAGGCTTGCGGCTACTAAGGTATATGATTTAGGTTCATCTTTGCTAACAATATTATTGATCGATTCCACTAGGTTCAGGATAAACCACCTAAATTTATAAGGGTCTGAAATGATGTCCATAGCATTAAATCTGCCCGTAGCTACCAACGGGGTTGAGGAAAGAACTTCATCACATTCATTCTTATAAAAACAATCAGACACAACATCTATCAAGGACTCCTTTTCTCGCTTATTAACATTTAGAATTACTGATTCTAAGTCATCAAGCCACTTTCCATTGTGGGTAATTTCAATTGCTACCAGTGAACTAATCTCAGTTTTTCGCATCTGGCATGTTGATGTTTCTGTAAAGTTTTTTCTAATGTAGTTTGTTAATTTGTTTTTATTGTCGTTCGAATAGAACAAGACGCTGACTTTTTTTTCCTTGATTACTTTTTCTAGTGGATCTAAAAAATGGTCATCCACATCAACAACATTGTTGCAATTTACAATTATTTTAGCTTTAGGTAGTGAGCCCACATATTCTTTTAACTTTGTAGAAAAAAAAACACCATTAGTTTCAGACAAATTTGTTGGTGCTGTATTACATGCCCATGAAAAGAGCAAAGCTCTTGTATAGTGAAAAGTATCAGAGGGAATAAAATATTTCATTAGTTTCCTCCTTGAACGGGCATAGAAAAATTAACTCTTACACCTCTAATAGAGTTATTCCAAATTCTTACGTAACCGTCTTTTTTATTTTCTGTACCGGCTTTGAAAGTTAACTTTCCAATTTCAGAAATTGCAGCTTTTACACCATAATCTCTACAGTGCTCGATGAAACTGCACCAAAGTTTTTCCCCCCAATGTACTTCAGCCGAACCAGATCCTATTGATATATTGCCACCGGCTGAAATCACATTCTCTATGGCTCGTTTTAGCCCAAAATGCTTTTCGTTGGTTATGCTTGCTAGAAGGCAAGCATATAAATCAGCATTCTCTCCATTGGCACTCTGCATTATTTCTGAATGAATATTCTTTTCTTTAAAGCTTTGCCGAAATCCTTTGCCAACATCAATTACACTAATCCCGATCAAATTTCGGCTTCGTTGCAGTCCCAAGAAAGCTGTAGCTTGGCCCCATAGTAAAGAGTTGATAGCAATCTCAGCACAAATTCTAGATATAATTAAAGGTAGATCTTTTTCGCTTGGCCCCATTTGAACCGAACGAAACAAGTCACTGCAATCTGCTATTAAAAGCTTTCTAAATTGCTCACGATGGACTCTTTTCCATTCAGCTAATTCTTCTATGTCAAAAATATCAGGTCTGGTTGAGAACTGGTCTAAGGATAGTATTTGTGTTCTAGGGTTTATATTAAGATCTGAGTATCCTCCAATAGGGTAAGGTAACTCAAAAAGGTCATATTCATCTGCAACATTAAAGAACTTAATTTCAGTTAAAAATGCAAAAATTTTGGGGTGATAGTCCAGTAATATTTCTTGGGGTGCTCTAGTATATTGCCTAACTCTGTGAGCTAGGGCTAAAAAGAGCGAAGCTGCAGCAACGTTAATTTTACCATAAGCAATCTCCCTTAAGTCCCATTGGACTCTAGGGACTCTACCTGAGTGCCAATAAGTATTGAATTCTTTTAAGGATGGAGATGTTTTGAAGTAGACCGACGGGATACTATCAAGGCCACCAACTTTTATCTTGAGCATAAAATCCTTTTTCGAAAGAATCTAAATTTATTAGATATTGCATACTAATATTTTTTAATGCCTGTATGCAATATCTAATAAACTCGTTCTATTGTCATCTGATAAGATAGCTCTAGAATTACTAAAAACCGAACGGCCTCTGATTTGGGTACGGTGTTAAGAGTGTTAGATATGTTTTCATATAAATAAGTAAGATACTTATAGAAAGGTGTGGAAGAGGATGACAATTGACGAAAGTGATACGCTCCTCTCGCCAAAGAAGCAATCTGGACTACTATGAGTTAAAATGCAATCAAACATAGGGATTATTTCCCCCAGAACGTTCACATTTATTCTGTTAGCAGACACAAGTATCCAATTCTAGCTGAGCGCATTGAATTTGTGCGTTTGCAGCTTAGTATCGAGCGTAGATCGGAGCAAATTTCAAATGTACTTAGAAGTGTAGGAGTATGCGACTGTATTTGAGCTGACAATTGCGACTCAGGGTATGCTCACCTTGTGCTTCATCGAGATCTTTGAGCATATTTAACAAAGTGATAAATCAAGTCAATCATGATTTTGTTGAAAGGATTGCATATATGGCTAAGTCTACTCAGTAAGTTAAAGAAACCGCTCACAGGTTTTAGGCCAGTATAAAGAGAGTAATAAGGGGGCGGTAATGGCACTTGATTTACGTAATACCTTAGTGGTGGGTATTTCAGCAACGGCACTTTTTGATATGAGTGCATCAGATAAAATATTTCGCGAAACCTATGCTGAAGACCCAGATACAGCGATTGAAGCGTATCGGGACTATATGTTGAAGCATGAAGACGAACCGCTAAAACCGGGTACGGGTTATTACTTAATTAAAGCCTTGCTTGCTTTAAATAAATACCAAGACGCAGATGATAGATCGCCGCTCGTCGAAGTGGTGGTTATGTCGCGCAATAGCCCTGATACTGGTTTACAGGTACTTAATACCATTCGCCACGATAAACTCAATATTACGCGCTCAGCGTTTACCGCAGGAGAGTCGGTTGCAGACTATCTTGACGCCTTCGACGTAGATTTGTTTCTTACCACTAATATTGATGATGCGCAGCGAGTTATTGATTCAACCCAGTGCGCCGCGGCTATTTTAAAAAATCCGCCAATAAATGCTCCTAAAATACCTGAGGGTCAGGTAAGAATTGCTTTTGATGGTGATGCAGTATTATTTTCTGACGAAAGTGAGTTGGTGTATAAAACTCAAGGTATGGCAGCTTTTCATGCTCAAGAAGATGAAAAACAAGATATTCCCATGCAAGACGGGCCGTATGCCAATTTGTTGAGAAAATTGTCAAAACTGCAAGACAGACTTCCGATAAGAGTTGAGTATTCGCCTATTCGGATCGCTATTGTTACTGCCAGAAATAGCCCATCAGAAATGCGCGTAATCAAAACGTTGCGGGAGTGGGGTGTTTATGTTGATGAAGCGTTCTTTTTAGGTGGGGTGAGTAAAGATAAAGTATTAAAAGCCTTTAATCCTCACATATTTTTTGATGATCAAGACGTGCATTTGGAGGCGGCTGCTAATATAGTGCCTTCAGGTAAGGTTCCTTACCTCAGTAGTTCAGAAATGGCAGTAAAACAGCCTAAAGGGGAAAAGAAGTCAGATGAAGTTACTATTCTCTGCCAGCAATGCATTAAATAAATGGCTTAAAACCGATCTGTCGAGATTACCAACGCGTGAAGGTAAACAAGCGGGGGTTAATACATTGAAGTCAGATAGCACAGCTATGTGCTGGCAAGCTCATGTGATTGATAATCGATACAAGTCATATGAAAAGACCATAATTGTTTGTGAAGCCAATAGTCGCTTTGTCTTCTTTATACCAGTTACTTTACCACTAACTGTTGATGAGTTAACTCAGTTACTCACTATGGAGTGGCAGGCAATGTTGGCAGAAACATTGGAGAGCTATCAAAGCGCTGATGGAAGGATGCCTAGAAGTGAAATAGCCCTGTTGTTGAGTGAGTTATCAGACATAACATTTAACGTTGATTGGGTTAAAAATACTGATTTAAGTATAAATGGGCATATTAGCGATGCAGGGATTTGGGTTGAACAAATTTTAAGAGAGCAAGGTGCATCCCAGTTATCAGCCCATCAAGCGACTGAATTAGCGATTTACCTAAACACGTCCGTAAAACGAATAACAAACAAAGAAACTAAGCGTAAAGAAAAGGTTATTCCGATAAAGGAGTTACTGGCTTATTGCCAGGCTTTGGTTAAAAGTGAGTACCTTGGGGATGTGAACAAAGTTGCTTCAGGTGGTGCTTGTGACTCATCCAACGTAGTGTATTTAAAGCATTATAGAAAGTAGAGTAGCTTACCAAAAGGTAAAGTTGCAGATTGGGTTCAAACAGTTCGCGACATAAAGTCGTTACTACAAATTGTTCGTAGCCGCTGGCAAGCATCTAAAGATCGCGGCGTGAAGCCGCTCCTACCCGATCATCTTCAGCTCGGAATAGAGTTGCGTAGTGCTTTTGCCGCCATTGCTGACAGTCAGGCCTTGTCGTGTGCATTTACCGCCTTAATGGACGGTAATAGGCAGATCGTTTACTACTAACGATTGGCCATTTTGCTGAGCTCGCATAAAACTGGATACCAAAACGTCGTTGGATAGGGTGCTGATGTCGTTAACGGTTTCGACCATGCAAAACGTAATGGACTCCCAACCTAAATCTTTAATAAAGGCCTCAAGTTTATTGATGTTATCTTTATAGTTTTCGTCTGTGGTTAGCAGGCCGATGGAGTGTTTGTTACCGGGTTTGTATTTCCCTTGCTGAGTGATGGCGCATTTGGCGTAACCGCTCAACACATAAACTGTATTTGTGCTTTTGTTCATATTGGTGACATGCTTAAGTTTAATTCTGATTTTGATTTCAGATGCATTTTTTAAACCAAGCTTGTAAATATTGCTCTGCTGTTTGGTTATGTATTGAAAATATTGAGAAAATTAATTTTGTATTTATCTTGGTTGTTGAACCCATAAAAGGCGTCAATTTTTTGTGAGATTGAGTGATAGAGATTTCGCTTGAATTGTGTTTCTATCTAAAGCTACGCTGAAAACAAAGGGAGCTGAAGCATTACTTGTCGCCATAAATGGCTACCTACGGGGTAAAAAACGGCTCAGCAAAGCTAAAAAGACTAACTCTTGTAACTTAGGCTGTGCTGAAATCAAAGGAAGCTGAAGCATTATTTGTCGCCATAAATGGCGACCTACGCAGGGCACAATGCAAGATCAAAGCTATAAAGCCCAGTTTTTTCCGTGTGCTTATATCTGCCGCTTTGTCGAGAACAAAAGGAGTTGAAGCATTATTTTTCGCCATAAATGGCGACCTACGTGGGATAGCGTAAGGTTGCACTGCGAAATGTTGGCTTTACTTTCCTATCCTAGCAAGTTGTCTTTAAATCATCTCATTAACCTTGTTGCTGGTACGATGAGTTGTTACTCTCGAGTTCAATAAATAAAATTAAAGGCAATATCATGCAGGAATTTTTAGAAAAGTTTGCAATCACCACCAAAGTGAATGTGGTGTGGGGAGAAATGGATGCGTTGGGGCATGTGAATAACGTGTCGTACTTTCGCTATTTTGAAACCGCGCGAATCGATTTTTTGACTCAAACAGGCTTACTTTCTGTATTATCAGAACCTACCCATAGCCCAGTTCTACGTGATACTTACGCGCAATATAAAAGACCCGTTACGTTTCCAGATACCTTGTATATTGGTTCATATATTACCGATATCAAAGAAGATCGATTTACCATGCGCTATGAGGCGTTTAGTGAATCGCAACAAGCAGTATGCACAACGGGGTATGCGAATGTGGTGATGTTTAATATGAAAACAGGGAAAAAATCGCCAATTCCAGAGAGCATGCTGGCGATATTGAAGCAATATGAGATGGACGAAAATCAATAGAAACTCGGAATTTAGGCGTTGCTGTTTTAAAGTAGTCGCGGCGTAAATCCGCTGCTACGACAATGTGAGATGGACGATAGTCAAGAGAAGCTTGGAGTTTAGGTGTTGCGTTGCTGTTTTAAAGTTGTCGCGACATAAAGTCGCTGCTACGACAATATGAGATGGACGATAATCAATAGAAGCGCGGAGTTTGGGTGTTTCGTTGCGTTGCTGTTTTAAAGTTGTCGCGACATAAAGTCGCTGCTACGGCAATACCGTAATGCGAGATTGCGCTATGATTTTGATATCAAAAGGTGAATTAAGTTATCTATGCCAACATTAACCGCTAGGCAGAATATCAAAGCGATAGTGACTGCTATCCAAGCTGAAGAGCAGTCGCTTCGAACGCGTTATCCTATTTTAAATCAGCAAAACAGCATCGCTATGGTGATTTTGCTGTTGTCGTTAAGTGTGCTAATTGGTGTTGCCTCGCTTTATTATTTTGCCGTTATTCCCTCGTGGCTGTGCATTCTGTTGGCCGCTTTTATTACCTCTATTTCTCATGAACTTGAGCACGATTTGATCCACAAGCAGTATTTTAGTGACCGTCCATTTGTACATCACTTTATGATGTTGACGGTGTGGCTAATGCGGCCAAATACGGTGAATCCTTGGTATCGTAGAAAGATCCACTTACATCACCATAAAGTGTCTGGTACTGAACAAGACTTAGAAGAGCGCTTGGTGGGTAATGGCGTCCAATCTCCTTGGTTGCGAGCTGTGGTGGTTACAGACGGGTTGTTAGGTTTATTATTTAATGCCAAGCGGTTTAGTCGAGAAATCAAGGGTTTTAAGTTTTTGCAGGTCTTTAATGCTGGCTTTCCGCTTGCCACGGCTTATTTTGCGACTCTATATGGTGTGATTACTTATTACGTGCTGCAATTTGTTCAGCCATTTGAACTACCCAGATGGGGAGCTGAGTTACTAGCGGTTGCTGAGTTCTTAATGGTGGTGCTGATTGTGCCTAATATGATCCGCTCAGCGTCTTTAAATCTTGTCACATCTTCAATGCATTATTATGGTGGGGTGAGTAACGTGTTAGAGCAGACCCATGTGATCACTAGTCGCTGGTTTTTGCCGTTTCAGTTATTTTGTTTTGATTTTGGCCGTACACACACTATCCATCACTTTGTACCAAATCAACCGTTTTATATTCGGCAATTGATAAGTAAAAAAGTACGCCCAGTTATGGCTCAGCACGGAGTACGTTTTGATGACTTACAAAGCCTAAAAAATGCAAATCACTACCCGGTCGAAGAGCGGGTTAGTTAAAAATAAAAAGATGCTTACAGCAAAAACTTATCCAACCGTTAGGCGGTTATTGATATCACGGCTGTTGAGTATCTGACTAGCATCAAATCCCGTTGAGCGTTTTGCCATACGGTCGTATAACAACACGTTGACTGTCGCGGCTAAGTTCATGCAACCTGTGGTTGGTACATATACCACGGCATCGGCGGCATCCACGATTTCTTGTGGCAGGCTGCCATCTTCAGGACCAAAAATGTATAACGCATTGTCGGGGTGAACAAACTGAGGCAGTGGGGCTGCGCCCTCTACCAGCTCAACACAGACAAGCGCACGGCTAGCTACTTTTAAACTGATAAAATCATCAACTTGTTTGATGGGAATGCTGTCGGCAACGTTTTTTGTATCCGTATGATATTTTGCAGCCCTTGCGTAACGATTGCCGCTAAAGTAGATGGCTTGCGCATCATAACAACCTGCGGCCCGTAATACGCCACCCACATTGGTTGGTGATTTAGGGTTTACTAATCCGATTGCTACAAATGACTCGCTCATACTTTTTAACTCTCACTATACCGGCAGTAGCGCCAGCAAAAATTCGACGAGCGATTGTATCATGCGCGTGATTTTGTGCCAGTTGGTATTGCTGGGGGAGAGCTGGTGATGTTGTCGAGCTAAAGCTCGACCTCCGTTTTTGCTGGGGTCGAGCAATCTGCGTTTTTGGGAAGGGCAGATGTTGTCGAGCTAAAGCTCGACCTACAGAAGTTGAGCTTAGTAGTCTTCTAACTCATCGTCAGATAAATCGTTTGATTTTCTATAGCCTGGCTTTGCTAAAATCTCAACATAAAAGGACGTGAGGTTTTCAGTTTGCGTTTTATCAATCAACTTGTTTAGTTGTGATAGGTGCACTGGCTCGGCTTCGGCTTCTGTGTTACCAAACTTACAATCAAAATCCCAATAATCAGCGCCCGCTGGCAAGGTTTTGTTGCGCTCGCGCTTTAGGTATTTTTTAAGCTCATGCTTAACCGCGTCAACGCGCCTTTCAAGTTTGATTTTAGGGTGAATTAGTTCAAATGTCTTTTTCATAGTTGCCTTCAAGCAAGAAATACTCAATCGGCAAAACAGTATGCCTGAGTAGATAATGTGTATTGATTTAAGCGTAAAGCTTACGCGCGAATAAATACAGGAATGTAATAGGATATTTTACGTTATATTTTGTGAACTGGCGAGGGACTTTGTGAATGCCGAAGAGAATAAAAGCTGAGTTGGTTGCGCGAGTTCGCAGCCAACTCATATTACTAACGTAACCATTGATAATGGCGGCTTAATTCGCTTTTGGTTGCGTTTGAGTTGGGGCTGTTGCAGCCAATTCACGCTCCAAGCGTTCTAATTTTTCTGCCAGTGCGGTTTGTGTCATTTCTATTTGGGTAAGGCTTGCGCCGATCTCTATCTGCTTGGAATCTCGGCTTTGCGCTTGAGATTTTAACTGATCAACATCGCCATTAATGGCAGCAATTTGATTTTTGAGTACGTTAGCAGCTTGCTGTTGTTCTTCTAGTAGCGATAGTTTTAAAGCAAGCTCTGTTTGACTCTGCGATAGCGTTTCTACTTTGGAAGTCGTACTGGTCTGGCTTTTAGCGTTATTACTTGCTTGCTCTTCAAGCTTTTTGATGTCTGATTGGTTTCTTCGCCACGCTGACGCCCATAGTTTATCCATCTGCGACCAAAGCTCGTCTGTGCGTTCGGTTAGTGTGTTCAATTTTGCTTGCATTGCACCTGCGGACAAGTCCATCTCTTCATCTGTGGCGGTGAGGGTATGTTCAAGCTCGGCAATGCGCTTTGTTGATTCGAGTAATTGTGCCTGGGTTGTTAAGTTTTGTTGGTAGAGCGCAAACGCCGCAGCGGCCAACGCAATAATCGAGATTGCACCCAACCAATTCATCATCCCCATACCTTTGGCGGGCTGGCTTGTTTGTTTGGTACTTTCTTTTGGTGCTGAGGTTTTACGGCTCGCTTGAGTGGTGGAGTTTTTATAGGCTTCAACCTGATCTAAATCTGGCGTAATACTGGGAAGCTCAGGTTCAATTCTCTTATCCAACGTACTTTCCTCTTTTTTGAGATTTATAAGGAGCCTTAGCAGCTTACTTGAAAATAACGCAATATGGAATTTGCAATCGATAAGAACCTTTAGAGCTGGAGGATTGCAGTCAATAAGCTGAAAAAATCCAATCCAAATGCAAAAGCATTTTTTGCTTTAAAGCAAGAACTAGATCCCAATCATCGTTTTAGTAATCAATTGTGACGTCAACACTATGGCGAATGAGGGCTGTTAATATCAGCTAGCCGAATAGCGTTCAGTTGTCCGGCTAGATTTTATCGCCAGTGTTAATCCTCGGGACCCTGCAAAGTAAAGGTTAAATGTTTACGCATATCTTTTAAAATCACCCCTTTTTTCAGCATGGCGGCGCTTAAGCGCTTTTGCCATTTAAGGAGTTCTGGCTTTGCGGCTTCCAGTGCCTGTTCGTTCTCAAATTGGAAAAAGAGTATTAATGAGCCGGGGAACAAGTGATATTCCACATCAAACCAACATTGCACCATGCCGGGAATTTCTGCACGAGCTTGTTCTTCGAGTTTATCTGCAATGGTCAGTACCAAAGCTTGTTGTTTTTCTTGTACTTTTGAGAGCTTTTTCATAATGCTATGGATGTAAGAGGCCAAAAGCCTAATTATACTCAAGCTTATGGGCTATCAACAACTTTGTTGTTGATAGCCCGCTCAGAGTGAATTGCTTTTTCAATTCACTCTGAGCCGCTTTTATGGGTTAAGGTGCTGACAGCGCAAGTTTTGGTAGCGGTAGTTGGATTGCTTCTGCGCTGACGGGTTTTCCGCTTAAGAAAGTTTGCATTCTGGCGAGCACCAAGGGTGAGCTTGTATAAAGGTTGTGGCCCGCATTGTTCACCATAATCAGGGTCAAATTTGTGAGCCCTCTCACAGCTTCAAGTTGTTCTTCTGGATAAGTTCTACCGTCTAGACTCCCTGTAAACAATAAAGTTGGGATGTTGGATAGGGGAGCGGTTCTAAAACCATCGCCTAAATCTAGTTTTTTATCTATCAAGTGAAGTATTGGCATTGGAAAGTTAAGCTTGTCGCCAAGCAAGGCCGTTGGCGATTGGTTTGTCACTTTTGCAAGGCGTTTAGCGGTGATCCCTGAAGCCACATCCATCGCCAGCGGCATCAATTTGAACGTAATGGGCTCATCGGTAAACATTCCACGCTGTAAAACATGCTTTAACAGCTCGGTATTGCCATTATCTAAACCTAAATAAATATGAATTAGCATGGCAAGATATTGGTTAGGATCGGCAATCATCATGCTAGCTAACGACTGAATATGATGCTTTTGAAATAACATGGGTGTTTTTGAGCCGTCTTTTTGTGTAATTTGAAGTGCAATAGGTTGTTGTTCAAGTTTACTGTGCACTCGGCGCATCAAAGCGGGTAGATCCGAAACTTGTTGTTTAAGAGCTTGCTGATTGATAATTCCTTGAATTCTTTCAAAGTATTGATCGGTTAGATAAGGTAGTTTAACGGTCTGATTGAGCCCTTCAGCACTGGCGATAATTACTTTGTCAAGATGCGCTGGCATCGCTTTTATGGCACTGAGTGCCAGATGGCTGCCGTAAGAGATCCCCCAAAGTGATACTTTGTCAGCTTTTAGGTGTTTTCGTAAGTCGTTTATATCTAGCGCATTCTGCTCGGTATTATAACCATATATATCAATGTCTTGAGACTTCCATTGAGTAAAGCATTCTAATGCGGCTTTGCGGTAACGGTCTGCAATTTGCGCTTCAGTGGTAACAGAATTAAGCGCAATATGTTCATTAGACACGCAAGGAGCAGCTTGCTCTGACTGGCCCGTACCTCTTTGATCTAGCGCAATAACATCACCAAACTCTCTTAGTGCTTGAAATAAAGGAAATCTTCGCCACTTGGCAGTCGCGATCCCTGAACCGCCGGGGCCACCAGATAAATATACGATAGGGGAACCTTTATTGTTGCCGGTTGCAGGAAAGCGCACATAGTTAATTCTAATTCTTTTGCTGCTGGGGTTATTCCTGTTTTCAGGCACCCAGAGGTGCCCAGCTATGGCATCCGTTGTTTCTCTGCTGTTGGCTTGAAACTCGATTTGTTGCTCATTGCTGTACAGCACTTGCTTATCGCTGCCTTTCTCTGCGCTTACGCATAAGCAAGTGAATAAGCTTAACGCGGCTATTAATGTGTGTGTTGATCGCATAGTATTACTCCTTAATAGTTTGTTCTTATTGAATACCATGGCAACTTTATGGGGTAGTGAACTTCTATGAGAGGCCTATATTTATTGGTTTGTAGGCTCAGCGGTAGTAAAAGGCCGACGAACGGTTAAAGGAAAAGCGGTAGAGTGTGAATATTAATCTTGTACTTTATTTAGTGATGGCTGTGTGTTGCTCGGGCGCTCTAGGTAAGGCTTATGCCAGCCAACCTTTGTTGCCATTTTCTTATGATCAAGCCGTGATGGTTTGCCCATGGTCAGTCTCACCAAAAGAAATTCCACAGTTTACTGAGCCGCAATGTTACCGAGCGAAATTATCTGAGATAGACCCGCAAAATCAGGCTGTTTGGGTGTTAATCGAATTTGAGCGAGCGAAATTAGCCTCAATACCAAGGCCCGTGGGGTTGTATTTATTTGCTAAAACATCAAGCGAAGTCTTTTTAAATGGTAGTAAGGTAGGGAACAGCGGTTTTCCTGCCGTAGATAAAGCTGAGCAAATAGGCAAAATGGACAGCGTATTTTATTTGCCAGACTCACTTATAAAGAAAAGCAATCAGCTGGTGTTTGGTTTGTCTGCGCAGCATAGCCTTATTTCATTAGGATACCCAATACATTTTGTTGGGATAGGGCAATTTGGCGATCCTAAGCAATATATTCAATCATTTAGTGGCTTAGGCCTGATTTTGGTTGGTGCCTTTTTGTTGGGCGCGTTGTACTTTATAAGTCTGAGCTTTGGTCGTTATGGCAATACAAGCGTTCGGATATTTTCCGCACTGTGCCTGCTTGCGGCAATGCAGCTCAGTGCTGAAATATCGCGAGGATTAGTTGACTATGGCTATGTATGGCATGATATTCGACTGTTGACTGTGACGGCGTTGTCGTTTTTATTTGGCACTTTGTTGCTTGTATATAGCTCCTTAAAAGTCGCAGAAAAGCACGTTCTTCACTGGGTTTATATTGGTACTATTGTCACGCTTATTGTTATTATTTTTGCTCCAGGCTTTGATGCTAAAACCACTGCAGGAGTTTTTGTGCCGTTACTCGTTAGCTTAGTTCAGCTAGGCTATTGTTGGCGATGCGCGAAACACAATAATTTAGCGACTTGGTTTGTGGTGCAGTTATTGGTGGCAGCAACCGTGCTCTTTGTTGCATCAAGCTTTCACGAAATTATTCACTTTGTGATCATTACCGTCTTGCTAGTCTACCTTTTCATTCGTCAAGCTAAAGAGTTTCGTGCTCAGCAAGTGCAGTTGAGTAGTGATCAAGCTCATATTGCCAAGCTTGAGTTTAAACTCGCGCAGAATAAACAACTTCAGTCTCCTTCTAAGCTGGAAGTCAGTATTGCAGGTAAAACTGACTATGTCGTGCTCACGGATATTGCGTTTTGTAAAGCCGCAGGGGACTACGTTGAGCTGCATATGAAAGACACTACGCAGAAGCTGTTTACAGGCTCACTAAAACAACTTGAACTTGCTTTACCCTCTATTTTTGTAAAAACACATCGTTCTTATTTAACTAATCTAAATGAAGTGGTGTCATTAGAAAGTGATAATAATCAGAGCAACTTGAAATTAACAAATGGAGCAAGTGTTCCCGTCAGTCGTCGGCTTGTCCCGTCGGTTAGGGCGACGCTTAAAGCGTCTAATAACGTCAGTTAAACCTTGAATATTGTAATTAGACCACATATCACAAAGTACATTACAGTTTTTGATTTAAGTTTCTCATATGACATTTTCTGTTCACAAATATATCTTTGTGCCTCTAAAGTTGACTGGTTAGATCTAAATCTAATTTTATTTATGTAAATGTAAAAAAATAGTGAATTTGCGTCGCGGCTTTAGTAGTGTATTTAGTAAATAAGCGCAACCTTACTAGCTAAGATGCTAAAGTTTCGTTGTGTAATGAAGAACCAAGGAAAACAAAAACTAAGGAAACGCATGAAATTATCGAGTGTACTTTCACTGGTCAATCAAGTCGAGAAGTCAAAATTTATAAATGCTATAGATAGGATTTGTCTAGAAGCTGTAAAGCACGACAACAAAATAGCAACTCAGTTAAATAAACTTGATGGTCAAATTAAAAATGCAACAAGTAATGATATTACTCAGCTATTTAAAATTGTATTACCTCACTTTGAAAAGTCGGTAAAAGAACAATTAGCGATGTTGGGAGCTCAAGCTACTCTTTTGACAAATATTCTAAGTAGAGATGGAAACTGCATTGCTAGGGTTAATTGGATTGAGTCTTTATATACAAAAGAATGGGAACTCATTGACTCCAAAGCTAACGAATTGCGTTCTGAAATTGCAAGTATCAGTGATGATGACATATTCTCCGAGGGAAAACGGTTAGGAATCTATCATGCTTGCCTAAAAGAAGCATATTCGAATGATGAAAGAAATAATAGAGAAGCGAAAATCACTGATGATGAACGCGGTATTCTTAATGTATTAGCTAAGCACCTTGATGTTACCTCAGATAATCAAGCTGGAATCGAGCATTTGATTGATCAAATCCCCAAGAATGGTGTGCAAGATGCAATTAATGATTTACGAGAAATTGGACTGGTTTTTGTAAGTAGAAAAAGGCAAACCGTATACGTTCCTGATGAAATTGTAAGTTTGTTTCACCGACTACAAGGAAAGGAACTTGCCGACAAGCATCTGCTAAGAATTCTTAGAACCTTTACTGATGCGGAGCTCTCAAACGTACTTAAAAACCACAGAAAGAAAATTCGTGGTGTTGAGAGAAAAGATAAGATCGTAAATATAATCAAGTTGGGGCTGTCGGCCACTCAAATCCTAAAAGTGGACATGTTTAGCGAGGGTACGCCAGTCAACGATTGTAAAGATCGCTTAAAAACATTGATACAAGATCTAGATCTAGAATTGGATAAATTTGGTTCAACGATAGAAGAACGTATAGATCTAATCTTAAATGCTCTAAATCAAAGCTCGGAGAGAGAGTTTAATGCTTTAAGTGCTACAGGATTTAAAGAGCTATTTTCGACGCTGCAAAATCACTTCCCTTCATTAGCTACAATATTGAAACAAGAATTCGAGCTTGAAGAACAAGAGGAGCTAGATGTCGAGAAATTGCGGGCACTGAGTATTACACCATATGATATTTTATATATGTTGACCAATGATGAAGTGAAAAGTGTTGTTGAAAGTATGGGGATTAAAAAACGAGGAAACTTAAGGCTAAATATCCTTAGCAGCTTTGCTGATGCAACAGACAAACTGATTGATAATTATGGTGCTCTAGCGAGACGAGATTTGGCTAAATTGAAAAGTGAAAATATAGAAGTAGCTGAAGCCGAATTAGGAGTTAAATTCGAAGAAGTAACTAAGGCAATATTTGAACAATTAGGTCTTGAAGTAGATGAAGATTTGAGACGTTCGATCAACACCTCGAAAGATAAGGCTGATATTCTCATTTCATTGAGTGAGGATGATGTAATTGTAGGTGAAGCGAAGACGTGCAAAAACGGGGATTTTGCAAAGTACTCGACGACCTCAAGACAAGTAAAGTCATACGTAGGGAGATGTGAAGGTGCTGGTAAAAGAGTTGCTCAAGTTTTAATCGTTGCTCCCTCGTTTTCTGATGACTTTGTTGAGAGTGCGGAAATGGATACTGAAGTAAATATCTCTTTGCTGGAGGCTGATGGACTTAAGCGAATTCTGGATGCCTATAGAGCACGGAGAAAACCTAAGTTTTCAGCAAAATTGTTTACTAAAGGTGGCTTGTTGAAAGCCGATTTAATAGCTAAGAACATTTAAGTGTCAAAAGTCAATGAAGTCAGAAAGTAGCTTCTAACCTTTGTGATTTCATTGATCACTCAACATTAATATCTCATCCACCTGCTGAGATACCTACTCGACCAAAGTGGTTAAACACTTTATTATCACAACAGTATAAATCTTATGCAATGAGCATTGTTTGTTATGACCAAGGAAGGAGCGTTTTCACTCTCTACCAAGCTGAAGTTTTTGCTTGCTGCAATTGGCAAGCATTTGGATTTTATCTCCGTTGGTATTCCATTTTATGTTGCTGGTGGGTTACTCATTTATATTGGGGTAACTGAGCAATAAGGCACAGGTGTTGGAGCTGCTATTTTAGGTGCCTTGTTTATTTCGATAGTTGTGATGTTTTACGCTTCAACCAATTGGCGCTGAAAATACCCTTTTAGAAAATCGAGCAGTAACCGAACTTTTTTAGAGTTGGCATTGCCTTCAGGGAAAACGCCATAAACATGTATGTCTGGCAGGGTGTAATCTTCTAATACGGGAACCAAGGTGCCGGCCTGTATTTTTGGTAATGCATCGTAAGTTGGAATTCGTCCAAGACCATGACCTCCCTCAACAAAAGCAGTGCGTGCGGCGGCATTGTTGGTGCTTATATCGCCTTTCATCGTGATGCTATAAGCCCGAGCCCCTTTACTCAATGTGAGTGCCCCCGATGTCAGCTTGTAAATCACCCATTGATGCTGGTAGAGATCGGTGGGATGTCTGGGGACACCATACTTTTGCAAATAGTCGGGCGATGCGCACAGGCAGGTTTTTAGCACTGAAAGTTTACTGGCTTGCAAACCTGAATCGGGAAGTGGGGCGCCTCGAATGGCCAGATCAATTCCTTCTTTGATGATATTGACGACCTCATCTGTAAGCATGATATCGAGCTGAATTTTTGGATACATAGCTCTAAATTCATTGAGTGCAGGCACTATGGTTTGCAGGCCAACATTCACAGGGCAGGTAAGCTTGATTAGACCGATTGGTTCTTTCTTTAAATTCTCAATTTGCTGGTTTGCAGCAAAGGCTTGCTCTGCAATCACACGGCAGCGCTGATAATATTCGCGGCCTGCCTCTGTAAGTGAAATGGTGCGGGTCGAGCGATTGAGCAATTTTATGCCTAACTGTGACTCCAGTTTTTTGACATGATAACTCACCACTGCACGAGACAAGTTTAAATGCTTAGCGGCGCCGCTTAAGGTGCCTTGCTCAATAACTTGGGCAAAAACGACCATGCTTTTAAGTTGCTCAAACGAAATATCCACGCATTACTCCACTGGCTGAGATGAATTGATTGTATCAATTGTTTGAACAAAGAGTTAGCTTTTGTCTGCATTGTTTAACTTGTCTTAAGTTCATACTTTTATATCTATCCGCAGGTTAAATAGCCTGAAGTTTTAAGAAAGAATGAGAGGTAACTTTGATGACAGCAAAGAAAATTTTAATGGTGCTAACGTCACATGCAGAACTAGGCAATACAGGTGAGAAGACAGGGTTTTGGATTGAAGAGTTTGCCGCACCTTACTATGCCTTTGTGGATGCAGGGGTAGAAGTAACGCTTGCTTCACCAAAAGGTGGTCAGCCGCCAATTGACCCAAAAAGTGAACAGCCTGATTTCCAAACCGACAGTACGAAACGCTATTTTGATGATCAAAAAACGCAGGAACTGGTGGCAAATACAGTGCCACTTGCAGAGGTGAACGCGACAGATTTTGACGCTGTGTTTTATCCTGGCGGTCACGGACCATTATGGGATTTAGCAACAGATACCAATTCAATCCAATTGATCAGTGCCTTTTTAGCTGCAGATAAACCGGTTGGTACGGTATGCCATGCAACAGCTGTGCTGATGGATGTAAAAACCACGTCGGGTGAGTATCTGGTAAAAGGCAAAGTGGTGTCTGGCTTTACGAATAGTGAAGAGGCGGCAGTTGGGCTGACTGATGTTGTGCCATTTTTATTAGAAGATGAGCTGGTTAAACGAGGTGCTGATTTCCAGAAAGTCGATGATTGGAATGTGTTTGCTGTTAGAGATGGCTTAATTTTTACAGGGCAGAATCCAGCAAGCTCTGAACTTGTCGCTGAGAAAATGCTGACGTACCTAAACCAGCTGTAACCTGCTTATTAAAAGGAATAAATCATGAGTAACGCAATAAACCAAGCTCAAAACGCACAAACGAATCGTCGCATTACCTTGGCGTCACGCCCACATGGTGCACCAACGCAAGAAAATTTCAATTATGAAGAAGCACAGATCCCAGCGCCAAAAGAGGGCGAGGTGCTCCTTCGTACCGTCTTTTTGTCGTTAGATCCATACATGCGTGGCCGTATGAGCGATGCAAAATCTTATGCTGAGCCGGTTGCTATTGGTGAAGCGATGGTGGGTGGCACAGTATGCCGAGTTGAAGCGTCAAATAACCCTAAATTTACCAAAGGTGACTGGGTACTCGCGATGAGCGGCTGGCAAGACTATAGCGTCTCGGATGGCACAGGCTTACTTAAGTTAGACAACAATTTACCCAACCCATCATATAGCTTGGGCGTGTTAGGGATGCCAGGCCTTACCGCTTACATGGGACTGATGGATATCGGCCAGCCAAAAGCTGGAGAAACGGTAGTCGTTGCCGCAGCAACCGGTGCTGTAGGTAGCCTTGTTGGACAAATAGCAAAACTGCAAGGCTGTAGAGTAATAGGCATAGCTGGTGGCGCCGAAAAATGCAGTTACGCTACCGAGACACTTGGCTTTGATGCCTGTCTTGATCACCGCAAGGATGATCTCGCTGAGCAGTTAGCGCAGGCATGTCCATCAGGAATTGACGTCTATTTTGAAAATGTGGGTGGCAAGGTGTTCGATGCGGTTATGCCATTGCTTAACTCAAGTGCCCGGGTTCCACTTTGTGGGTTGATCTCTCAATATAATGCCACCGAGTTGCCATCGGGACCCGATCGTATGTCGATGCTGATGGCGACGCTGCTGATTAAGCGAGTGAAAATGCAAGGCTTTATTGTATTCGACGACTATGGGCATAGATACAACGAGTTCAGCGAAGCGATGCTGCCGTGGTTAAACGCGGGCAAGATTAAGTACAAAGAGCACTTGGTCGAGGGGATGGATAATACTGTCGAGGCATTTATTGGCTTATTGGAAGGTAAAAACTTCGGCAAACTTGTCGTGCGCTTAGGTCCAGACGAGCTGGTATAACTAAATTTTAGGAAGGATAAATAGATGTTAACTGTTCACCACTTAAACGAATCACGCTCGACAAGAGTACTTTGGCTTTTACATGAACTCGACATGCCTTATGACCTTGTTGAGCACGAGCGAAACTCTGAAACGCGCCTTGCGCCTGAAAGTCTTAAAAAGGTGCATCCGCTCGGAAAAGCCCCCGTGTTGGTCGATGACAGCCTAGTCTTATGTGAGTCTGGAGCCATCATGGAATATCTGCTAGATAAGACAGAAGACAGTAGTTTGCGACCAGATGCGGGGACACCTGAATACTATCAATATCAAGAATGGTTGCACTTTGCTGAGGGGTCATTGGCACTGCCGGTGATCGCATCTTTGATGATGAAGATGGAGCAGCGTACAGGCGATAAACCAATGGATGGTTACATTGCTAAAGAAGTCAATGTCGACTTTTCTTATATAGATGCCACACTCGCCAAGCAAAGCTATTTTGCAGGCAACGACTTTACCGCCGCCGATATTATGATGACGGTGATACTAGAAATTGCAGACAAAGTCGGCTTGCTCACAGCGCATGGCAATATCAAGGCCTATCTTGAAAAAGTGCAAGCTCGCGGTGCATATCAAGCTGCACGAAGCCACGGTTAGCCGGTTTTGAGGCGAAGTCTATAAGATCTTGATTTCGCCCTATTACTCTCGTTTACGCCTGAATACAAGACCATGTTAGATAGAGTTTCTAGCTATCAAGTTTTGCTTTATTTGCAGTTGTTTGCAATATCTTCAGCATCAATTTGCCATTCTGCGCATTGCCAAAACTTTAGCTTTCCAAAATGACCGTGTTTGAAAGGGAGCTTATCATTGTCTTTATTATAAGACTTTAATATAACAGGATCCGTAACGTTTTTGAAAGCTGCAGCTATAGCTATAAGAGAGGAATGGATATTCACTTCAGATCCGAATGTACGCAATAAATGATGTTCGGGCGCATCATGATACTTATCAATAGAGACCAATAAAGAGCCGCTTGGTGCTAAGCCTAATCCATAGGTTTCAGCAACTTCGGCTACTCTGTTGAGAGTTAGGTTGTAAAAGTGGATTGTTTTTGGGTTATTTTTTAACACATCGGGAATGATTGATAGAGTGTCACTAATATTTGCAGCCGCGGCCATGTAAACAATAGAATCAAGGGACTTACTTTGCTCAAATTTAGACTGATAGCGAGTAAGTAGGTTATTGAAAACTATCGTCCCCATGCTATGTCCAACTAGAGTTAGTTTGATCGGTAAATCTGGATATTTGTTTTCAAGTTTAAAGAGTTCTTCAAAGAGAAAGCCAACACTTTGGCCAATACCTTTATTTGTATCTGTTCGAACGGTCTCGTTAACTTCACCAGTAGGGTAGGCTATAGCTCTTGCTCGACGCTTCATCATATCCCAGCTGTCCCCAGCTAAAGTACCATTCCACAAAATTCCTGTGGCGTATCTGATGGGAGTGACTGCGATGACTCCTGCAGATTTTGCCCCGTTAACAAAGCCTTGATTACGATAAGTACTTTGATTGACTTTTATATTGTCTAGCTTGTTGACGTAATAATCATTTGATTCGTAAGTGTCAGAATTATTTTTAAAAAAATGGTTTTGATATTGATAGTTGGCTTCACGCCAGACATTTGATAAGTATTTATTGCTTGAGCCTGATGCGAACCTGTCCTTATCATTTGTAAATTGATAATAGATATTTGCCGGAGCTCTAGCTATTGCGGTTACCAAGTCTTCAAATAAGACAAATGGAGAGCTTAGAATACCAGCCAAAGCTGAAGTGTCTCTGCCTTCACGTATTTCAAAAAAGTGCTCAAATACAGTTCCCGGTATATTAGATGGCCATGATATATAAATAGGATAATGCCAGTCAGACTCCTCAGACAAAATAGGCTGAAGTTGCTCTTCCATCCGCTCATCAGTATCTTTGTATGTGTTAAGCCCTCCATGCGCATAAACCAATATCTTGACTTCATTTACTTTTGAAACTATTTCTGTAGAAAGGGAATCTAACGATGTTAGTTCATTACATGTAAAACCCGATTTAATGCAGCTAAGCTTTATAGCTTCAATAAGCATATTTTCAATTTGTTGATTTACTTCAGTTACAGGTTTTGCACGCTGTGATTGCCGAGAAAGCAGCGGTTTTGCAGCAAAATCACTATCAATAATGTACCCATGACGATTTACCCTTAGAATATGTTTTTGAGTGTCCATTTTATAATCGTTGTAATCGGGGTAGGCTTTCTTGTCGGGTGAATGTGCGCATGCAGTAAGCATCAGAGTAAAAACTAAAGTTACTAATGATTTCATGTTTCTTTCCTTTTTATAAATAATCATTTACATAACTAGCACATTAATTTCTGTTTTGCGTAATTTTAATAATTTAATTTTTATGCTAATAATCTCTACTTTAATCCTATGTGTTGTTAGAGGGCGAGAAAGTAGGGTGAAGTTGATTGCTTTTTGGTATCTCTTTAATAACGTATGATTTATTTCTTTTTTATTTAGTTTTTATTTCTGGTTCTATTAAATTAAAGAAGCTCTCAAACTCCTAATTCTACCTTTTTTATTAACAGGTTTATGAGTTTTTATTATACTTAACTTAGTTTGTATAAAAATAATTTATGGTTCTTGCAGTGTGGATATGCTTTTTAATTGCTAAATTTATTTTCATCCAGTTTGCACTGAATGGTGAGCCCACTTACAAACAGAACCATGTATTTTATATCGAAATTTCACTGGATACTGGCGAGCAATTTTCACTTGAATCTCATGAGCTTAGTTTTGCCAAGTAGGTGAAATGAGAAAAGCGCTCAATATGAAGTTGAGCGCTTTTAACGTACTAGATAGTAAATTTTAAAGCTATTTGAGTCTGTCCATGAGGTAAACAAACTCAAGGCTATTTACCATCGCGCGCTGTTCATTGTTTGCAGCGCCTGCATGGCCACCTTCGGTATTCTCAAAATACAGCACTTCAAATCCCATATCTTTCATCTTAGCAACCATTTTACGTGCATGGCCTGGGTGAACGCGGTCATCTCGGGTTGAGGTTGTGAAAAATACTTTTGGATATTGTTTGTCTTTACTTAGGTTATGGTAAGGCGAGTACGTTTTAATGTATTCCCACTCCTCAGGAACATCTGGATTACCATATTCGCCCATCCAACTTGCGCCAGCGAGTAGCTTATTAAAACGCTTCATATCGAGTAATGGCACTTGGCAAATAACGGCGTTGTAAAGTTCAGGCCTGCGAGTGAAAGCGGCGCCCACTAGCAATCCACCGTTACTACCACCTTTAATACCTAAATGTTGAGGCTTGGTTACTTTGTCTGCAATCAGCTGCTCTGCTACGGCTTCAAAGTCTTCATACGCCTTGTGGCGATTTTCTTTTAGTGCTGCTTGGTGCCAGCTTGGTCCATACTCACCGCCGCCACGAATATTCGCAAGCACATAAACACCGCCTTGTTCTAACCAGTTTTTACCAGTTGATGCCGAGTAGTACGGCTGCATAGAAACTTCAAAGCCACCATAGGCATATAATAAAGTAGGGTTGCTACCATCTAACTTGATATCTTTCTTATGAACAATAAAGTAAGGCACTTTTGTACCGTCTTTTGATGTCGCAAATTTTTGCTGGGTAACGAACTTATCTGCGTCGAAATGTGATTTATTACCTTTGAGCTTTGTTGTTCCAAGTGATTTACCTTCGACTAAGTAAAGACTGGTCGGTGATAAAAAGTCCGTGTAGGTGACAAAAAAGTCGTCTCTATTGGGATCAGTATCAAAAACGGATAATGAACCGGTATCAGGAAAGTTCACTGGGTCTATTTTCCACTGCCCATTCGCTTTAGGCATATAGCGGAAAACCTTATTTTTTACATCATCTAACACGGTAACTAGTATAGAAGATTTGGTAAAACTCAAATCTTCTATTGAACGATTTGCTGTTGGTTTGATTAAACTCGTAAACTGGATATTTTTAGAATCTATATCGTTAATGTTGGCATATATTACTTCTGCTTGTGAAAAATGCTTCCAAGCAGATTTTAGCTGGATAAAGAGCATGCCATTGTTTAATCCGAGGAGGCTTGCGTCGCTAGGCACTGGAATTTTTATCTGCTTATCACCTTCAAGTTTATAGACATCGCGAGTATAAAAACTTGTAGAATCGTATAGAAAGTGATTTGTATTGCCTTGGTCGTATATCGTAAAACCTCCGGCACTGATAGAACTTTTATTTGCCTGATAGACCGTTTTAGCGTCGTCCAGCGGCGTACCGCGTTGCCACACTTTGACCGTTCCAGCATAACCTGAGTCAGTTAATGAGCCTTCTCCAAAATCTGTTGCAACAAATATTGAATTCTCGTCGAACCAAGATACTGAGGTTTTTGCTTCAGGTAAATAAAATCCATCTTTTACAAAAGATTTGCTTGGAATGTCGAACTCTCTCACGACTTTTGCATCAGCACCACCGCGCGATAAATACACCAAACAGCGTTCATACTTTGGATAGTGACAGTTCATCCCGCCATAAACCCAGTTTTCGTCTTCAGCTTTTGCTAGCGCATCTAAGTCGAGAACGGTTTCCCACTTAGGATCCGCTTTTTTATACTCTTCAAGGGTTGTTCTGCGGTATATGCCTCTTACATGATCCGCATCTCTCCAGAAATTATAGTAATAACCTGCACGTTCAGTTGCGTAAGGAATACGAGACCGATCATTGATAATATCTAATGTATTTTGAAAGATATGATTATATTGGCTGTGGCTTTTGAGTTGTTTTAGTGAGCTATCGTTTTGTGCCGTTACCCACTCTAGCGCTTGTTTGCCTTCAATCTCTTCAAGCCATAGGTATGGATCCTTTTCTAATGCCATAGATTTACCAGCAAAGGTGGTTAGCATACATAGTGTCGCAATATTAGTAATTTTTTTTCTCAAAACTTAGTCCCTATTTTGTAGTTGTTTATTACGTTTTATCATCAAGTCGTCAAAATAGGAATGTGCGCTGATTAAAAAAGCGCAATTTGCTTACATTGATTCACACTTAATCTGCTTGTGATGGAGAGAGCTGCGCTTCAATGGCGTGGATCAGCAACATTGCTTTATGCCACTGCTGTGAAAGTTGCCACATTTCCGCTAGTGTATTGATATTACTTACCATCTTATCTATCGCCAGTGACGCGTGAGTACCTGCTAGAATTAAGTCGTCTTTCACATCGTCATGTAAACGTTGCAATGTCTCTTGCGCCAACGACAGCTCTGCAGGTGTGACGCTTTGCCCATGTAAACTGGTTTTCATGAAGTGGCTAAGCTGGGCTTGGTATTCATTCAACTGTGCATGCAAGTCATGATGCTCTGCGAGTTGCTTATATGGAGCGTGTTCCGTTAATTGTTCTACACAGTGACTACAAGTAAACAAATACTGCTCAATACGCATGAGTTTAGCGAGTAGTGAGGTGGTCTGTGATGATAATGCTGATTGCTCTACCGACACAATAAAAAGGCTAATTTGCTGACACAGAGATTGGATTGCATGGAGTGCCTGTTCAACTGCGAGTTTATCGGTTGGGAGTAGGCATTTATCAAACTGGGCTAACACCTTATCTGCAACGAGTTTGGACTCAAGCAATAACGCATTGATTGCAAGCTCTGGCGTTTGGGCGATGGTATTATCTAAAAAGCGTGGCCTCGAAGCCGTCTCCTCGGCACTACAAAATCGTTTCATTAAAAAGCCAGCGAGCCTGTCATTGAGTGGAAAGATGAGTAGCACGCCCAAAATATTAAACAAAGTATGAAAAAGTGCCAATGACAACGCAGGATCAGCAGTGACGCCGAAAAGCGCGGTAAAATGGTTGATGAGATAAAACAGCACTGGCAACACCGCGAAAGCGACCATCGCAGTGAACACATTAAATATGACCTGAGCCGCTGCGACGCGTTTGGCATTAGAAGTTGCGCCAATGGATGCCAAGATAGATGTTGACGTGGTGCCGACGTTTGCGCCGATGACCATCGCGCCTGCGGCATATAATCCAATCATAAAACTAGCAGCGGCGGTAATGGTCAAGGCGATGGAAGCACTGGAAGACTGAGTGAGAGTTGTCATCACCATACCCACCAGCAAAAAGGTCAACATGCCGTTTATTCCCTCTGCGGTAAATTGGCTTAAATCAAAAGCAGCGACAATATGCTCAAATGCGCCTTTGAGAATATCAATACCGATAAAAAATAGCCCAAAACCAACTAAGGCCATGCCTGCCGACGCTAGTCGCGAGCGAGGAAGTAGCAACTTCATCAAGGCACCAATGCCTATCAAGGGGAGTGCGATAGCTTGGATATTAAATTTAAATCCAACCGCGGCCACTAACCAGCCAGTGATGGTGGTGCCAACATTGGCGCCATAGACAATACCAAGCGCCTGATGCATGGTAATAAGACCTGCGTTCACAAAGCCCAAAGAGGCCACGGTAACCGCGCTGGAAGACTGCACTAAGGCTGTCATGCAAAAGCCAGATGCAATACCGCGCTGAGGGGTTTTGGTCCACACACCAAGCACTCGGCGCAGCGACGACCCGGCTGCTAGTTTCAGGCCGTCTGTCATCATGCTTATCGCAACTAAAAATATCCCCAAACCGCCGAGTAGCGTTCCTGCAAGTTGAAGTGTTTCCATATCCTTTCCACGTACTATATTCTTACTCTATTTGCTCGTAGCACAATATCATTTTTGTTGTGCTTTGCTTTGTTTAACGTCAACTTTTACATGAGTTGTATTAGCAGCTCTAAACAAAATTTAATAGTTAGGGTTTTGAACTCAAACCCTGCAGAAATTGCATAGGCGTTACGCCGTTCCACGACTTAAACGCACGGATAAAGCTACGCTCATCTGAAAACTGCAGCGTGTGCGCCACCTCATACAAACTACTGCCTTGAGTCAGTCGCAGTTTGGCCTGCTTGTTCTGTACGTTATTTTTGAGTTGCCTAAAATTGGTTTGATACTCAGCGAGCCTTCGTCTTAATGTTGCCGGACTGATATTGAGCTTGTCAGCCATTTGTTCTTGGCACAGTGTTCCCGCGTTAAGCTCACTATAGACTTTATCGAGCAAGTTGGCATGGTCGTTAATCGACTGCTGATGATGGAGCGTATTTGCCAGTGAATGGTAAATGGTACTGAGCGTTAGGTACTCTAACTTCGCCAAGTCTAATGATTGATTCGTTTCTTGGTATTGATAGGTGAGTAAGTAGCGATTGCTTAAGGGTTTAATGGGAATGTGGGTGATAACCGAATTTAGCAGCGAGTTTGAGTCACTTTTGGTCTGCACTTGTGTGAGTTGAACTTGGGTGGTTTCGGCGCACACATATTTTACGAGGCCGTGGATCAATATCAGCATGCTATCTAACATACAGCGAGAAAATTGCGCGTCAGCGGCCGTGGCATAGTCAAAGGCCGCATCATCAATTATATAACTCACTTGAGTGTGTGATACCTCGCAGAAATTGTAAGTTCCCGCGTGGATAAAGTTATAGCCACGGGCAAGTTCTTGTAATAGCTGAGTAATGGTACGGCAATGGCGTAGGCTATTGAATACAAATTCGTTGGTGCCAGGCAGAAGCTTTTTGCGGTTGAGGTTTAGGCTTTCGTCATTGAGTTCGACAGCACAGTGTTCCATCACGCGCATAAACTCAATGGCATCTAGGGCGTCAATGGCTTTATTGATAGCCAAAGACCGAGCGACCGCAGCAAATTCCAGTTTTGCTGCGGTGAGTGTGTGCTGCATCAATTGCACGTAGCAAGGTGCAATGGCGGTGTTTGACATAAATACGTAAGCTCATCCTGTCACTCTCAACAATTCAGTTAATCAACATCAACTCTAGATAGCAATAGTTTTGCGTTGCAACTTTAGTGCAGTATTTTGTCACCACTCATCTAGGGTGTACTTAACCAATTTTTGATTTGGTTGATTGCACTGGGCTCCCAGCCAAGCTCTAGATGGTTGGTGGCCACAACTGCAGAGCCCGCCAAGTTACTTATTCCTGTGCTGTCGATGCAGCTACTGATAAATACAACGCCATCGGAAGGGCCGGTATGTTCATTGTGAATAAATGCCATGTCGGCCTGATCGCCGCAAAGATTATAAACTTGAACGCTGCTGTCGGTGCCAGCGCTACGAACTTGGTCTACCAGTGAGTCGACCGTAAACGCTGCGATACCTCGGCCTTTGCTCACAAACCCCAAGCCACCGTAGTAAGTGGTGTACCAATCTTGTTCTGTAGTGGGGAGTGCATATTTATCATCGAGTGCTTTTAGCATCTGCGCGGAGCCTGGAAAGTAAGGCGAGTCGTAAACCCACTCAGAACTTGAATACCATAAGCCAAAACATAATATCTGATCATGCGCAGTAGGCCCATTTATGCTGCCGCCACATTGCGAATAAGCACCATAGGTATGATTAACGCCGTGACGAAATGACCAATCAATGCCGTTGTTGGGGGCGCCGAGCATCACTAGTTTGCGTACATCACTGTTGAATTTAGTGCTCCAAGCATTGGTCAAAGAAGAAATATACATGCGGGCATTAAACGCGCTTTTTGACCAAGTGACTAAATCGACTTGCGTTGCCCCCGTCTTATTTTTAACCTGAGCGATGGCATTGGCGATCTGCTCCGCCCAGATAAAGCCATCGCCATTTTTATGCGCCAGATTTAAGGCAAAGACTTTGTAATCATCATTGGCAAGCGTTTGCATTAAGCCTTGCGAAGGGCAGTTTTGTCGGCCACAGCCGTAACTACCGGCCTCGTTTGGATTTGCCCAAGCCAAATCGGCATCTTGATTGGCACCGTGGATCAGCAACACCGGTGTTTGGCGGCTGTTACTATCCCAACCCGGCGCATGATAAAGCAGAAACTGCGCAGAGCTTGGTTGGTTAGATGCAAAGAAAGTAGCACGCTGACCTGATTGGTTGCCACGGCCGTCAGCAGGAAAGCTCTCATTACCAATATGCCCTGAATTATCTCGCCATCTTTCAATCTTTTGCCAGCCATTATTAATACCAGAGGTATAGGTGGCTTCAAGTGTCGCTGAAGCGTGCGCTAAGCCACTTGCTGCGAGTGAGATAAAAACGAGCAAACCATAAGTGTGAGTGCGCAACGCCGTATTTGTGTTTTTCATATTCTTATCCTAGGTCAAGTCATGTTTTAACTGATTGGCGATATTGCTGCGCGCGAGCTTGCAGACGTCGAGCACGGCAAAGGAGAAAAACGCATGTATGGTATTTTCAAAGCAGGTTAAGGTATTAAGCACGCCCGCTTGCTTTAGTTTTTTGGCGAGCAGCACTCCCTCATCGTAAAGTGGGTCGCAGCCGGCAAGCAACACACTGGTGGCAGGAAGGTGTGTCATGTCTTCAATAAATAATGGCGAGACATTGACGTCCGCCGCGCTTTGCTCGGGTGCGAGATACCAGTTGCAGGTGTCTTTAATTGCCTCTCTGGTTAGCAACAAGTTTCCATCGCCATACTGCATGCGTGACGGATAGGTTTCATGGGGAGAAAAGGAATCAACCACAGGGTAAACTAGGTATAAGTTACTTAGGGTGTTTGGTTGTTGTTGATGTAAGTTATGCGCTGCAACAAGCGCTAAGTTACCACCTGCACTGTCGCCCATCAGGGAAATCTTAGTGGGGTCTAGCTCCAAGCGCTGGTGGTTTTCTTGCAGCCAATCAACTACAGCTATTACTTGTTGCAGGGCGCATGGAAACTTATGCTCGGGCGCAAGGCTGTATTCGACACTGAAAAAAACGACACCGGATTGCTGGCATAAGTCTTTTACCAGTCCGTCATAGCAGTCGACATCTCCTAAAGACCAGCCGCCGCCGTGGACAAACACCACCGCGGGACTGGGGCTTGCCAAAGACTGCGCTGGGCGGTAACAGCGAACGCCCACGTGAATACCATTGTGTTCAATGTGTAGGTCTTGGCTACTTACTTGTGCTTCAATCTCTCCCGCGAGCCCCAAAAACATCGCTCTTGCGCCTTCTCGTGAGGTCTCAATGGAGATTTCGATGTCATGAATGTCGCCAGCTTGAGCCGCGAGGTCGTCTAACAATGCTTGTGTTTGTTTGTCTAATTTCATAATTAAAACTTATATTTAAGGTTGATACCGTACGTTCTAGGCGCGCCGTAATAACCAAGTTGAACCCCAGGTGCTGCGCTAAGATCGAAGCCGTGTTGGCGATAGCGTTTATCGCCTAAGTTTTTGCCGTATAAACTTGCTTCCCAACTGTCGTCCACGGAGCGGTAGTGTAGTGACATATCAAAGAGGGTGTAGCCAGATTGTGCGAGCACCTCTGAACTGCTCACGGTGAGATAGGTTTTACTGCGATAGGCGGCACTAGCACGTAGTGAAAATTCGCCTTGTGTAAAGGCGCTAAAGAAGTATTCAAAGCCTGCACGGCCATTCCATTTGGGTGAATTAACCAGCTCCCTTTCATCGCTGACTTCTTTACCAAAGTCGCCGATGAGCTCATCATAACCGCCCCCTAAATAGCCCAGATTGAGGTTCAGAGTGAGGTTATCGGAAGCCACGGCTTCGAGCTCCATTTCTGCGCCGTAAATAGTGGCTTTACCTGCATTTTCAAACAGTGATAAAAACGCACCGGTGTCGGGGTCGATAGAAAAGCGGCTGAGCTGAAAGTTTTTGTAGTCATTGAAAAAAGCCGCGGTATTTAAGCGAATATTCTGATTATTCAATAAAGACTTAGAGCCAATTTCATAGCTCCACAAGGTTTCAGGCTCAAAAGGTTGTGCAAATGAGGTGATCCGGCCGTTAAAACCGCCACTTTTAAACCCTTTTCCAGCGCTTAGGTAAACCATACTGTCGTCAGAGATGGTGTAATCGAACACCACTTTTGGGGTAAATTCTTTCCACTCCTTGGATGCGCTGTAGCCTGTAGGGCTATAGCCAATCCCCGTGCCGAATACCGCTTCCATTTCCTCAGCCGTTGTTACACCGGTGTCAAAAAATTCCTCGCCTTTGGATGTGACTTCTTTTTTCTCTATGGTGTAGCGTGCGCCAAGCGTGACGTCGAGCTTTTCAGTCAAAGACCAAGAGAGATTAGCGTAGAGGGCTGAACTGGTATTTTCTTGATCGCGTTCTCCTGCGTTAATCACAGGCCAAGGTAGGTAAACCTCTGGCGCCACCATAACGAAAAAGTCCGGTGCTACGGAGCCGCCAAAACTCAGATCGTCCTCATTAAAGTAATAGAGCCCAGATACCAAGGAGAACTTGTCGTCTTTGTATAACCATTGAAATTCTTGGCTTATCTGCTGTTGATCTTCGAAGTTAAAAATACCAAATGATGCATCGGGAGTGGCATCTAAGTCTAAGTGCGTGCGGTATTCCATTTCGCGTCGAGCAGTGATGGATTTAAATACCGAGTGGCCCGTGAGATATTCAAGTGTTAAGCTCGCTCCCGAGGTATCGAGCTCTTCTAAATCGTTGTAGTTAACGTCAACGACAAAAGGGTCTTCCTCAGGCGCATAATAGCCTTCTTTTATCACCGAATAGATAGGCGTTTCTCGATGTGGAGTGCGTGAGCTTGAGGGAGATGCGTTCGAGCCATCGACGACTAAATAGGCCGAAAAATTCTCACTTGGTTGATAAAGTAAGCTGCCGCGCCATGCTAAGGTATCTTTGTCGTGGTCGTCACTATTGTTATAGCGATTCTCACTAAAACCATCTCGGCTACTTTTGGCAATCGCAAAACGTCCAGAGAGCGTGTCTTCAACCAATGCACCGTTGACGCTAGCTTTTACCGTTCGAGCATTATAATTTCCAAGCGCCACGCTGACATACCCTTCGTTGTCTTGCGAAGGTTTGGCACTACTGAAACGCACCGCGCCACCTATGGTATTGCGACCGTAAAGGGTGCCTTGTGGACCACGTAATACCTCGATTTGCTCAGGGTCGACAACATCTAAAAAGGCACCTTGGACGCGCCCAAGATATACGTCATCGAGATACACACCAACGCCGGGATCGTTAAATGAGATAGAGTCAATTTGGCCAATTCCGCGAATATAAATGACCGCGTTGGAAGCATCACCTGAGTGCAGGTTGAGGTTCGGAACGTGAGACGCCAAGTCACCGAGATCTTGTACGTTCATCTTCTCAAGCTCTGAGGCGGAGAGGGCGGTCACCGCAAGCGCGACATCTTGTAGATTTTCGGTTTGCCGCGTTGCGGTAACGCTGATCCGCTCAATTTTTTTGCTTTGCTCAGAGCTAAGCGTGGATTCCGCTTCGGCATAACTATGGCCTGATAATACTGTCGCTATCAGAAGTGACAAGGTATGCCGTGGTATTCCTTTGGTTGAACTGACTCTGTGCGATTGAGTTGCTGCAATCATGCTGAGTAACCTTTCGTCGTTATTATTATGTTCTTCAGTATAGGAATGAAGAAAATTCAATAGCTAGGACAAAAACAGTCAACTTGATGAGCAAATTAGCTCAGGGTAGAGCAAAGCCGTACTCGACTAGTATTTAGTCAATAAATAGGTTAATTTTATTGCACCTAAAAAAGATACAATCCGAGTTGCATGAAAAATACAATAATATTAACAATTACTTTGTTATTCTCGTTGCTACTAATGCTATCAACGCCGACTTTGGCATCTGAGAGTGAAAATAAGCTGCAGATCCATGTCCATTATCAGCAAGCCTCGGATTCATGGTTGATACAGTACAAATTGCCTAAAGCAGTTGAGCGGGTAAGCTTTGCAAGACAAAGCAACTTCGACCGCACGCAGCACTACCAAATAACTCAACCGGACTTAAAGTGGCAGCAAGAAGATGGAGTACTATCAATCACCGCAGCGAATGGTAAAAAGTTTACGTCTTTCTCGCTTACATTTGATTCGTTTTATGGTTTTATCCTAAAAGACTACAGCCAAAATGTGCAATACAGTGATGGCAGCGTTTTGTTTTACACCAATCATCTTAGCCTTAGTGAAAAGTTAACTGCGCAATCTGAGCCTATATTTGATGGGACCCAGTTTTATTTTTATAGCCCTAAGACCGATATTGTTTTCTCGGGCAAGCGATATAAGCATAAGGCAAGCTGGGATTTAGCCGGAGATGGAACTTATATTTACTTTGGCACTATCACTCCCATTGAGAATGACAACATGATAGCGGTAGTAGATCCAGCGCTACCTAAGTGGGTGTGGCAAAACACACAAACGTATTTCCCCAAACTATTTGACTATTACGCCAAAAAACTTGATCAACCACTTAACTTCAAGCCTGTCGTATTTTTTAATTATGCACACTTAGCTGACGATTTTGCCAATTATGAAGGGGGAACGTTAGCTGGACTGGTGCAGTTAAGTGTGAATGGTAAACGTTGGCAAAACAAAGACAGTGAGCGTTTTAATCAGCTCTTCCACTTTCTTGCCCATGAAGCTGCTCATTTTTGGAATGGTCAAATGTATGCGGTTGAAGACCATGGACATGCTTGGCTTCACGAAGGGGGAGCCGATGCTTTTGCTAACTTTGCGATGCTTGAGTTTGGTTTTATTGACGCTAAACAGTGGTTACAAAAATTTGAAGAGTCAGCCAATCAATGTTTATTGAACAAAGAGCAAACGGCGCTTAACAAATCAGCGAAGTTGCAACGATACAAAAACTATTATTCTTGTGGCGCGGTAATGGCGCTTGCTAGTCATTATCAGGTTCAAGCTACAAACCCCTCGCTGTCACTTTTTGATATCTGGCGACATCTATTCGCACAAAGTAAGGCCTACTCATACAATCAAAGCGATTACTTTAATGTACTAAATGGCTTAATCGGTAATGATAGGCTTGCTAAGGTGCTGGGACGTTTTAGCGATCAAAGAGTGGAAGATAACCTCAGCGAAATAGAGACTTGGTTTGAAGGCACTGTGCTAAAGGGGGCTGTGTCAACGGACTACCCTAGTTTTTACCATCAACATTGGGGTAAAGAGATTATAATAGAACTAATGCGTACTCATTGCAGCAGGATTAGCCTCAGCTATTACGATGACTATATCAAGACCTACCCGATAGAGAACTGCAAAGTATTTGACCATGACATGGAGATACAGTTTGTAGATGGAGTGGATCTGCTTAAAAATGGGGGACCGGCTTATCAAGCTTTCAAAGCAAAATGTCAGCGCGGTGGTGTTGTTAATTTTGCAGATAGAGCAAAGCAACCTGTTGCCCAAATCCGCTGTTTGGATCAAGTTGACACACTTACGCCTTACATAAAATTGACGACCGAATAATCTAACCCAAGGATGTATGGAGGCGATATTTTTATTAAAAAAGTTGGACGAGCAACCATAGTGAGATGTGATACGAATTTGAGCTTGTATCACATTTCAACATTATTTATTTAACCGCAGCTCAGGTTATTTATGATTAATATCCATACTCCCCCCTATACATAGTCGCTGTATCTACTTATTAGCAGTGATGTGTCTAACTTACAGGTTCGACAGTAATTCTTTGCTAAAAGATTTCTTTTATGTGCTGATTGGTGAGCCTGCGTATTACTCACGCTTTGGGTTTAACCACTCCCCAAGGCTTACGGCTTCAGGGATACCTGCAGAATATTTTATGATTAACAGCTGGTGTGAAAGTATCCCTAGTGGAGACGTTGGTTTCGATCTAGCGTTTGGGTGAAGCCATGCAAAATCTTGGATAAGTGTTGACCTAAATCTGGAAGGCACTATCGAAATTTACTCAAATAAAACAGTATTGTTTCGGGTACTAACAATTGGCTAGTTTCAATTGTTGATAAAAAAGGTATTAAAATTTCAAAGTGCAACATTTTTTTAAGTGATAACTTTTTGTAAGTAATGGTTTTAATTTTCATTTCTGCTGTAAGTTACACTTAATAACTGGTTTGGAGGTTGGGATTGTTCAGTTTGATAATTAACCTATAATTAATTTGGCAGGTAGAAATAAAACTGATAACCTACCGTCCGTCTTAAAATAATCTCACTTAAACACAAGGATTATAGTGTTATGAATGCTCAAAGATTGGAGCGCATATTAAGTGCGTTTTTGCCTTCTTTTATTGCCAAGCAACTGGCTAAATCACCAAAGCTTTTGTTGTTTGTTGTTCTATTTATCACCTTACTCGTCATTTTTATTATTAAAGTTGCCTCTTTTGCTATTTACTCTTTGGTCGTGGGAGCTGTGTTATTCGGCTGCTGGATGGCGTGGAGTGGCACTAAACGCATCATGTCGAAGCGCAAGAAACGAGTCTCTTAAAGTTAAGTCAAGATACTCTGGGCTTAATAATTATTACTTAATTAATCTGAAATATATTTTGTCGGTTTGTCTGCCGTATTAGATATTACATAAATTGAAAATCTCAATCTATTTAAGGAAAAATAACCATGAGTCTATTAAATAAATTCAAAACTCAAGCGCAATCTATTGGTAGTAGTATTGGCGAATCTACCAGTAAACTAAGCGGTGATATTGTGTCTTCAACAAAAGACAATGCAAAGCTTGCTGGTTTGAAATCAGATATCGCGTCAATCGATGGTCAACTTAATATTGCATACCAAGATATTGGCCGCAAATACATTGAAAACCTAATCAAAAACGATGGTGCAAACCTTGAAGCTGTATTGCAAGACACTATCGAGCGTATCGACCCATTAATTAAGCGTAAAGATGATTTAGAAGCAGAAGTTATTGCTATTGAGAAGCAACTAAAAGATCAGATTGTTATTCAGGAAAAAGCGGTTTTCCAAAAAGAATTTGATGGTGAAAAGGAGAAGCTAGAAAAAGCGCTAAAGCTTGATGTTATCTCACAAGACGAATTTGATACTAAGCTGGCTAAAGCGCGTTTGAAACTAGACAATTTCGATGAAATTCGTAAAACCAAAAAGCAGCACGAAATGGGTCTAATCAATAAAGAAGAATTAAAAGAAAAGCTAACGGCATTAGGTGCGTAATTTAGCTATCAAAAGCTTAATTGCCCCGGATTCGCCAGCGCTAATAATTTAACCGTTATATGCGCTGGCCAAATTATCCCCTAGCGAAAAGCCGCAATATCTCACATCTCGTGTACATCATTTCTAACCAATGGATTACTCAATTCGAAGACTTTTTATTGCAAGGCTTGCTTCACCACCTTCCACATCCGTTAAATCTGGTACGAAGTAAAGTGCTGAAACATGCTTGAGTATGACCCCTTTGTCTTTTGACCAAGCAGGTGTCCAATTAGGCCTGGCAAAATCACTCAAAGATACGTTGACTGTATGCCAAGTGTTTGATGCAGGTAATTTAGTTTGGTAGTGAGCATAGCTTTTATCACCTGAACCGCCATACTCCTGTTGCGATAACTTAACGATTAAAGCGTTATCACTTTTATACGTCAGTGCGATGTTGAATTGAGAGGGGAGCTGTTTTGTGGGCAAGTCGTAAATAAGTTCTACCCAAGAGTTGTTTTGTTTGTCGACTCGAGGTACGCGTTTAAACTGAATTGCAACTTGCTCTTCGTTAACAAGCGGGCCGTTCAGAATTGCTTGGCTGCCATGCGGATCGGTCGCAAAACGCCATTGTTTTGGGTTTAAGTTTGGCTGAGTATAGCTACAGCCAGAAACCGCAACAACGAGTAAAAGTGATAAAAAACGCATAGAAAAAACCTTAGAACAACGTCCCTAAAATATAATTTTTTAGTGTATTTACAAGGAGGTAATATGGCAACGGGGCTCATGTGCATTTTTGGCCAATGTTAGAAAATTTCAAGTCATCATACTTCTATGCGGCTTGCTAAAGTTATGGCTCCCATGATGAGAGATTGATTTATTGGTGTGGTTGATCTCATACTGTTTCTAATACAGGTTAGCTAGGGCCTAGCAAACAAATAAGGAATCGTATGGAAACGGAGTTTATCTCTTTTATTTTTTATCTTTTTGTATTTATTGGCGCTGTTTTCGCTCTACAAGATAGACAAAGGCTCAAGCAACTTGTCAAAAAAGTACATCAGTTACAAAATACGATAGAGCAGCAAAGTCGCCGGATCTCGACACTTGAAGGTCGTGAATTATCAGATCAAGCATGCTCAGAGCAAACACATTCAGAGAATAAGCTATCTGAGTGTGGACAAAAGAATGGCGAAACAGCTGATAGCACATCATTAACAGCACAGACTGCATTGGGCGAACCCACGGCAACAGCCAATCATACACAACCTCAGCAGCCTGAAAGCGCGGTCACTATCGCAAGAGCTAAGCCTAGTAAGAGTAAACCTGCCTTTGAATTTGACTTTACTTTAGATTCCTTATTAAAAGGGAATGGACTTTTTTGGATAGGTGCCGTAGTACTAGCTCTTGGCGGCGTTTTTCTAGCTAAGTACTCTATTGAAGCCGGACTTCTTCCCCCAAGTGTGCGAGTGATACTGGGGGCCCTTTTTGGAATCAGTTTGGTTACTGCCGCTGAAGTCGTAAGTCGCTACAAAGAAAAGCTAAAAATTAATACTCCATACATTTCTGCAGCGCTTGCCAGTGGTGGCGTGATCACATGCTTTGCCATGACATTGGTTGCTTTTGATTTCTATCATTTTATACCGGCTAATATGGCCTTTGTTTTACTCGCCATTATTTCATTGGCTGCGACCTCTTTGGCACTGAGATTTGGCCCAGTGCTCGCAGGTATTGGCATTGTTGGTGCGTATGTCGTGCCTGCCTTGGTATCGACGGGTTCTAATAATATCGGTGCGTTACTGCTGTATATCAGCTTTGTTTCACTCTCTGCGATATGGGTTGCGGATTATGTGAAGCGCAAATGGTTGTGGTGGCAAAGTTTTGTTGGTCATTTCTTATGGTTTTGCACCGCGGTTGCGGTTGGTGGAAGCGGCGACTTTTGGGTGCTGCTGATTTTTGCGCTTATCTCTATGTACTTATATGTGTTGGTAGACGTACTGGGTTGGCGACTGACGAATTCAATGATAAGTCCTTTGCCTATCAAAGATCTATTAATGCCAAGAAAAGAGCAATTGGGGATTATACTCCCACTGTTATTTATCGCATGTGCGCTAATAATAAAAACCCAAATCGATACGCTTATTTGGGCTAATGTCTTATTTGCTAGCGTTGTTTTGTGTGCGGCTTATAGACATAGTGCATTGGATAGTTGGCCATTTTATTTGCTATTTTTTGTACTTCTCTCATTCTACTTGATGCCCAAAGTGGGCACTTACGACGACGTACTTTTTCCTTTCATCGGTAAGTATTTGTTTATCCAAGTAGCAGTGGTCATCATGATGTTATTTAGTATGATGATGATTAAGCGATATCCATCAAGACTCGCTTATTTGATGCTTTTAAACGTGGCTCCACTTGCGCTTTACGGTGTAAGCTACGCTATTTCTCCTAAAGTCACAGAAGCAATTTTGTATCCTGTATGGGCGATTGAAATGTTGGTCATCGGGCTTTTCGCTTCGTATTGTGCGATGAAAACGGATACAAATATTCAACAGGTCACTTACCTTATTTTGGCGAACGCTATGCTGAGTTTGTGTTTTACGATGTTACTCTCGGCAAGCTCGTTGACTTTAGCGATTGCGGCACAAGTAGCGTCTATGAGTTATTTGAGCTGGAAGTACAAAGTGCGTTTACCTGATTGGTTGTATAAAGCTGCACTTATTGCCGTTGTTACCCGTCTTACTTTTGCGCCTTGGCTTGCAGATTACAAGCACGAAACGATTTTAACTATACATTGGACACTTGTTGTCTATCCGCTGGTGCTGGGCATTATTTGGTTTGCTACCAAATACAACCCTTCAAAGAGCTTGAGCACTTGGTTTATGGGTGTCGCAATGCATATTGTGGCGCTTCTGGTCACGACCGAAACAAGCTATCTCTTGATTGGTGACTACCCTGATTTTACTAATCTCGGTTTCCAAGAATCCGTGTTGCTTGCTTTAAATTGGCTGGTGCTTGGCGCTGTATATCTGTGGCGAGGGCAGCTCAGCGACAAGGGCAACAGACTTTATCCGCTTGCCGCGAGCTTGCTGTTACTTGGAAGCGCGTTGCTCCACGCCGATATTTCGTTTGCCAATAATCCGTTTTTTGACAGGCAATATATTGGAGACGGTGTGTTTAATTGGCTACTTTTGCAGTGGTTGGCACCAGCATGTGTATTTGCTGTCATGCTCCAGTTTAAGTTAATACCACCGCAATTTAAGCGTTTGGTATACGGCCTGATAGCCTTGCTAGGGGTCTTGTTTATCAACGGTGAAATTCGGGCGTTATTTCATGAGGGTTTCCTCGTGCTGTCGATGCCGATGGAGCAATCTGAGTTATATACCTATTCAATTGTTTGGCTATTGATTTCAACCGTATTGATTTTTGTTGCCAAGCGGATAGAGCATAAGGTGTTGATTAACGCCGGTTTTGCAGGGCTAGCCATTGTTATCTTAAAAGCCTTTGTGGTCGATATGGCAAACCTCGAAGGCTTGCTGCGTGCCTTGTCTTTTATCGGTTTAGGCTTATGTCTGGTGGGAATTGGTTGGTTGTTTCAAAAAATGCAGGATCAGCCCAGAGAGGTAAAACCAACGGCGGACTGACCCCACATTTTTACAAGCAGTAACCACCGTCAACAGTGATGTGCGCACCGCGCATTGCTGTTGACCCTTCGCCAGTTAAAAAGTCTAAGCTTGCTAGCATTTCTGTTGCTTGTAACATGCGCCCTAATGGAATCGACGACAACCCTGCATTTAGCTCGGCTATTTGTTGCTCGCTCATTCCTGCTTTATTTTGGATTTCAGTATGAGTCACCCCTGGACGTAGGTGGTTAATACGTACTCCACGGTCACTCCATTCTAAATTGAGCGTCGCTGCAAGCGCCTCAAATGCGGCTTTGCTAGCGGCATAACTTGCCGCTCCTGCAAAAGCACGCTGTACCGCAATACTTGATACATAAACAACACTACATGGATTATTCATTACAGGTAACAAGCGTTGTAATAGCATTGCAGGGCCTGTGAAGTTAATAAGCATGGTCGTATTTAAATCGCTTAGCTCATTGTCAGCAAAAGGTTTTGGATAGAATACACCTGCATTTAAAATCACCGCGTCAAGCTTAATACCTTGTGCTTTTAGCTCCTCTGGTAAGCTTTCAAAGTGGGCTGGAACGCTGCTGTCACAGAGCAGCCCTAGCACTTGTGAGGGATGGCTTGCGCATGCTAGCAGTTGGTTTTCGACCGTTGCAATTTTGTCTTCGTTTCTTCCCGTAAAAATGACTTTCCAGCCTTGGGTGAGGTAATGCTTGGCAGCTGCAAATCCAATTCCAGCGGTTGCGCCAGTGATCAAGGTGGTTGGTAATGACATGGTAAATCCTTATGCGTTATACGATGGTATAAATGACATTGTAGTGATTGCAATTCGTGCTGATAAGATGATAAAAAACGAATTGATAAGTTCTCTTAGAGAAACAATGAAATGGAATTACACAAGCAATTAGAAAATTTGTATTTATTTAGGCTAGTGGCCTCTATAGGTAGTTTTCAGGGCGCTGCCGATAAAGTGCAGTTACCACGCTCGTCAGTCAGTAAGCGCATATCGCAGCTAGAGCAGCAGCTCAATGTGCGTTTATTAGAGCGCAGTACGCGTAAATTGGCACTGACCCAAAGCGGCAGCCAGTTACTCAAAAGTACCGAAAAGTTACAGGAAGTATTAAGCCAGACTGAGCAGTTAAGTGAGCAGCAACGTTTAACACCAAGCGGTAAGGTAAAGATCAGCTGCTCGACCTTGATGGCTGAGCGCTATTTGCTGGCTAAACTACATGATATTTCTAAACAGTTTCCTGATATACGCTTCGAGCTGAACCTGACGGACGATATTGTTGATTTAATCGATAATCAGATAGATATTGCTATCCGAATAGGGCATTTACCTGATTCTTCATTACTTGCTAAGAAAATCGGTGAAAAATCTTTTGCTTGGTTTGCCAGTCCGGAGTATTTGGCTGTAGCCGGCACGCCTGACTCTCCCGATGCTTTATTGAGTCATCGTTGCCTGGTATTTAAAAATAAAGGCACCACCATGGACAAATGGCCATTTGTCCATCAAAACGGTCAGGTGTTCAACATCAAGCCTCATGCGGTAGCGTATTGTGATGATGCGCGTGCAATGGTGCAACTTGCGGTGCTGGGGCAGGGGGTTGTGATGGGAGACCCTTACTACGTTCAACAGGAATTAAACCAAGGTCAGTTGGTGCCTATTTTAACTCAATACGCACATCCTGACCGCCAACCAATTCATTTAGTGTGTTTAGGTAAACAAGGCCGCAGTAAAGCCGTACAGTGTGTGTGGGAAGCATTAAGCCATAGTTTGAATAGGATGTAATTGGGGCGTCAGGTTCAATCATTTCAACAGAACTGGTATTCTACGCGGCATACTGAGTAAGTGAGAGTAAAGAGATGATCAACGATAAAGATATCATTGAAACTTTGGACGAGCTGGAAGCTTTTTTATTGCTAATTGATAACGGTGGCTTAGGATTGCAAAACGTGGCCGGTGTGGCACTGGCAACGAACAACAGTGATGGCAGACCATTTATTGCGATTTTGGATGATAAACACCAATTGTTGTTGGGTCGTTGGGTATCTCAAGACGTGTATGAAAACGGCAAAGACATGGTTCGTTACGGGCCAAAGAAAGCGCATTAATATCTTTTGAGTAGCCACATCGCTGGATTTAAGATTGGAGTGCAGGATAAACCTGCTTCCAATCCGTTTTGTCGGCGGTTATGCAAAACCGTATCAGTGTTTAAACGTCGTTTTCAATATACACGGAGTCGCTCGCCATAAGCTCTATGGCGACGATTTCAGAACGATTCATGGTGAGTTTATATCTTTCTAACTGTATTCCCTGAGAAGATTTAAACCGCATTACCAAGTTAATTTGATAGCGACGTTCAACTGACTTTTTAGAGACCTTTTTCCCTTCAAGGCTATAAAGCTTTCCTGCGCCTTTTTTTAGATAGCGTACAAACGAACTCATGTTAAAGGTGATACGTTGTTGTACTTCTTCGTAACCGGGTAAAAACTCGTCAATATGTACTTGGTTTTTACAGCAAAAATGCAGTAGATGCGCAGCTTGTTTATTTTGCTGTCGACGCTTCTTTAGCAGCTTATCAACGTCTTCTGGTAGGTCTTTTTTGCGAATATGTTCCAGCCATATCGTTTGTGTACAAACGATGGCGTCCGTCACTGAGTTTTTAAACTTGTTGCGCCACTTTGGTCGGCCGCGTTGAATATGACGCCACGCCCACTGGGTTAAATCTTCTTTGAATGTTTCTCTAAGGCCATAAATTACCCCAAGCAAAGCGATAAGGGCGACGGTGACTTCTTGAAAGTTAGAGCGGGCGTTGAGCACAATAAACATCACGAAGGCCATGATAATACCAGTAACCACACCGCGAACTAAACGCTTTAGATTGGTACTTAAGTCAATGGTTTGTTTGTTAAAAACAACGCCATATTCAATGAGCCTTTCAAGCAATTTCATTTTATTGGTAATGCGGTTTGGGTCGTCCAACGTGACTTGTGAGTTGTAGCTCTGCTCCTCGCGGTATTGGCTTTCTCGTTGACAGAAACTAACAATACAGCTTCGCTCATGACTAAAGTCGCTTGACTTAGGCCCGCTGGAGAGGAGTTTCAAAAACGCTTGCTCAGTATGCCAGCTGAGATAGTTATCTGCGTTTTGATAGTAAGGCTTAAGCTTATTATCTGGTGGCGTGTAACGCCTGAGCTTCTTCAATAGGCGTTCGGTTTCTTCCACCAATAATTGTGCGGCTGGATAAAACTCATCGGCCTCTTTTAGCTTCAATGTCTGCTTTACATCGGCATCTAGTGCAATGCGGATCTGGTAGCAAAATAGGTTTAGATTAACGCGATAATCCGTTTTTTGACCTTTGCTTTGGCTGATAAAGCGGCTACGTACCAAGGGGAGGTGGAGCTGTTCCGAGTAATATGCACTGTGGCTTTTTATATTGGCATTAAAGTAGTCTACTTCGTTCAACGTGTTGGTATTAATCCCCATATCGGTTGGGATTGAAAAATACAGGTCGAGTTGGTTTGTCTCTTTGGGAAGGAGTTGATAGTTGATTTTAAAAGATAAGCTTTCGTCTTGACTTAGTTTGGCTCTGCTCACTCGGGTATGGTGCCTCCTTGAATTAACACTTTGTAATTATAACATAGATAAGTGTATAAAAGCTGAAATGGGTTTATAGGTTATTGATCTCAATGTTTAATAGGTTCTGCTAATCAATTCTCATCTTTAGAAAATCACTAAAAATAAAACCTTTAATGATTGATGTTTTTATTTTGTTAATTATATTGATAATTGGTGTTATCAATACTAGTGTTGGTGGGGAAATTTCATACGTTAAAAGGAGGATTAGATGAAAATTTCACACTTATCAGTTGTATTAGTAGCAGTATCAACAACCTGCTCTAGCCACGCACTAGAACATAAATTGACCCCATCAGGAGTAGTGAGTCACTTTGGTGCAGTCAAGGCTATGAAAGACCGAAACTTAATAGAAAAGTCAAGCAAGGGAGTTTCACACATATCATTTAATAGTGCTGAATCAGCTCTAGATATTACTCCTGTTTGCCCAACTTTATCTATGGGAAATCTGTATACGATTAATAACTCGCAATCAGGTGATGCGAATTGTTATCACTTTGAAATTACTGAACGTAGCAAAACAACCGCTTTGTTGGTTGATCAAAATGCACTGACCGATGTCAATTTATCTATTTTGCGTCACAATAGTGATGATACTTACACCACAATTGGCAGCTCTGCTAATGCAGGGAATCAAGATGAAGTAGTTGTTGCGCTTACCGAGCCCGGACATTATTACTGGTATATGGAGGTGATTGAGTCCGATGGGTCGCCTTTCAGTTTTGGCGCAGCAGTAGCGACTAATCTAGACGAGTATGAGTTCAATGATACGGTTGCATCGGCAACCGTTTTGCCAGATCAGCAAACAAGCTTGGTCGCTAATATGGATGCTGTCAATGACATTGATTATTTTCAGTATTCTGCAGTACGGGGGCAAGATCTTTTTCTGTCACTACAAAGTACCGCAAGTAATGAATATATTTTTGAGGTATACAACAACGGGTGGGTTTTGTTAGATAATAACCAGTACATTTCTTTAACTGGACTACAGGTAAATCAAGTCGTTAATTTTAGAGTTAGGGCTAACCCAAATGTCGCAACAAATCCAAGCAATACCTATAATTTGCAGGCTGGATCAGTGGCTTCTATCCGAAAGCGTACCGTTTCAGGAGAAGATAACGTGATTCGTATTCCCGGCTCCGCATACGACAATCCATATCTTACTGTACAGGCCTATAATAAAATTACTTGGTCAGCAGAGTTAGAAGATTCGACAGGAGCGCCTGTAGCCGGGGCAACAGTTCGGCTTAGGTTAGTTAAAAATTGGCGCCAAGGAAGGGGAGCTGCTGTTAATTATGACATTACAACGGGCCCTGATGGTAAAGCTTCTCGCGTGATTGATCTTGGGAATTGTGATCCTAATGAGTACCCGGTTCGCCATACTGATTATGATCGCGGCTATAGAAACCTTTGGGAATCTGATTTTGAGCGTGGTGAATGGCAAGTAGTCTCGCCACTCGGGGTAAATTCAAGTAATGAAGAAACTACGAATGCACTTTGGGGCGCGATTGGTCATATTTGTTATCAAAGGCTGATTTCTAGTACGCCATCTTAGTACACATATAGGAAGCCTTAATGGACTTAGGGCTTCCTTTTTAATGCGGCATTGGTCGCGGAGAGCTATCTATCAATGTTTCTTTTACATGAGCCTCGATAAACTCACCAAGTTACTTTTTCACCTTCATTTAAAATATACAATGGCGTTTGGGTTTTCAGCACTTGTTGCATATGCAGTAGGCGGAACAGTGCTGAATGTGAGGTTTTATCTCCCATTTTCCAACTAGCATTGCCATAGCCCCACGGCACCATGACCTTACAGCCGAGCTCTTTTGAGGCAGTTAGTGCATCTTCTGGTGTGGTGTGTACTTTACGATACCAATCAGGATGTTCTTCGCTGTAGTATGAGGCAATTGGAAGTAGGCACACATCAATATCACCGTATTTTTCTTGAATGTCTTTAAAGTGCGGTGAATATCCAGTATCTCCTGCAAAAAATAGAGTCTTACCTTGGTGTTCTAATATCCAGCCACCCCATAGTGCAGCGCCATGATCTTCGTATAAAAACGGCACCCAAATACGGCTGCTGAAGTGATTTGCAGGCACAAAGTGTGCGGTTACTTCACCAAGTTGTTTGCTTGAATACCACTCCATTTCAGAAACTTTGTATCCATCTTCAGGAAAGTGCTCAGCAAATCCAAGTGGGGTGAGGTAATTTGGTCCAGTACCAATCGCTTCGATATCGCTCTTGTTAAAATGATCGTAATGAATGTGGGAGTACATTACAGCATTGGTTTGCTGTAACTCGGTTTGACTGAGCTGTGCAGGTTGCTTGCGATTAAACCCTTCTGAGAGGCGAAATGCCCAGTTTACAGGCCAGTCAAATTGAGCCGTGACAGGGTCAAACAAAAACTGTTGTCCATCTTTGGTGTTGACTTTAAAACTCGCATGTCCGAGCCATTGGATAGCAAAACCGGTATTGAGCGAGAGAGTGGGGTTGTTGCCAACGTAAGTGCAATCTTGCATTTCGGACTGACATTGAATTTGTTGGGTGACTGGATAGCAGTTTTCCTCGCAAGTCACGGGATAATCTTTAAACTTATTGTAGATGTTGGAATATCTATCTTCATACCCTTCTACAGAGCTATGTTTTACCACGGAAGACTCAGATTTTATTCGCTCTACAACATTACTATTACTGCAGCCTGTTAATGTGATTATGACTGCCAAAGCAAGCCTTTTCATGCCCATTCCTTTTTATAATTATTAGTTATTTTTTGGAGTTTACCAATAAAAGGGGGTGGGGTGTAGCGGTGAGATATGCCTTAAGGGAAGTTGGATTAACGCATAACCCAACTTCCCTTATGGGCTAAGGACTAGGCATTACGTTCCTGGGCTTCAAACTTATATCCCGCTCCGTAAATGGAGTGGATAAAGTCGTATTTAGGCGCGATGCTTTGCAGCTTTTTACGAATATTTTTGATATGGCTATCTATGGTTCTGTCGCTAACAATGTGGCTGTCATCGTAGATGTGATCCATCAATAAGTCGCGGCTATAAATTCGGCATGGGTGTCCGTACATCGCCTTTAAGAGCATAAACTCGACATAAGTGAGTGTCGCTCTCGCGTCAAGGAAGGAGACAAACAAGCTCTCTTCGTCCAATTTAAGTTTGCTCTCGGTTTCTGACACTGTGCCGCGCTCATTTAGCGTCACGCGTCTTAAAATCGCCTTCACCCTTGCGACGACTTCTTTTGGACTATAAGGTTTACACACATAATCATCAGCACCCACTTCAAGACCAAGGAGACGATCGATTTCTTCTACTTTGGCGGTGATCATGACAATTGGCACGTTAGAATAAGCTCTGATCCGCTTGCAAATTTCGATACCGTCAAGATTAGGCAGCATGAGGTCGAGTAAGATAAGGGCGGGTTGCTGTTGTTTAAAAGCCTCTTCAGCTAAAGCGCCATCATGAACACAATGGCTGGTATACTCGGCTTGAGCCAAATACTTACTTAAAATATCGGCAAGTTTTGGTTCATCTTCGACGATTAAAATATGTTTGTTTGGCACGGGGGAAACTCATTATTATTTCAGTTCAATAATAATAGCGAGACCACCCAGTTCGCTCAAGTCCGCAGTGATTTTTCCGTTGTGGGCAGCAACAATACTTTGGCAAATGGCTAAACCAAGGCCAGAGCCACCCGTTTTTCTACTCCGCGCTTCCTCTACTCGATAGAGCCTATCAAATAGTTTGTTTAGCTGTTCTTGTGGTACAGAAGGTGCGCTGTCCTGCCAGTAAATTATCGTTTTATCTTGTCGTTGTATGACTTTTACATCGAGATTTCCCGGTTGTTCAGCTGAGGAGTCTGTGTAACGCAAGGTGTTTTGCAACAAGTTGTCGAATAGCTGTCCAAGGCGCTGTTCGTCACATTCTAAGGTAATATGCTCGTCGCATTGCAAGGAATAAGCAAGATGGTGCTTTTCAATTTGGTGACTACTTTTCGCAAACGTGCGTGAGAGCAGGTCGTAAAGGTTTTCTTTATCCATGTTGTAAGTAAGTGCACCGCGGTCTGATAGCGATAGTTGATGTAAATCGTCCACCAGCCGAGTCAATCGTTGGATCTCTTCATTAAGGGACATAAGTTGTTCAGGATCGCTTGCGATAATGCCATCAATCATTCCCTCAAGTTCCGCGCGGATCACGGCAATCGGCGTGCGTAGCTCGTGCGAAATATCCGCTATCCATTGCTGCCTAGCTATTTGGTTCTGCGCTAATGTGTCTGCCAAACGGTTCATATCTCTGGCAAGCAAACCGAGTTCGTCTTTACTCGCGATATCGACGCGAGCATCGTAATTTCCTTGTGTCAGTGTTTTTGCATTGCGGCGCAACAACACGATTGGGTTGACCATATATTTACTAAAAGGCACGGCAATCACTAAAGTAACCAACAGGGCGACAAGCGCAATGATCATGAACTGTTTACGTTGTTGCTCTGCAAACAATTGGTCGAAGTCATTGCGTATCAAGCCACTTTGCTCGACACCTAAGTAGGCGATAATCTGTTCGCGTTTAGGCTTCGCCAAATGGTCGCTTTGATAGACTGGGAACCACAGCGAAGTCTGCTTACTTTTCGGTGTGCCCATAATAATATTGCCTTGTGCGTCTTTGATCAGCAGGCGTTTTTTATTGTCAAAACGCGGTGGGGGGCCGTCACGTCTTCTTGGCCCTCCGTCGCCTCTTTCACGATGCCTTGGTGGTGGACGAGAATGTTGCCTGTCTCGTGGGCGCTCATCCTCAGAAAGACCATAGAAGCTACGTACTATGCTGTCCCAATCCTCTGAACCTCGATACACCCAGTCCAAAGAACCATGGCGTGCGTAAGTCTCAGCAACTTGCGTTACCACATTTTTGAGCTGTGCCCGAGAGGTATTTTCAAGATAGGCCGTAAAGCTCTTTTCAAACGCTAATTTATTGGCGATATAGATAGCCAGCACCAATGTGGTGTTGGCTATCAAAATTATCAGCAATAGTTTGACGCGAATGGTCATTTTCATGGTTGTTGTGATTCCACCGGTTAACGTTGTGAATGCAAGCGTAAATTATCAGGGTCTGGTGTGCGACGGTTTGGCATCCATCTTCTTACGCACTGTTGGTCTTTTGCACACTTGTCTGTCAAGGCATGTAAAAACGCAACGAGATCCTGCTTTTGTTGTGGCGCTAAATTGGCGGCAACAAAGGGAGATTGGCGCAGTAACGTTAACGCCGCTTCACTATTTTCTCTCGCTTGTAGGTTTAGTGTGTCACACTGAGCGGTTAAGGAAAACTGCTTTAATCCACAAGCACCACCACGTTGAAAAAATTGCTCGACGGTTTGCTCAGGATTTGAGTAATGATTGACCACTTGTTCTAACGACTCGTAGGCTCCTGCGTGACCGTATGGCGCAGTCAGGGCAACATTGATTAAGCTCGGGACCCTAAACGCAAATTGATTGCGAGGCGAGGGGTCAATTGCAGCGCGTCCGATATCGGCCTGATTATCTTGTGTACCAATACCATACTGTGGAAAGGCGAGGTTAAAGAAACCATCGTTAGTGAAACGTTCACCACTGTGGCACCCAACACATCCAGCACCACCTTCAGCTACTGGAGTAAAAAAGAGTTTAGCGCCACGTTTTTGTTGATCGTTAAGTGCGCCACGGTCACCACGGGCATAGCGATGCCAATCGGTATCCACCATCACAAATGACGCTTGATACTGGCCGAGCGCAAAGGCAATACTATCAAAGGTAATTAAGGTTTGCGCGTCAGCTTGTGAGTTGAATGCTTCTCTAAAGGCTTGAAGCCAATCATTAGTGGCCAAGCCTCCTGCTTCTTCACCGTAATCGCCAATACGCTGGGCTAAGTGTGAGCGAACTTGTTCATTGGTTTCGGCACTTTCGAAAGCCTCTCCACGCATTTCTTCACGAGAGGTGACAGGAAAGCGAGACAGGGTTGCAACTAGTGAATCTGCCGCGTTTACATCTGGTTGGTTAAAGCCTGAATCAGGCGTACTGATAAAACTGCTTTCATCGCCCTGGTCGTCAGTGATAGTCACACGTTGAACACGACCGTCCCAAAATAAAGCGTTGTTGGCAAATCCGGTATTAAAAATGGTGGGAGAGTTACGTGGAATATTGATGTCATCGTTGACTGCTTGACGACCTGGGCCTACCACATCACTTTCTACTGCGTTTGTACCTATTGGCAACGAAAGGCCATCGGCACCACCGAGCCTTGGATCGTGACAGCTCGCACAGGCGACTGATTTTTCTCCCCCAAGGGCTTTGCTAAAAAATAACTGCATGCCGAGCTGAGCAATGGGATCTGAGATCCTCGGCAGTTGTTGCGCACCCGCAACTCTGCCAGTAATACCGCGAGCAGTAATAATTTCTGAGAGTTCATCATCCAGTGCCGAGTTCGGTTGTGGCTGGCCTGGAGGCGGAGGTGGTAGAGGTTTATGTTGTGCAGCTATTGGTAAACTTGCCACCGCGGTAACAAGTGCTATTGCACGTAGAAAGTTCGCGTTGTTCATCGTTATTCCAAACCTTATTGTGATTCGAGTTTTAAAATTGGCAGGCAAAAGTGCAGAGAATGTGAAAATTGAATTTTTTATATTTTGAGTTTTGGTGACTACCAATTACTTCCTAGTTGACAGAGGTAATGAAAATGTTAATATTTACCTTTGTTTGGAACGTTCTTTTTTTTGGGGCTAGAGCTGAACGCTATTGTTCTCTATTTAGCTGTTATCAAATTTTCCTGTCATATAAAAATTATTTAAAAGTCTATTGCCAGTATTAGGCATAACAAAGAAGTAGAAATTTAATAACTAAAAGGAATCATTTAATGAAAGCAACATTTTCGAGATTTATTTTTGGAACGTTACTGGTTTTGGCAGGGTTCCAAACTTGTGCCAAGCCTAATAATTTGTATCTACCCGAACAATCAAATCAAAACAATATAACGAATATAGAGCCTATCTATGTGGGTGGAGCAAGGTATGAATTGCTTAATTACTTCTTCGAGCCAATCCATGCGACTCGATACGAAAAATATGGAAGTGAGGGTAAATATAGGTTAGTGAAGTATATTGTGGGTTATGAAATGACGATACCGGTTGATGGTGATTTTGGTCAGGAGCTAATTTTTGATGTTTCAGGGTATGCGAGTAAAGACGCTAAGCTTAGCGTATCTTGCGGCAGTTTTTCAGGGAGTGATTTTGGTACTAGGTACTATATTACGAAGCGGATCAGCACTGGCGGGAGTTGTAAAACAATGAAGGTTCGGTTGGATGGACCTGAGCAGTATGGCTTTGGTATGACAATCTCAATTCTAAATCAACTCAGCTTTTAGATCGGCATGCCAATATAGTTCAATTTGACCCTTAGAGTAGGAATAAAGAGTTTTATTCCTACTCTGGTAATTGGTACATCATCGAATTAGTTGATATTGACTACTTAGCTGCTAACGAAGAATTAACGTGAGTCATTTCTTTTAAACGATATTTCGCTGATGCAAGAGGTACTGTGAAGCGCCTTATAGAACTCGGGAAGGCTGATAGAAACATCGGTTCAACAGCGCTAATATCAAATGCGTATGCTGGTGCATTGTCATATTCGCCGAATAAGGCGGTAACCTGAGAAAAAGATGTAGGTACAAGCTTGTATGGCGCTAGCGAACGCGGTAAATCAAGTTGATATTGATATGCTTTCACCAGTTGCAGTGCGTGATCAAAGTGGCAAATATTCCAACTTTGATTTTCATTGTTTAGCTGTAAAGCCCACACCCCATTTTTATCGGTAGCAACAGTGTATGGGTTTTCACAAGGCGCAGGTAGTGACTGTGTGTTACTGCGTTGCCAAGTACCCTGGTGATTCAAACAGAGATTCTCTTTGCTATTAAGCGTCACGACTCGTGTGCTGAGTCTTGCTTTACAAGCATCTTCCACAGGTAACCAATAGGCGGGTTTGGTGGTGGAAAGTACCATAAATCCGACAGGTCTTTCTGGGTCGTGCGAGGTCCATCCAATAAAATAATCATTGTCTACGCGCCACTGATCATAGCTTAACCGACCTCGTTGATATTTAGTAGCTAAAGGCAAAGCGCCTTGTCGGTCAGCAAACTGGCAATGGATGGTGTCACTCTTAAGTTTACAGGCTGACTGAACCCTATCGAAATTGAGAGGTATTGCAGCATCTGGATAGTTTGGTGGAATAAAGCGCGTGTGCGGCAACGATGTTGGCTTTAACTCATTATTGTCTGATTGTTCAAAGCGGCACTCTGGCCGCTCAGTAGAGGGTGCTAAGGCTACTTTATCGCTAGACATAGCGAGCTCGCAGCTTAATAAATCAAAGCTTGCCGAAATGCTAAAGATAGCGAGATAAATTAGCCAAGCGATATTCGTCATTACTTTCCTAATTCAAAATGAAAGTCGGTAACCTGTAACGATTTAACTTGAGGCACGAAATAGCTAGTATCGTAGATATTGCTGTAGTCATGCCAAGCTTCACCTTCGCTATCAAGCTCGTTATCATTAGGAGCAAGCCAAGGTTCTAAAGGTTCAGTTAAGAAGCTGACATGTAGGTGATTCTTATGATTTGATTTAACATCTGTAACGCCTTTCAAATTATCGGCAAAGATAATTTTAGTTGCGCCTAATTGTACCAAAGCGTCAACTATAGTCTGTGTGGCTTGGCGATGGTAGTGTGCGTCACCAACGCTAACCGGGCCTGATGATGTTCCTATCGGACGAATATCTACTGTACCACCAAACTTGTGCGTAAAATGAGGAGGATTTATTCCACCCCAGCGCATGGTTGCTCCCGTTATTGTGAGATAATTTGGCATCCCGATAGGTTTGTTTTGTACGTTTTTCCAAGCTTGTCCTAAATTTTGTAAAGCACTTAGCAAGTCTGGGTGTAAGTGGCGGCCAACTAAACCTGCTGTAGTAAGCCCCTCACTTGCGCGGTCTGGAATGTTGACTAAGCCTGTTACTGCGCATTTTACAATTAGCTGAGCCTGCAAGTTACCAGTTGAGGCTGTTAACTTATCAGAACCTGGCTGTTGTTCATTACCGCAGCTATGGAAGTTATTTACGGTAACTTTCACTTGGCCATTAGCATCGGTCACTAGGCTTGAAGCTTCGTAAGGAGCACGTAATCGGAACAGCCCTTGGTCTATTCTTTGAATTACCGTTGCTCTTGAACCACTCGGAAAGCGGTTTGCCATGGTATTTTTATCTCGCCAACTTGATGTGGTGAGCGTGTTATAAGTTGAATTTATAGTAATGGTTTTACCAACGGCCGGTCTGCCATCAGAATAGGTTAATGTTAATGTCCAAAGCGCGCTGTTGCCATTTTTTGGGTACAAAGTGACTTCACTGGCATTTTCAAACCATTGCTGACCAAAATAAGCCTTTCCATTCGGTGTTGTAATGAGGCCGTCATAATCAAGGTTAGTGTTGATCGAAAGGGTTGGTTGAGGTGTCTTGGCGGATAAGTGGGCACAAAATCCCAAGGCAACACAGATTAGTGCATTTCTTCTGTTCATCGTTAATCTCCTTTTATTAATCGATATGAACGTGATTACTGCGTTAAATTTGCTTTGTTTTAAGAAAACACCCAGCGAGACAAAAGTAATGATAGTAAAGCTATCGCTTTTGATGAATAAACTAGCAGTACACTCCTTGTGGTGAATCCAAGATAGACTAGTATAAATTTTGTTAAATACAAGTGAGCTTTTTGTGTTTTTGATTTGGGTTTACATCTAAGCTTATTGAAATAGTGATCGACTCAGCTATCTTTAATTGAGGTATGGAATTTAGGTTGTACTCCCATGTCTAAGAGTAGACGTCAATTTCTTGAAGCTTCACTAGCGGCATGTTTGAGTGCTTCATTTCCGGTTAGCCAAGTACTTGCACTAAATTTATTCTCAGAAGATGAACGAGAACAAGAAATGGCTAAGCGCAGTGCTGCCCTCCATATTTTAAGATTAGCTTCCCCATACCCTGCGGATCAAAGTGACTTTATCCCGCACATGCATCAAGTGCTTAAGGAGAATGTTGAGTCTATGACTCGCGGTAAAATCTATGTTGATGTTCACCATAGTGGCGCGCTTGGAAGTGGCCGCGAGTTAATGGCGGCAGTGACTCGGGGACATGTGGAGGCCGCACTTATCTCTGTGTCAAATCTGTCTCGGGCGTTACCTGTGCTAGATATCCTTAATATCCCATTTTGGGCGAGCTCAAATCGCGCGTTTCTCAATCTAATTTGTTCGCCACAATGGCAGTCACTTGTTATTAAGCCTATTAGTGAACAAGGAAAACTGAATATCTTAATGCATCATCTCGTTGGAGGTCGCACCCTAACAAGCACAAAGCAGTTCAACCGCTTGATTAATTTGCCTGAAAAACTTAAAGGAGTAGTGCTAAGAGTACCTGCTTCTAAGGTTTTGAGTCATTTTTACAGTATGACGTCGGCAAATGTTATTGATGTGCCTTGGGCACAAGTGGCCAAAATGGCAAGAACAGAACATATAGAGGTTATTGACCCTAGCGTTGTTGGCTTGTTTTCAGGTCCTGATCTGCTAAAAAACGAGATAGGGCAGATAGCTTTACTCGAAAGTGTTCCCGATGCTTGGGTGACCGTCGCAAATCAGCATTGGTTAGATGGTTTACCGCTGCGCTTAAAAGGGGAAATCGAGGACGCGGGTAAGCAAACATTTCATACTCATATTGCGCAGATAGAGCAACTGCAAAAACACTGTGAGCGCGAGCTCATGGCCTTGGGCGCAAAGCTGCACCCTTTAAGTGTGGACGAAAAGCGCGAATGGCAATTAAGGTTTGGTCACCACAATGCACAGTGGAATAAGGTAAAGCGAGAGCTCCTCGGCAGTACTCGCGCATTTCAACAGCTGGTAAATGCAACAGAAAAAGAGTTTACTCAATAACCCAGGTTGAAAGTAACAACTGGCCTTCTCGCTATTGTTATCGTGCGTTATGTTTGATTCTTTTTTGATACTTTTTCTTTATTATGAAATGGCAAAATACCACAGTAAATAACAATTACCGTAGTTCAACGAAGTCAACCGGAGCGTAGCTGTGAAAATATCCGTAGTAGAAAATCCTGAGCAACAATTTGTCGATTTTTTAAGTAGTAAAATTAGCGAGTTTAACTGGGCGAATTGGGAGGTCACAGAGCGCCTTCCATTGGCGGTTGAAGTAAAGGATGAGTCTGGAGAGGTTGTTGCAGGTGCAGCCGCGCGTACTTTTGGTAACTGGTTGTTGCTAGATACTTTGTGGGTTCCTGAGACACTTAGAGGTCAAAATATCGGCTCACAGATACTAGAAAGCCTAGAAGCGGCAGCCAAACAAAGAGGGTGCGTGAAATGCTTACTCGATACCTTAAATTTTCAGGCAATGCCGTTTTATGAAAAGCATGGCTACGAGACTCAATGGATCCAAGAGCATTACCCTAAAGATGGCTGTAAGTATTTTATGGTAAAGGTGTTATAACAAGTTTTCTGTGGAGAGAGTGGTTGAGTGGAGATAATCTCGGCCGCCGATACGTGGGTGAATGTGCCAAGGCATTTTTAAGTAATAATGTTAGCTAAACTTCAGAATCCCACTAGGCCTAGGGGGGACAGTTTTTAATTCAATTGCGAATATAGGACGCTCAGCTATTGAGCGCACGCACGGGATTACCTACAATACAGCATGCTTAAATAATTGAAGAAAAACGATGACAGATTCAACTGAAAAACCAGCACTACCAGATAGACTTTCAATCAACCCTCGCAGCCCACATTATGCTAAAGAAGTGCTAGAACACCATATTGGCATCCGTTTCAACGGAAAAGAGCGCACGGATGTTGAAGAGTACTGCATCAGCGAAGGCTGGATTAAGGTAGCATCACCAAAGGCGTTAGACCGTCGTGGTCAGCCTTTGCTACTGAAGTCAAAAGGGACTGTTGAAGCTTACTACTGCTAAGCTTAACAAACAAAGATACAAAAATGCCGGACTTTATCCGGCATTTTTTACATCAATTATATTACCACTCAATTAATGTGCTGAAGTTAACCAGCTCAGAAATTGACGTGCTTCGCCGCCATTGGCGAATTGTGTGATCTTACGGCCTGTGCCGTCAGCAAAGATCACTTTAGATTTGTTCACCGAAATTGAGCGAATTGGTTGCTCAACACGGATCTCTGTTCCGTTATATGTATATGACATAATAAAACTCACTTTTATAATGCACAGCAAATTAGCTGATGCTTTTGATAGTAGATGAGCTTCATTACAGTTTAGCGAACAGAAGACACTGTCCTCGCAACGACCCGAGACGGGTATGACAGCTTATACCAATTTTCGTAATTGGCTTGATTTCGCCTGACTATATTAAGCTCTACTTGTATTTTTTATGCGGACTTACTGGATCAAGGCAAGGAGGCATTACTTGAGGTTTGCTTTATTTTGAGAGGAAGTTAAAGCAAGAGAGGGATAATATAGAATTGCATTTTTTAAAGCAAGCTTTTTATGTCGATGTAGCGGTAAATATTCTCAACACTTAGCCAAATAAAGCACCTAAGTTTGCCCCGAGGCGTTAAACCCCGAGACATAGTTACTCTATTAGCACAGCGTTTGTTCGACTGACTGCTTGCCGTTAAATAGCTCAAATGTTAGGTTCTGAGGATGTTGAGTGGCAAGGTAAGCTAGCGCGTCTGCGACATTCTCTCGACTTATTACGGCATCTTCTCTATTTGCAGGGCGTGCGGTCGAGAATCCCCCAGTTGCAGGCTCATTTTGTAACGCACCCGGTCGGACGATGGTGTAGTTTACAATACTTTTCTGTAGGTGTTGATCGGCCATGTGTTTGGCTACCAAGTACGGTTTAATTTCACTTTCAATGTTATCAGGATCATCGGCGCCAATAGAGCTGACCATAATAAAATGCTTAACGTTTGCTTTCACAGCATAGTTAATGGCTTTAATGACGGCCCACAAATCAATAAGTAGGGTTTTATCCGCACCAGTATCTCCACCAGAACCTGCACTAAATATTACCTGCTCGACGTTGTTAAAGGCTGAGCTAAAATCGCCTTCAAGGTCTTGCTCAATGATAATAAGTTGCTCAGACTGAAGATCTACTAGTTTGCTTTTATTGCGCACTAACGCCACGACGTCATGGCCTTGTTTCAGCATTTTCTTTGTCGTCATTTTTCCAATTTGACCACTGGCACCAATAATTAAGGTCTTCATAGATAAACTCCTTTAAAGTGTTTGCTTAATTAAGACCTTGGGGTCATGGTGTAGATTTAAACCCCTGTGGTGTGAAATAAGTTATAAATAGGCGAGTAATTGCTGGGATAATCTAAAGTCATGGTGGTCAGGGAAAAGTTGACCACCATAGAGAGGGGAGAGTGACCTGTTACTTTGTTACTTTGCGGGCTCTAAAGTTACGGCCTTTCATTTTCCCTTCTGAGATTGTTTTAAGCGCCACGTTGGCAATACTGCGCTCAACCGCAACGTATGATGACATCGCGGTGACCTTTATTTTGCCGATTTGGTCACCTTTTAACGCTTGATTTGAGGTCAGTGCTCCTAAGATATCACCCGGTCTTAATTTCGCTTTCTTACCGCCGTCGATTTGAATGGTTACCATCGGCGCTCGGTTAATTTTGTTATTTAACACTTGGTCGCTTGGCAGGGCATTGGGCTCAATTGTCTTGCCTAAATAGTCTTCGAGGGCATTTACTTTATGCGATTCTTTATAACTCATTAAAGAGCATGCCACGCCTTTATTACCTGCACGTCCGGTTCTGCCAACGCGGTGAACATGCACTTCTGGGTCATGGGCGATATGATAGTTGATCACCATATCTACGTGATCGACGTCGATACCCCGGGCGGCGACATCCGTTGCCAATAAAATGGTGACGCTCTTATTCGCAAAACGAACCAATGTGCGGTCACGGTCTTTTTGTTCTAAGTCACCGTGAAGTGCAGCCGCATCAAAACCTAGGCTATATAGGCTGTCGCATACGTTCTGGCATTCTGCCTTGGTGTTGCAGAAGATAACCGCTGAGTTTGGTTGAAATTGCATTAACAGCTTTTGTACCGCAGGCAATCTCGCGTCGTTATTGTCGACTTCGTAAAAGTACTGTTCAATTGAGCTATCGTCATGGGTTGCTTCAACAGTGACTTTGGCTGCATCTTTCATGATGTGCTGCGCGAGCTGCTCTATTTTTGGTGGATAAGTTGCACTAAATAACAGGTTTTGGCGTGCTGTAGGGCAGTGATCTATGATGCACTGTAGTGACTCTTCAAAACCCATCTCCAACATGCGATCCGCTTCATCCAGTACAAAGGTATTCACTTCATCTAGCGACAAACGGCCTTTGCGCAGGTGCTCTTCAATACGCCCTGGTGTACCCACAATGATGTGCGCACCGTGTTCAAGAGAGCCAATTTGCGGACCCATAGGTGCGCCACCGCACAGCGCTAACACTTTGATGTTATGAACAGCACGGGCAAGCTTGCGAATTTCAACCGCAACCTGATCGGCAAGCTCTCGAGTTGGGCATACCACAAGCGCCTGCACGCGAAAGCGTTTCACGTTTAAATTATGTAATAGTCCTAAAGAGAAAGCGGCGGTTTTACCTGAGCCTGTTTTACCTTGGCCAATGACATCTTTACCCGCCAAGATAAGCGGTAAGGTTTGTGCTTGAATGTCAGTCATGGTGTGATACCCCAATGACGCGAGGTTATCGAGTAAGGCGCTGGAAAGTGAGGTACTTGAAAAAAGTGGCTGAGTCAAAGTCGCTGTCTCTGTAGTTCTAAAACCGCAATTATAACATGGCTCGAACGGATAGCGCGTGTAAGGCCGTGATAAAATTTTTTACCACGGCCAAGTGCGTTAAAAAATAATCTTAAACATTTCCCATGAACAGGGGTAAGTGGCATTACAGCCTATGACGGTAGGATGCACATTGGCTCCCGCGCCACCATTACCTGCGGCTTGGATATAGTGACCATTGATTGACTTAAGCGCCACTTTATCGCCATTTTGGATCAAAGCGCCGGGGTTATTCGGCAGCTCAATCGTGAAGGTTTCCCAAATAGAAGCCACCGTTCGATTAGCATTTAACTCAGCGCCCCCACCTTGCTCTGCAACAAAGTAATAGCCAGTGGCTGTTTGAATGTGAATGGTGTCGCCATCAAACAGGTTACCGCCGTTGACATCGATAAGATTAAACCGTTCCCAAGGGCCAATCGCAATACGATTGGCGTTTACTGTATTACCGCCATTGTTTTCTGCAACGAAGTAATATTGTCCGCCCGTTTCAAACGACACATTAGTAAAAATCGTCGGGCCACATGGGGCTGTAGTGAAGGTTAGGTCTTCCCCTTGAATGGTGGTGCGAGGTGGCTTTGGATCTCCTCGAAAACGGAAATGATATTCGCTGCCGCACTCTAGGTTCGCTATTTGTGCGCTAACCGGGCCATTCACGCCAGCCGGTGTTGCGAGTACGCTGTAGCCGTAGTTAGTGGTTGGGCCATAATCAAACGTTTCTCCACTTAAACCAATAGTAGAGGTGGAATAGCCGTTTAATTGAGCGGAGGTTTCTGTGATATTGCTCGCAGCTTGGGTCACATATTGCGTACCAGCGTGCGCTAAAAATGTACTACCAAACAATGTGAACAGTATCAATTTCAAGATATTCATTGTCTAGCTCCTTTGACGAAAAAAGGCTGTTACGATTAACAGCCTTTTTAGCTTAGGAGAAGGTGTTGCAAATGCTATTACACCTGCTTACACCATTAATTGCCAGAAGTGGGCTTCTGACGTGGTGTACGTTTTTCTCCAGAGTGTTGGCTCTTTGGCTTGTTTGCAGGTGATGATGGGCGACGTCTGCGGTTGCTATTGTTGTTACCAGCAGGCTTGCCGTTGCCACTTGGCCTATTGTTGCGAGGACCTGAATTTTGCTTAGGTTTGTTTTTCGGCTGAGCAGAAGGTGCTTGTTCAGCGTCTGCCGCCTTTGGCTTTTTCGGTTTCTTTGGTTTTTTCGGTTTGATTGGGCGCGTATCTAACTTTGACTCAGGTACGGCAAGTTGCGGTTCAAACCCAGGCTCCACTTTACGTGGCACCAACTGTTGAATTAATCGCTCAATGCCAAATAAATCGCTTGCTGTCTCTTGGGTAACAAACGAGATAGCTTCACCTGTCGCACCAGCACGGCCTGTTCTGCCGATACGGTGAACATAATCTTCGTAAACATTTGGCAGGTCAAAGTTCACGACATGAGGCAGCTCTTGAATATCCAAGCCCCTTGCCACAATATCAGTAGCAACAAGTACACGTACTTCACCATTTTTAAAGCCAGCAAGGGCTTTCATGCGAGCGCTTTGGCTTTTATTACCATGGATTGCTGCGGCATTGATCTTGTCTTTTTCTAGATCCTTAACCAAGCGGTTGGCACCGTGTTTTGTGCGGGTGAATACCAACACTTGTTGCCAATCATGCGTTTGCACTAAATGCTTGAGTAAGCTCGTACGTTTACTTTTGTCTACCGGGTATACCCATTGAGTCACGCTTTTTGCTGTGCTGTTTGCTGGTGCCACAGAAATCTCTACTGGATCATGAATTAGCCCTTTTGCCAATGCTCTAATCTCTTCAGAGAAAGTGGCAGAGAACATCAAGTTTTGTCTGCAGCTTGGCAATACTTTGATGATGCGCTTGATATCGTGAATAAAGCCCATGTCTAGCATACGGTCGGCTTCATCCAATACCAATACTTCAAGGTCATCAAATTTGACAGCATTCTGCTGGTAAAGGTCGAGTAATCGCCCAGGTGTTGCCACTAAAACATCAATGCCTTTACGCAGCTTCATCATTTGCGGATTGATCTTCACACCGCCGTAAACAACTTCAGAGCTGATAGGCAGGTGTTTACTGTAAAGCGCAACACTTTGCCATACTTGGTCAGCAAGCTCTCTGGTCGGCGTTAGAATTAACGCGCGTACATTGTTCGCACGAGGCTTAGTACCAGCAATCAGCTTTTGCAACAAAGGTAATGTAAAGCCCGCTGTTTTACCTGTTCCCGTTTGCGCCGCAGCCATCACGTCTCTGCCTTCTAAAATAGCAGGAATGGCTTGCTCTTGAATCGGAGTCGGTTTGTCGTAACCTTGTTCGACAACGGCTTGATTTATTTCTGGGGCTAAACCTAAGTGGCTAAAGCTCATGATTTTGTACTCTGTATTGGGCGGCGGGCAAGAGTACAGTATTTACTCCGCTTAAGCAATTTCGCCGTGCTGTTAAATAGGCCCAAGCTAAATAATGATAGGCGGGTAGATAACAAAGCATAGCGTAAACATCAGGATTACAATCAAAATAAATGAAAGGAAACGTTCGTACTGCAGGTCTATTGATGGCATTAGTTATTCACGACCAGTTTGCGCTGTATATAAGTCACTAATTCGGCAAACTGGCTTAACTTAGGAGCTGTTTTGTGAAATACACATCTGTATCCTTGTTAGAAAAGGGGTTTTATTTTGCGAGTCTTGCTGTTGCGTTGTTACTTTCACCATTAACACAAGCGCAAACCGAGCAAGTCACCGCCCAGCAATTTGTCGATTTGCAACAAGGGCAAAACCACTTCCCTGGGTTTCGTAGAGCACATGCAAAAGGGATTTGTGTGTCAGGAGAATTTAAATCGAATGGACGGCTATCTCAGTACTCAAACGCAACAGTTTTTAAAGCCGGTACGCATCCATTTATTGGCCGATTGTCCATTGCTGGAAATAATCCGCACGCTGCTGAGTTGACGGCACCAGTAAGGAGCTTCGCGCTGAGCTTCGTAACAGGTGCTGAGCGTTGGAATATTGCGATGAATACGCCTCCAGTGATGGCGGTAACAAATCCGCATGATTTTTATCAGCAAATTGTTGCTCTGAAGCAGGGCAAAGAGGCAGTAAAAGACTTTTTTGCTAAGCATCCAGAGAGTGCGGATTTTTTGGCATGGAAAGCGAGTTACACGCCAAGCCCGAGCTTTGCCCTTGAGACTTATCATAGTATTAATGCATTTTATTTGGTTGATGAAAAAGCGCAGCGTCAGGCTATTCGCTGGAAAATGCTGCCATTAGATGAAGAAAGTAAAAATCCTTACACTGGCAAAGACGCGCTACAGCAAGAATTTGCAACTCGATTAGAGAAAGGAGCTGTACGCTTCAATTGGCAGTTTATATTTGCCAAGCAAGAAGATGATGAAAATAATCCAGCCAAACTTTGGCCCAGTAACCGCGCAAAGGTAGATGCTGGAGAGATCTTCATAACGCATTGGCAACCGCAACTATCGGGTAACTGCCATGCGCTCAATTTTGATCCCTTGATATTACCTAGCGGTGTTATTGCAACCGAAGATCCAATTCTAAGAGCGCGCTCTGCTGCCTATGCAGAGTCCTATCGCCGTAGGGCTAAGGAGCAATTGATGGGCGCACTTGAGGAGACAGTGAATGACTGATCAAACAACACGATTTAATCTTGCGATGAGAGTGCTTCACTGGTCTATGGCATTACTTATCTTTGCTATGATTTTTGCTGGCCTTACGATGGTACGTGCGCTTGAACCTTGGCAGCTTACTTTACTGGGGTTACATAAATCATTTGGTATGCTGGCACTTTTGCTACTTTTATTGCGCTTTCTTATTAGAATAAAGTCATCGACACCCAGCTTGCCATCAGGGATGTCGACAATACAGGTCAAACTGGCCAAATTCAGCCACTGGCTGCTTTACGTATTGATGTTAATTATACCGACTAGCGGCCTGTTGATGCAGTATTATGCTGCGCGACCAATTGTGGTGCTCGACTTATTCACCATTCCAGCAGCGATGGTACCACGCATCGAATACTTTGCAGTGTTTCGCGAAGGACATGGCTTAGCTGTATTGCTATTGGTAACAGTACTTGCAGTTCATATTGGCGCGGCGCTTTACCATCACTTTATAAGAAAAGATGGCGTGCTAAAAAGTATGTGGTAATGACCCAAGGCCTGCTTACTGGCAGGCCGCTATTTTAAATATGTTTGCAGTGCTGTTAAGTCTACCTTTGCTTGTAATTTTGCTGCGATTAAATATAACCCTGTCAGTTTACGGTGAATAAACAACGCATCTACAGGTGGAGTATGCCACTCGTTAGAGCGGCCATTCAACGCTAGCCCTTTTTCACTGAGCTCTTTACTCAGTTTGCTATTAGCGAAATCAAATGGGCCGTTGTAGCGAAGCGGGGTCGTTGCAAGTAAAAACAGCTCAATAACCGCATCACAGTACTCAGGTGCAATATCTGTGTCGAAATAGCCGATGTCGCATGCAGCCTGTTTAACGGCGGCATGGTCTTGCTCCATGGCAGCCCCAAGCAAGTTTTTATAACCACTGCTAATAGTGTCGCTGACTACACGTGTTGCGCCAAAGTCTAGTAACACGATTTGAAGGGGATCTTTATTAAATAGATAGTTGGCAAAGTTAGGATCGGTTTGTATCAATTTAAGTTCGAACATTTCAATAAAGAAAAGCTCGATCAGTGTTGCCATAATTTTATTGCGAGCTGGCTGTGGTAAAGCAACAGCCTCGGCTAGTGGCTCGCCAGAGACGTATTCCATAGTCAGCAGATGCTTGCTACTTAGGCTTTGGTATACCTTAGGAATTTTAAAGCGTGTATCTTTTGCAAGTCCGCAGGCAAACTGCTGCAAATAGTTCGCTTCTTGTTGATAGTTAGTCTCTGCGAGCAATTGGAATTTAGCTTCGGCTACTAAAGGGGCGATGTTGATGTTTTTAGGAAGTATACCAGTCATTTTGATAAGACTTACTACGTTGTCTACATCGCTTTGAATACTTTTTGCCACCCCAGGGTATTGTATTTTTATGGCTAGTGGTTGACCATCTTCGGCATTGGCTTTATGCACCTGCCCAATAGACGCTTGTGCAAAACTTTTTAGCTCAATATGGCTAAACTTGTCGAGCCAGTCTTGCCCCAACTCTTGTTCTAGTGCGCCAATGAGCTGCTTGTATGGCATCGGCATTGCATCTGCACGCAGGTGTGTAAGCAGCATCGCAAGTTCAGGTGGTAATAGGTCGCCTGCATCCATTGAAAGCAATTGACCTAACTTCATTGCTGCACCACGCAAGTGGCTCAGTTTTTCTGCAATTGCGTGAATATTTTTGCTTTGTAGTAGTAAATCAGTGCGGTTGATAGGTTGTCCTTGGAGTGTCTGCTTTGCCCCTTCAAGTAGCATATTTGAGGTGACTTGACCTGCCAGCCCACCTAAGTGAGCGAGGCGGCTAAACCGAGATGATGGAACTTTACGTGAACTGCTCTTCAAACTTAAACCTTTGCGTGGCTATTTTATTTCGCTAACGAATAATACGGTATACGCTACTGTTAGGTTCACCTCTAAGTGAGCGGTTTTGAGATCACTCACGTACAAAAGGCTGACTAAAACCTATGGAGAATGCTATGTGGTGCGCAGATTGTGAAGCAATTGAGTCATATTTTTTTGAAACAACTTACTTTTGGTTTTTCCTGCCGACCAGTAATGCTGAGCAAAATTTGATGCAAATGTGCACTGAAATGGCGCTAGCCCCAGAGTTAGTAGCAGATAAATGCATTACTGTTCAGGTGAATAAAAATGGACTTTCTACGTTTTTAAATAATATCGGTGGTTGTTTAGCAGGGCCTGAGTTCGGCCAATCCAAAGTGACGACCATGGCACAGGAAGGCCAACCAGATATCAATGCGATTAGTCGAGTCGCCAGTGTTGAAACTTTGGTGCGCCGCCATCAAGCGCGGTGGATCAAAACTGCGGTAGAAAACGAGACGTACCAAAGCTGGTTTCAACCCATTGTACGAGCTTATTCGGAGCCGGGAAACCTTGATGTGTTTGCTAATGAAGCGCTATTTAGGCTGTTCGATGATGAAAATAATATGGTACCGCCAAGCCTCGTTTTTAATTTAGCCGAGCAAAGCGGTTTACTCTTTTCCCTTGATTTAATTGCACGAAAGTCTGCTGTAGAGCATGCTGCTAAAGCGAATTTGAATTCCAAGATATTCATAAACTTCAACCCTTCTAGCATCTATGATCCGTCATATTGTTTGCGTTCGACTGCCTCAGCGATTAGTGAGCTGGGGTTTCAACCTCAGGACATCGTATTTGAAGTGACCGAGACACATCAAGCTCGGGATATGAATCATTTGAAAGGAATTTTGGCGTTTTATCGTAGCTGTGGCTTTGGTGTTGCACTAGATGACATTGGCTCTGGGTGGTCGAGCTTAAATATGTTGGCGCAGCTGAGGCCAGATTATATAAAGATAGATATGGAGCTGGTAAGACACATCGACACCAATCAACACAAGCGTAATATTGTCTCTCATTTAATCCAGCTCGCACATGAAAATGGTATCGAAGTAATTGCGGAAGGGGTGGAAAGTCGTGCAGAAGCACAAGTGCTCCGAGATATAGGGGCTGATTATCTGCAAGGTTATTATTTCGCGAAACCAGCTGCGCTGAGTACACGATTGTCTAATAACCTTGAAGAGGAGATAACGCAAAAGGTAAAGCCCTTATCAAACGCCGCTAATCAATTTGATAGATTGTGATAAATAAGCAAGAGAGGGGAAGAAGTTTTTAAAGAAGCCGAGATAGTATCCCCCTTCGAGTTGAAGCTGCATTTTTAGGAGCGTACACATTTGAGGTGGGTGTTTGGCTTAAGTTTACTCGTGTTTTGTTTTTCTCTTAAAAGTGGAATAAACTCAATTGGTTAGTGAAAGTTTTAAATAATAAAAGCTCTTGTTTGATAACCTGCTTAATAGCGGTTTTTTTGTTTCCATAGCCATCCAATTGAGTATTATATATCGATAGGTGTTGGCGGTGCAGTCAGGGAAAAGAGGTTAGTGGTAATGGCAGATGAAAAAGAGCCTGTAACGGTGCTTAAAGGTGATGATGCAATACTGTTGTGGTTAGAAGGGAGAAACGCTTGGAATAATTGGATGAAAGAGCATCCAAAAGTCAATATTGACTTTGAAGGCGTTGACTTTAGCTATGAAGCATTAAATAAGCGATTTCCAGTTAATAAGAATTTGAAGAAGCTTATACAAGACTGCAAAGATGATGAGATAATAAATTTTTCTGGTTATAAATTCAGCGGTTATGCGAACTTTACGGAGACAATATTCAGTGGTTATATGACCTTTATGAATGCAGTATTCCATGATGTTGCGGGCTTTCGGAATGCAACATTCAGTGGTGTTGCGGACTTTCAGGGAGCAACATTCAGTGATGATGCGTACTTTGATGGAGCAACATTCAGTGGTGATGCGCGCTTTGAGGAAGCAAAATTCAACAGTGATGCGTACTTTAAGAGAGTAACATTTAACAAAAGAACGCGCTTCAATGGGGTAATATTTAGTGGCGATGCGCACTTTGGGCAAGCAACATTCAACGGTAGAGCGTTATTTCAAAGCGTAAAATTCATCGGGCTTGCGAGCTTTGATAAGGCAGTGTTTGGCGCGGGAGCGGACTTTTTAGACTCAAAATTCGACGGATTCTCGAGCTTTTTTAAAATAAGCCACGGCAAGTTTTTTCGTTTTGCTAGTGTAGACTTTAATTCTAAATCAAGGTTTGAGCCAGAGCATGCCGATTCAATAGAGTCACTTAGCTTCAAGGGTACTTCATTTGAAAGACCCTTTTCTTTAAAAGGGGATTTCAACTGCATACCAGATCTAAGACAAACCAAAACGAGCCACCATATAGATTTGAGTGGGGTGACGGTTAATTTGAAACGAGATAGCCAAAATGGTGCAATATTGGAAAAGGCACATGACACTCAAGATGCAGAACGTTTGTGCCGATTAAAAGAAATAGCCGAGTCTAATAAAAACCATGAACGAGCTTTAGCTTTCCATGCTGATGAAATGAGAGCAAAGCGTTGGATAAAATTAAATTGGCAACGTTCTGTTCTAGATACTCTCTACTCTTTAACCAGCAATTATGGGCAAAGCATACTAAGACCTTTTGTATGTTTGATGCTATCGATTTTTATGTTTGCTCAGTTGACTATTAGTTTTGCAGAACCTGATAGTGAGCCACGTTTTAAAGATGCACTTACTGTATCAATAGCAACAGTCATTCCGTTTATATCTTTGTCAAAAGGTGCAAGGGATAGAGGACTCGAGAAGATGTTTGGTGATGATATTCCGAAGGACTATGACCTTCTTAGTTATGGGCATGCTTTTGCATCATTTACGTTTATTTTTCTTATCGGTCTTGGCTTGAGAAACAGGTTTAGAATTTAAAAAATTATCAGAATTATAAGTAATCATAAGGGAAGTGCAGAAAGTTTAGAGTCGGTATGTTATATTTGAACAGTAAGCGTTCAAATATGAGCTTTATTTCCCTCTTAAAAATGCCATAATTTCACCAAGCTTGCGAGAGCTGTATAAATAGAGCCTAGTCTGAATAAACCTGCCATAGTGCGGGTTTTTTATTCCCTTATTCAAGCGTCTAACTACAAAGAGAGCTAAAAAGTTAAGCTAAATCATTAAGTAAAAGGGTTAGCTAAACCTTTTGGCTAATATTAGCTAACTATTTTACAAAAGGTTTGGTTGAAAGTTTTGTTCAAGTGTCTTAGTATCAAAATACTAATTAAACGTGATTCAAAGCAATTCAACGTAGTTTAAACGAACTTAAAGGTGTTTAAAGGTCGCGCTTGACCTTCTAAGACTAGGAGCCGAGCTGATAGATTAGATCTATTTGTTGGGAGATATAAAATGACGATAAAAGGCATATTTAAAGCTTTTACTAGCAATACTGAAGAACAACATGAATCGGAAAGTGTGACTGTTGAGCCAGAACTTAAGGTGCATACCATTGGAACAGATTTCTTTGTTGTTGATTCTGACTCACTTTTTGACAGTAAAACTGTGCAAGAACAAGCGTCGGCTGCTGGTAAAACTATAGGGCATAGCTTATAGGGAGGTTCATGTAACCCAATAACTAAAATTTACTAAAGGGAGTTATGATAAAGCCAACAGTTTTACTGATACTTTTACTTACGGCGTGCGGCTCTTTATTCCTAAGAAAGCTCCCAGGAACCACAACAAAATACAATAATTCAAGTGGGTATCACACATTTATAATGGCTGCGTTTGCTGGCATGCTGTTGTTCGGTATATCTTTTATTTTAGTTTCTACAGTAGCTCACTGTGATTTTGCGCAAACGATAGGCTCTTGGTTTTCAAGCTCTGTATCTATATTATTGCCATCACTAGGAAATGATACCGATTCTCTCAACCTTATTTCAGTGTGTATCGTGTCTTTAATTATTGCTTTCGCCTATCCAAAGCTAGTAGTAGCTATTTACAAGGCAAGATACAACAAAAGTCCATACTTAGAGCAGTGGAAAGTTGATGCTAGAGACAAGGAAACTCCAGAATTTTTAAGCCTGTTTTTTGATGCAACGGACCTAAAACTACCTATTGCATTTACCTTATCCAATAGAAAGGTATATATAGGCTACGTGATCCAGTTTGGAGTCAATTGTAATGATGTTCATGTTTTACCATTAGTAAGTGGTTATCGTCATGAAAAAACTCTTGATTTAGAAAAAGTAATTAATTACCAAAGTGTAATTAAAGAATTTGACAAAAATAAGCCGAAGCATCTAGATGATGGGAAGCTGCAGCATTTAAATGATCACGACAGAAGAAGATACCTAATAAAGAAATTTTCTATATCAATTCCGCTCCGAGAAATCGTGCACGCTAACATTCATGACATTAACTGCTTTAATGAATTTTTGCATCACAGGTTTGATGATAAAGGGATAAAGCCTACGGAAATGCATTTTTCAGATGTGCCGGTTGACTCAGAAGTAATGCAAGAAAAGAATTCGAATTAGAGTGGGTAGTTATCCTGCGATTTAACTTTTAGACAAACCACCCGCACACAGCGGGTTTTTTGTGTCCAAATTTAGGGAGTGGATCAGACCCATTATTGAGTCATGTGCCGAGAAAGTTGGCTTACATTGTCTGGATCATAGGTAATCTAACAAGAGACTATGGCGTCAACGAAATTATAAAAGTCGTTTAAAGCTGTGAACACGTTTTAATCATTGGGAGTCAAAAGTGCTCATACATGGGGCTTTTGGCGCTTGCCATATACATCATTGTTTAGGTTTAGAGATCACTTGTTAATCTGCCTAACAAATTTTTTTACATGTTGATTTTTTGTTTCTCTGCTGCCAGTATAGTCATTAGCTAGTTTCCATTTTGGAAACTTTAAACAATGATTATCAAGGAAATAAAATGAAACTGAGCCTTAAGAAAAGGAACATGAAAGTACTCAATAAAGATAATAGCCAAATAGCTAAAAATGTTACTTTGCAAATTGCTGGTGGTTATAATCGAGGTTATACAGACTTTTATTTTTGTGGGACAACGCATTGTCCGTCTGCATATCCAGAGTGTGAAACGATGGGGTGTAACGCATAACCTTTCCCCATAGTCAGCGATTGCTCATCAATTCATAGGTTTGTTCTGAATCTCAAACCTGTGAATTGTAATTCAGTGCATTCTTTTTTATAAATACCTTCCAAAGTGCTTTTGCGTTTATTTGCTACAACACCGTAAAAATCACAACAAGCAGAGATTGACTCTCTAGATGCTTTAAATACACGCTACTTTTGTATTCATGGCTTTGTATCGAACACTCTTGTTGTTGTACGACTTTAACGTTTTACTCTTTTTTGATTGGTATGTTATATTGTATCAACTTGGTGCATCCATGGCGAAGGAGAAAGCGTGAACGCAAAAGTACAGTCGTTTGGAGACAAGGCAGCAATTGGGTTATCTATGCTGTGCTTAGTCCATTGTTTAATATTACCTTTTTTATTATTTGTACTTCCTCCCTTTGCGGGTTTACTAGCGCTCTCTGATGAAGCTTTTCACGAATGGTTACTCATAGCCGTGCTACCCATTAGCGTATTGGCCCTTGGATTTGGCTATGTGCGGCATAAGTCAGGTCTTGTCGTGGGCTTGGGGTTAATGGGCTGCACATTCTTGGTGCTAGCAACTATTTTAGGTGAACAACGCGGAGAAACCTTGTTTACAGTACTTGGCTCTATGCTCATCTCCTACGCTCATCTTCGAAACTATGCGCTGCGTCGCAACTTTCACTAAATAAAACCCTATTTGGAGTTACTATGAATAGCCTTATGCCTATAGAGCCCTTGCTTGACGTGGACTCAGTGCATCATCAGCAGTCAGAACATGCTACCGTGTTAACCAAGATTTATGAGCCCAAAATCAATATTGTGATTTGGCAACATGCATTATCTCCTGCTTTGAAAGCAGAGTTTGGTCGCTACTTAGAAGCAGCAAAAGAGCTAGAATTAGCGCTACAAATTGCGACTAGCAATATCACCTGTGAAGTTAGTGAGCCGTTAAAGCGGCTGAATTTTAGCGATGCGATGGTGGCGCATATTATTGAAATAGTAGATATGTTTAGCTGCTTATTTGAACTTCGCGTCGTTGGTTTTCGGTTAAAAATGCTCAAGACTGCAATGTGCCCGAAATTTCATGTTGATAAAGTACCTGTACGACTGGTGACTACACTCGCAGGCGCGGGCAGTGAGTGGCTTAGAAACCAGCATGTATCAAGGGATGACAACAAACTGACTCTGGCCTCGGAAGCAGACGCAATACAGCTTGCCTGTGGGGATGTGGCATTATTAAAAGGCGAGCGTTGGGAAGGTAATGAAGGCCGTGGCTTAGTACATCGCTCACCTGCGGTAGTAATAGGGGAAAAACGATTGCTACTGACGTTAGATTTTATCGCCTAGATTGGATTCATTATGACAACAAAATTAACTGCATTTGCATTTAGCGCTATTTTTAGTCTCTCGCTTTTGGGGTGCCAATCGGAGCCTTCAAATATCGGTAACTCCGTGGTAAGCGGCCAAGCAACGGCCGCATCGCTTAAAATCGCGACTTGGAACATGGAGCATTTAGCATATCCATCGAGCGCAGGATGTAGACCTCGTGACGAGCAGGAGATAAGCGCACTGCGTGATTATGCAAAAGGGCTTAATGCAGACGTTATTGCGCTGCAGGAAGTCGCATCGGTTAAGGCATTAGAGCAGGTCTTTCCAAGTAGTGAATGGCAATTACTGATTTCAAGTCGAGCTAATAGCACGACGTACGACTGTAGAGGAAGTGGCAATCTGTCTACACAGCAGAAAACCGCGTTTGCGATTAGAAATAACCTAGTCCCAAGCAAAGTGGATAACCTGAGCGAACTTAGCGTGGATGTTGAAGGATTAAGACATGGTCTAGTTGTGACCTTAGATACTCAGTTTGGTGAGCTTTCAGTGCTTAATGTTCACCTTAAAAGTGGCTGTTTTGTTGATAACTACTCGACTTCGGATAAAAAGGCCTGTCGATTGCTGGCAGATCAGTTACCAGTACTTAAATCTTGGTTGGAGAAACATGCAAATAGCAACACCATTGTGTTGGGTGACTTTAATCATCGTTTAAGCCATGGCGACAATCAATTTTGGCAGCAATTAACCAAGCATCAAAATAATGCTTCTGTACCTTTGGTAAACGCAACTAAAACACTGACAGGTTGTCACCCACGTTACCCTGTGCCGATTGACCATATATTGCTGAGCAACAAACTTGCAAACACGGTGAAATTCGACCCCAGCGTACACTTTTTTGCGGATATGTCTGAAGAGAAAATGCTCAGCGATCACTGCGCTATTTCGGTGTCAATTAGCATGCGTTAAGGCGGTTGTTCGTTGCACCAAAAGGGAGCGTATATAGCCAAAAAGTCAACCGGTGATGTGCAAATATTATCAAGGTCTACTCGCCAAAAGCGGTGTTTTTAACGGTAACTTTAGTGTTGAAATTAGACCTTATTTGCTTTAGTCTGCTGCGCAAATTGAGCTGAGTTACATAGACTTAGCGCTGCGCATTCAAAGGATTTGAACAATGACTAAACGCTTTTGGTTTACCACGCTTTATGGTGTATTACTGGCAATCATTTTATTGGTTGTGAGCGCGCCTTCTCTGGCTTATTTGAGATTTAAAGATGCGTCGGTAGCGGATCCTCACTTCTCTCAGCTACAAGTTAATCTCGATATTAATAAAACGGGTGCACTGCAAGTTACTCAGCAAGGCATACTGCAAGGGGGAAACTTCGATTGGCAGGGGCTCGCGCAAACAATTGAGCTGGATGTGAGGTATCCAGATGGTACACACTATCTGAGCGATATCAGCATTGACTCAGTAAAAATCGACGAGCAAGAAGTGCGTTATGCACTGAAGTATAACTACGATAGAAGTGCAGTCACGCTTGTAATAAGCAAAGAGCAGCTTCCAAAGCAAGGACAAGCTCAGCAATTTGAAGTGCGATATCAATCAAAAAACCGTATGCGATTTTATCCGGCATTGGATGAATTGACTTATGCACTCTTTCCGAATGTTAATCTTAAAATAAAAAAGCTTACCGTCTCCATTCTCTATCCTCAAACTGCGACGCTGAAGGAGCACCAATTGTTTGTCGATCACCTAAAAAATGATGCGTTTTTGATACGCGATGGGGTGGTTGATGGACGCAATCAGCTCCTATTCGAGAGCCAATCTGAGATAGCAGATAAAGCGCAGGGAGAAATCGCCCTCGCGTTTGAAAAAGGTGTGTTTAAGGATAATTTTCTTTACCGCAAAATTTGGTATCCGTTTAGAGTGTTATTTATTGCTTTGCCGTTTTTAATGTTATTTGCATTGGCTGTGTGGCAAACGCGTAAGCGCCTCCACACATTGCCAAAACTTGCCGATGCGCATCCTTGTTCAACTCAACCACCAGACTTACCGATTTGCTTGGTGAGAGAGCTGGTTGCTGCAAATATCGAGCGCATGCTAACAGCAAAAGACGCATTAGCTGAGGTGCTAAAGCTTGCAGTGGCGAAACAGTTAACGATTAGCGAACGGGGTAAAAACAATGATGAATTTAGTAATGTTGAGCCAAAAAAGCTGGATCAAATTCAGATAAATCCTGAAGCGCCGAGCCAGCCAGAGGCGGTTGGGTTAAGCGGTAAACTGCAACGTTACTTTTATCAACAGCAAGACGTTCAAAGCCCGAGTGGAAAACGCAAGCGAAAACGAGTAATAAAAAACCGCTTTGTTATTAACAAAGGAAACGAGGGGAGAACGTCTTTCACAGAAATAATATGTCATTATGTGAATAATGCCGAAGTGGGGAAAGCTCAGCATAATGTAAACTTTCTTGCTTTTATTGTGCCTATTTTACTTTGGTTAAGTGCTTCTTTTGTTGTGATTGGAGTTGGTGCTGGCAATGGATGGCAAGTGTTTGCGGGGAGTTTAATTGTAGTTTTATTGTGCACTTCAATATTATTAATTGCGGTGCTTATTGTAGAGATGTTTATAGAACATCGCAGCGGAGATAAAAAGAGCCGAGAAATGTGGCTTGTACGCGCGTTAATTTATATTCCTACCTATTTATTCTTATTATGGATGTGTGTTGATGGTGATGATGAGCTGGTGAATGGTACCAGTGTGGTTTTTCACTTCTTTTACCTGGGTTTTATTGCGGCTTTCTTTTCATTTATCGGGCCCTCCAAGCAATTTAAAGCTTGGGTATTGCAGTCTCAGCAATTTTATCAATACATTAAACTTAAGAGTCAGCACTGCTTCGCTGAAGGGGTCGAAAAAGCAGAGTACGAAGCATTGTTACCTTATGCGTATGCATTTGGTTTGTTGAATGAGTGGATTAAAGGGTATGAGGCCTACCTAACAGCTGAGCTGGACGACACTATGCCTTTGATCTCTTGGATCCGGTATAAAAAAATTACCGAGCCGAGAGAATTAAAGCAACATTTAAGTTGTCTTGAAGCGGTCATGCCTGCAATATCATGTTTGGCCTATGATAAAAATATTGTGTATTAGGGTCTGTTGCTAACATAACCTGAGGTTTGGATAAGGAATGAGCTAACTCATTGTTTTTAATATCACATTAAATTATCCCCTTATCTAGCCAGACCGTTTTAGGGATAACAAGGCGAATTTATGCACCAATAGCTGGCTATTGGAAGTGAACTCAACGCAGTTAGCGCTAAAACTGGCTGCTAGAAAGGCATTAATTATCCGAAGCTCAGGTTAACATAAACAGTAATTTGACAACCGCACCTGATGAATAACTTAAACGAAAGGAGTGTGCTATGCCATCCGCAAACTTACTTGCCTTGCTCGATGATGTCGCTGCGCTAACAAAATTAGCCGCAACGAAAACCGCTCCGGTGTTAGGAGACGATCTTGCCGTCAACGCAGAGCAACTATCGGGCGGGATCAAACCAGATCGGGAGCTTGCAGTGGTATGGAAGGTGTTTAAAGGCTCCTTGCTGAACAAGTTTATTTTGGTGCCCGTTGCTTTGGCTTGCAGTTACTTTGCGCCGTTTATGATCCCCATTATGCTAATTTTAGGGGCGCTGTATTTACTGTTCGAGGGCGGCGAAAAAATTCTCCACGCTATTTTTCACCGTCAGGAGCAACAGCAAGAAACCGATGAGTTTGTCAAAGCGCTTGAGGATGAGCGTGTTGACTTGGTCGAGTTTGAAAAAGACAAAATCAAGGGCGCTATTGTTACCGACTTTGTTCTGTCGGCGGAAATTATCATTATTGCGCTGGGTGCGATTGCTGATCAGCCTTTTGAAAAGCAAGCAATAGTCCTTTCGTTAATTGGGCTTGCACTGACAGTCGGGGTCTACGGGATTGTGGCCTTGATTGTTAAGCTTGATGATATTGGTTTAGCCATGATTAAGGACGCAAGTAAGACTACACTTGCGGCGATAAAACGTGGGGTGGGTAAGGGGCTGCTTTATTTTGCCAACGGTCTGATGAAGTTTTTGTCGGTCGCCGGTGTGCTGGCAATGCTTTTAGTTGGCGTTGATATTTTGGCTCACCAGTTCCACTTACTCGAAGAAATTGTTCACGCTATTGAAAAGCTGATCCCTGCAATAAGCTGGCTTTTGAATATTATCGCCAAGCTTGGCTTGGGGGCGGTGATTGGTGTCATTATTGCGGCGGTGCTAAGTCAGTTGTTGGCAGTGTTTAAAAAAGCATAAATAATCGCAAGTAGCCCGTATATTTCAGGGCTACTTGCAGAGCCTTTCGATTACCTTCTAATCGGCACTTGCTGGTTGACTGGCTTTTGCGGTGCTTCATTGAGGTTTTGTGGTAATAAACGTTTGGCTTTACGCTGCTCCCGTAGCGTAAATTGAAGCGCTTTTAAAATCCGCGCCTCCAATGGCGTTTCGCAAAACGGGCTTAACAGGTTGTTCTCTTCCGTCGGATCTTCACTCAAGTTATAACACTCGTATTCACTGGGAATGAACTGAGAGGTTGTTATTCCGTCAGGGTTGCCAACGCCAACGACATTACTCACAGACGATTGCGTGGTAGCCTCATCGTTACCACCAAGATCAACTAAGTTCGGGTCTTGCTCATAGAATCTAGCGTTATCAAAATAACGTACAAACTTCCATTTCGTGTCACCGCTGATATCTGGTAGTTGTGTTACCACAGCTTCAATATGGTTCGGTTGGATAATACTATTGTAAGCTTTAGCGGTAAGCATATTCGTCATATCACTGCCAACTTCGATGTTGTCATCGGTCATAAAGTAAATAGCTTCTTCTTTGGGCGACGCTTCACCTAAAATGACGTTGGCTAGGTTTCGGCCAACGAGTGGCTGTGCTTCACTGTGATCTTTAGCAAGCTGAGTACGAGTTTGCTCAATATCTATATCCGCTAGACCAAGCAGGGTAGGCAGTAAGTCGATATGTGATGTGGTGATATCAAGCTGTTTAGGTTGATTGAAAAGCACTGGGTTAGAAATAATAAACGGCACGTTTAATACTTCTTGATACGCGGTGTACCATTTTTGATGTAGACCGCCGTGAGCACCTAGTAGCTCACCATGATCTGAGGTAAAAACGACAATCGTATTTTCATAAAAAGATGACTGCTTTAAAGCGTTAAATACCTGTTCTATATGCTTGTTCACTTCTGCGATAAGGTAGTAATAAAACTGTCGATAGGTTTCATCTGGTGGCTGTGGTAGATACATATGCGGGTACATAAGTTGATAGTCTTTTTGGCATCTAGGCTTGTCCATTAAGCTTTCATTTTGGCTTGGGGCTGGTGCAACACTTGGAAGGTTACCGGCTTCTTTTTCGGCATAAAAGTTGGAAAACCAATCTTTTTGTCCCATTAATACAATGTCGTGTGGGTTTACGAATGAAGAAACCAGTAAAAATGGCGTTTGGTCGCCGTTTTGTGCCTTTTCTTCAAGTTGTTTAAGGGTTTCACAAACTTGATTGGCAAATCCCGGATCTCGAGATGTACCTGAATTGTTCTCTGCAGCGCCATGAGGTTCAGGACCTATCCATTGACTAAAGCCAAACTTATCTAGGCGCTCTGCGCGCTCATAGAGAGCTTGTTTTGCTGGGTAAGGCTCTCCGGTTTCGGAGTTACTATACAGCGCTTGCTGACTCCCCGGCACGATAATATCCTCATCGGAGAGGTGCCACTTACCACGATAATAGGTTTGATAACCCGCTTCGCGAAACCAAGAGCCCATGGTTGGCACGGTATTGGGAGCCAGCCAGAACATATTTTGATCAAATGACGACTTGCCAATTCCAGGTGTTTGGCTGACGCCGTGTAGGGATGGATATTGTCCCGTGTAAATGGATGTTCTACTCGGTGCGCATGCCGTTGCTGCTGCATTATGGTTCATAAATTCCATGCCACAGCGGCGCATTTCTGCCATGCACGCACTGTGCTTGAGTCGATACTCTTTTGCTTGTGAATTTTCGTAGGGCGGAGGAAAACGCTCTTCATCGGTGGTAATGATTAGAAAATTCGGTTGTTTGCCATTAATCTTCATTACAATCTCCTTTTAACTTGCACAGGGTAAATGCCCACGAAGAGTGTAGTTGAAGATCCTTAGATATTTGCGCTTTGTGTAATTTAATTGTTTTTTTATTTTAAATAATGTGTAAAAACAACATTCTGTCTTTTCTCTACGATAAATAGAAAAAGGCCTTATCGGCCTTTATATATGTTTTGGTATTTGGTGAGTTACCAGTCGCCTGGGTCGCCGCCATCTGAGTCGCTGATCTCCTCGTAAGTACCGCCAGTGTCAATACTCAGCTGTTTAAGAAACTGAAATGTAGGGGTACTAGATACCGACTGAGATGCAGATGAAACATCTAATACATACATCTTATCTTTATTAGCTAGAATATTTTGCACTGTGCCTGTATAGATTGTGGCATTGAATTGCACAGGTGGTAGCTCAAACAGGTATTTAGAGGTTACGCTCGTTTGCCAATTTGAGCCGCCACAGCTAGAGGCTGGGCTGTCATTTTCGCCGCCATCAGTAGAACCATACACTCTTAACAGTGCGCCATTAGCGGCTTCTGTTGAGTAGTTTGCTCTTAACTCATCAGCGCCATCACACATAGCTTGTGCAAGTGCAGTTAACCCTGAGCACCCTTCTGGATCTAGTTGATAGAGTGCCATCATTGCCGCATTGAAACCGACAAACCCGTTAGTTAGGGATTGAATTTGACCGCCACTAGCAAACGTTTTCACATTTAGCTGTTGGCCATTAATTGTGGCATCTAAAAAGAACTTTGATACTTTTTGCACTGCTTGTTGCTTTGAGAACGAACATCGGCTTTGTCCATCTGGGCGTAACGTGTTCATTGAACTACTGCGGTCTAAAAAAAGTACGCCATAAGATTCAGGCGCAGCGAGCGAATTGAAACTCGACATTGTGGTTGCCAAAACAATGGCAGATACTAAGATTTTCATCATCGTGAACTCCATCTCAAAAGATACCATTTGCATTATCTAATCGGAAAATCTCACAACAGCGACAAGATATTGTTCAAATGGTGTAAGAAGTATCTGGCTGTACTGCTGATGCAGATACATGATTTGCGCGAGTAAAAAAAATGAACTTAATTGGTTGCAAATTTGTTGCGCAGCGTAAGGGTAGGGTAGATTCTGATTTTATCCATTACACCACATTACAGCGAAAGTTTATTTTTTAAAACATAATCTTACATTTAAATTTGGCATAAACTTTAGTATTTTCATGATGTTATGTTTATCTGCCTATATAATAGCAGTTGCGATTTAGTTTCTAAAAAATATACAGTAGGATGAAGTAAACAGTATTCAAAAGTACGAAATAATAAAAACAATGACAGGAAGTTTTATGAAGCGATATCTATTTTATTTCTTAGGTTTAATCGCCAGCGTAGCTGTTGGTTGGAAGTTTACCCAGTATCAGTCTCATTACACTTCAGATTATGTTGATGTAGTGTTGTCTTCACAAGTGCTTAATGAAGATCGAAAGGTCTTTATTCGCCTCCCAAAAGAATATGACAAGGCACATAGTTATCCACTCATTATTCGCACCGACGGCAACTTTAATCTCGCGCGGTGGGATGAGGTACTAAGCAGCCTTGCTGAACAAGGTAGGGTAGAAGATGCAATTTTAGTGTCTATTCCCAATCAATTTTGGACTGAGACCCGCAACCGCGACTTAGTGCCGCCTTATGCTCGACAAGATGTTGCGATTGAGGCCCGTCCAGAGAGTGACAATGATCCTGCCATTTTTGGTCGTGCAGATCGTTTTTTGCAATTTGTTGAAAGCGAGCTGTTACCCTATTTAGAAGCTAACTACTCAATTAACGACAACCGTGTATTAAGCGGGTTCTCTGCTGGTGGAAGTTTTGTACTTTATACCATGGTGACTAAACCAGCGCTTTTTGATGGCTATTTTGCTTTTAGTCCTGCTGCGTGGTACGACGACTCGGTTGTCGTAAAAGAATTCGCAAAAAGCCTAGCCAATGTTCAAGGCAAACCTAAGTATATTTACCTCTCCATCGGCGGTGCTGAGAATGACATCATTACGGGGGCATTTCACGGTTTATTAGATGCACTTGAACAACATGCGCCTGTCAATGTGCGTTGGGGACACAGCATTAGCGAGGGCGCGGGGCATTCACAAAACCCAGTGGTTTCTGTGCCACTTGCGTTGAGTGAATATCATCACTTTAGAAAAAATCAGTTAATGTAAGTGTTGCAATGCTTTGATTTCAGAGAGCAAATGTTTTTGTTCGCTTTCACTTAGCCCTTCAAGCTTAAGCATGGCTTGGTAGGTCTTTAATAGTGATGGCTTATCTCCTTTTTGCTGATAAGCCATCGCCAATTGCTGCAGTGCATTGAGAGACTCTGAGTTGTGCTGGCTCACAAAGCTAAACAGGTTGATGGCCGCAGTGAAGTTACGTTCGAATAGGGCGGCATACCCGAGCGAAGTCAGCGCACTATAGGGGTAAGTCTTGAGTCCATATAGTGACTTAGCGATGGCGACATGATTTTCCAGCTGAGTAACACCGGCAGCAGCTACCTTCAAGGATGGCTGATAATGGTTAAAGAGGTGCTGCAGACCATGATAATAGCTCGGGTAGACGACGCTCATATGGGTTTCGCTGCTAAAGTGCTGTGCTTTGAAGTCAATGCCATTTGGCTTTCGCCAAGCATCATTAAGACGTTGAAATGGCTGTGTTATGATTGCGCTTTCGTCTGCCACGCTGATGTAGATACACTTGTTGATTAACGCTTTTGCCAGTAAGTCATTTAATAATCGCTCTTTATCCCACCAAAGGCTTGGACTTGCCAACATCACACCATTAAATAAATCGGGTTTTTCAAGTAGCGCATAGGTTGCAAACAGCCCACCGAATGAGTGTCCTGCTAACGCGCGATAGCCTGATGTGCGATAATGCTTGTCTACGTATGGGATGAGTTCTTTGTCGATAAATTGCAGTAGCATTTTTGCACCGCCCGGATTTTGCTGTCGTGTTGGACCTGCAAAATGTCCCAGTACCGCAAGGCTGCCTTTGTGATAAGACGGGGTCAGATCTCGAGTGCGGTGTTCGTTGGTTTCGATGGCAACAATGATAAGTTCAGGTATTTTATGTTGTTGTGCCAAGAAGCGAGCCGCCGAAGCGGTATGTTCAAGATTGCTCTGGCCATCAGTCAGATATAACACTGGATAGCTTGTATTGCCTTGCTCATAGCTTGGTGGCAGGACGATATGAACCGTTCTTTTTTGCGAAAAATAAGCGGACGAAAGCTGCAGTGTCGAGTTCGGATCTGCTGAGTTATTAGCAACTGCGCTACCAACTGACAGCAATGTAAAAATAGCCACGATAACAATGTGAGTAACTAACCTAGTTTGCATAACCGCTCGTTCCCTGCTTAAAAATCATCGCTAATTTAACACGAGTCAAAACGACAAGGAACGGGTTATATAGCAGCGCCTAGGAATTATTTGTGTTGTCTCCTAACTGATTAAACTGTAATTTAACTAAAAAAGACGGCTGAAATGCGTGGCCACCACATCATGACAGCGGCCGCGCAGACACCAATCGCGGTGATCACAAAACCTAGGCTCATCATCACCGCGATTATCCACACCGGTGCGCTGACGTTGGTTTGGCGTTTTGCCCAAAAGTAGAGTTCTGCGAGTACCATTGGTAGCAGATAGCAGGCAAACGAAATAAATATATCGACAGGGCCATCTAAGGTTGCGGTATTGCCATTGAAGCCTTGGTTGACCATGTACCAACCAAACAAATAAAGACGAAATGTCCATACCCCATTAACCAACAAAAAACTATGTGCGGCATAACGTTGATGTGCGGCGATATTTTTTTGTATGGCAGCGTGCCAAGCAAAAAATATCGCAATGGGAATTAATATACCGTTGAGTGTTATCCCAATGGCACCAACATCGCTTAGCCTAAGACCGGTTACCCAAGTGAGATATAATCCTGTGAGTGCGCCCGAAATACCGAGAATAAAAAATACGCGTCCGTTGTAGCGGTGAAAGCGTGGAAAGCGTTTTCGCACCGCAGGAATAAGCTGTAATAAACCGCTGGTGGCCAAAATCACAGCGGGTAAAACATGGCTAAAAAACACCTTGGCATCTTTTGTGTGTCCACTCGCCGGTGAAACCGCTGCACTTTGCTCTGTGAGTCCCACGATAAGCGGGATGGCATATAGGCCTAAGATATAAACAGCAAACATCCATTGCCCGAGCAGTGCGATACATATCCAGCTCTTTACGGCACCATTCAATACGCTAAAGGGACTAAAGAAAAGCCCAGTTGTTTTGGTTAGATTGAGGGAAGACAAAATACTTATCCTTATAAATCAATGAACTTGATATATAAAATGATAAGATTTTGCTATCTCGTCGCTTTGATTTTGAAAATCAAAGCAAAGAAAGTAGGCCGAATTTTAAAAATGGTGGTGTTAAGTTTACTTGACCTGATGTAATGGTTATTTACAAAGTTAATTTGAATGCTTTTGGTGTGGCTGTTAGAGTTTCTGTGTCGATCAATATTCCTTCAATCACCATGACTATTGAAAACTATTACCTACTTTTACTTAGCCTATGTTGCACTTTGGTTGTTGCTCAGCTTTTTGTAAAAGAGAAAAAAGCAGCACATTTACTCTTTGCTTTAGTGTGCGGCTCGATAGCATTGGCCACGACCAAAAAGCTGACTCAAGATTCTTTAAATGGATATCAGTATTTAATTGGCATGGGCGCTTGCGTGACCTGTAATGGGTTTTGGTTGCTTGCTCGGGCACTATTTAGAGAAAAGCATGCCATTTTAAAAAGGCATGTTGTGTTTGCAATCGCCATTGCTGCCTTAGTCGTGTGGCGGCAAGGCTATTTGTTTATCGACAGTCAATTACACATGAATGCTAGCGGATTTGTTGAGTGGTTTAACATTGCGGCGTATGAGCTTACTTTGTTGTTGTCATCTAGTGTACTCATGTTGGCATTTTGGGAAGGGTGCCGAGGATTCTCACAGTCTCAAGGGCAAGAAAAAGCACAAAGGGTGCTATTCTTATCCGCTTATTTTATTTGCGTCGCAGGCACCAAATTAGTCGAAAATCGCTTTGCCGATAATCGTGAAGTTCAAGAGTGGGCAGTGACAAGCGCAGCCATCCTCATTATATTGACGGCGCAAGTGTTACTGTATTGGCGATTTTCATCTCAACGTACAATTACATCAGTAAGGCGCGTTGAATCAAATGAACCAACACAAACCGAGGATGATATTGCGCTCCAGCAACAGGTGGAACACTTTCTTATCAAGCAAAAAGGCTTTCTCAAAGAAGGGTTAAAAGTTGCTGACTTAGCTCAGCAATTTAATGAACCTGAATACAAGATAAGCCGAGTGATACGGCAAAACCTGCAAGCGCGAAATTTCAGCCAATTGGTCAATGAGTTGAGGGTTGAGCATGCCAAAGTGCTGTTACAAGACCCCGCTAAACAGCATTGGCCAGTACTTGTCGTTGGACTGGAAAGTGGTTTTGCGTCGGTTGGACCATTTACTAGAGCATTTAAAATCGCCACGGGAACCACGCCAAATCAATTTAGAAAGCAAAATAGCCAAACGCAAGTGCTACGTGAAGCACAAGATCAACAGGCCTAATCTAGCTTAGTTAGTTTGTATTGTAGCTGCTGAATAGGTAGCTCTATCGTCTGTGGGTCAAGCTCTGGCGTAATATCACTGACCGGAAAGACGTTATCTATTTCCACCGCATTCGCGATAGCGTTAGTATCGCCATCGGATAAAAAAGTGAGTTGGGTGTAATCACTGGGCTGTAAGTCATACCGAGCCAGCGTTGCTTTTAAGTCTATGCTGTATTCGTATGCGGCTAACAGGCTACCTGCGTTATCGGTATATCTGCAGAACCGCCATTGATAGCTACTTTCGATAAACTCCAGCGCCCAAATCCCACCTTTATCTTGGAGCATTTGTTGTGGTTGTTGGCAGGGCTGTGGTAGGGGCAGTAAACGGCTATGAGACCAAAGCCCCTCGTGGTTTTGGCACAATAAGTTGCCCTTACCAAGGTCGATAATATGCGGGCTTAGACCATATTGGCAAAACTGGGAGGCGGGAATGAAAAAGGGTGCGGTATGCTTGTTAAGGGCGCCAAACGCAATATAGCCCATTAATACCTCAGTATTGGTCACCCAGCCAAGGTAAACATATTCATCATCTTGCCAGTTTGTTGATGCGATTTTCCCTTGTTTAACGGTGTTAGTCAGCGTGAAGTGGTCGCTTTTGCCATTAAATGTACAAGTCAAACTGCCTTGGGTAGCGTCAATGTTGCATGATTGCTGAGCTTGCTCCTGTGATAGCGGCTTTATTTTAGAATTTGGCGTTTGACGAGTTAGCGCGGAGGTGAACTTAGCCGCAGCAGACAACTGGCCGGTTTGATCTTGTTTAAAACGACATTTAGGCTGTATCTTTGAGGAATTGAGCACGACACTACCATCAAGTACAGCAAGCTCACAGCTATTGGCTATGGTACAAGCCGTGAGCAGCATAACGCCACAAAAGGCAATCCAAGTGTTTTGCAAATCACAATACTCATCAATCATCAGCTACATCCTATAAACATAGCTGATAAGGCCTTGATTAAGCAATATGTGCAGCAATACCCGATTTTCCCATAGCGACTTCGGCTTTTAGCACTTGGCCGTTGATGTAATCGCCACTATTTTGTTTTCGGTAGGGGATTGGCTGTTCACTAAATACCTGTGTTAAGCGCTCTGACCAATTGACAATTTCATCAGCTATACGTTGATTCGGTTCGCCTTTTGCGTCGAAAATAACATGGTTTTGTAGAACGTCCATACCTGGGAAAAACAAAGTCCCGTGCGTGATCGGAAATAGTAATTCGTCCATTGTGCCGTTTATCCCTAAAGGAGAGTAATCCTCATATCCACCACCTGTGGTTACACAAATTAACGCTCGCTTTCCCTGTAAAACTCCCTCGCCGTAGCGCAATTGGTTCCCTTTGTTTTGATAACCGTAAGCAAAGCCATAGGCATAGACTCTATCGAACCAGCCTTTAAGTATGGCAGGCACGCTGTACCACCAAAGTGGAAAATGAAAAATAACCAAATCGGCAGCCAGCAATTTTTGCTGCTCTTGAATAACGTCTTCGGTTAGGGTGTTTGAGTGATATGCCTTGCCAGATGCTGCAATAATCGCAAGTGGTGCTTGTGAGTCATCTTGCGGGAAGTCGGTCTCATCAACCACAGCCTTCCATTTCATTTGGTATAGATCTGAAGTTTGAACTTGCAAACCCATGCGCGTTAAGGTTTCAACACTTGTTTTGGCGAGTGTCTGGGTTAAGGAAGTCGGCTCTGGATGTGCCGATACCACTAGTGCGGATTTGGTCATGATAAGTGCTCTGTAACGAAAAGGAGTTGTTACTATCTCTGTAATCTTGCTATAAATGAAATTGAATATTTTTACCCTAGGTATAAATTAAATGGATAGCAAAAAGGTGGACTTAAACCTGCTTCAGACTTTGGTGGTGTTACTGGAAGAGTGCAATGTGACCAAAGCGTCAGATAGGTTGAACCTCAGCCAGCCTGCAGTAAGCACTCAGCTAAGTCGGCTGCGCGGACTATTTGATGATCAGTTATTAGTCCCAATTCATAAAGGCATGCTACCAACTGCTAAAGCGCTTGCTTTGCTGCCGGAACTTCGCGCTGCGATGAAGCTAGTAAGTAACGTGTTAGTCGAGCATCAAGACTTTTTCCCAGAAACGGCCAATTTAACCTTTAAAGTGGCATGTACCGACTATTTACAGTTAGTGGTGATGACAGAGGTAATACGGCGTTTAAAAATCGCTGCGCCCAATATCAAGGTCGTGCTTTGCCACTTAAAAATAGCAACGCTTGCAGCCCAGCTACAACAGTCAGAACTCGATTTGGCATTAATGTCGCCGGAATGTGGGCCTGATTCGTTAAGATTTAAAACCTTATATCAAGAAAAGTATGTCTTGATTGGCAGAAAACATCATCCACAGCTAACGCCAGAAATGACAATCGCAGATTATGTGAAGCTTGAGCATATTGTGGTGTCTTTTGAAGGAAATAGCACCTCGACATTCGTTGATTCAATCTTGCAGCAATATGGTGTATCGAGGCAGGTGATGACGTCAGTACCCTCATTTTTATTGGTGCCGGAACTGGTGAGAAATACCGAGTTGGTTGCACTTATTCCAGCTCGTCAAGCGTCAAAACTCGGAGCTGATTTTACCCTCGTTGAAAATCCGATACCTGACTGTGCTTTTGATGTCGCTATGGTGTGGCACGAAGTGCAGCATCAATATCCTGCACTTCGTTGGTTACGAGCGTTTATCAGTCAGACTATGGCTGAGGTTTGTTAGTCGTTTCGTCCAGCTCCTCGGTTGGCTCACTATTTTGATCATTGTCGTCGAGTTCATCGTCGTTATCGCGAGGCGCATATTCGTCAACGACAAGTAGCTGTTCGTGTGCTGTTTTTTCTTCGATACGCGGGTCCATGGTGGCTGCGAGCGGTGAGCTGGTAATATCAGAAGTCGCAGCCACATAGTCGCTAGGCTCTGGCTGCTCAGCTTTTTGTCTGGCGTTGATAAAGTGGAGGAGTAAAAACATAACAACGGTTAGTGCGCTTAACGAAGCGTATAGGGCTTGATGACCAAAATGGGACATGATCTGTGCAATAGCGGCCGAGCCAACGCAGGCACCTCCCCCAAACGCCACCAGCAATGCGGAAGAAACACCAACACGGTCTTCATCATCAACACGGGAGTTTGCTAGTGCCGAAGAAAGTGGGTACATGGTAAATGCAAATAACCCAAAGCCAAAAGTCAGCCAAAGACTGTAGCTTGGGCTCAGTGGCAGTAAAAATATACAAAGAGAAATCAACCCAATAAAAACAGCGTTACTGCGCAGTAAGATACTTCTGCGAACTCGGTCAGAGATAATGCCCATTGGCCACTGTGCAAGCAAACCTGCAAAAATTGTTACCGACATATACATAGCAATTTCTTCGGCATTAAATCCTGATTGGCTGGCAAAAGTCGGGGCAAGGCCATAAAAGCTGCCATTAATCACTCCGGCAAAACAGACCGCCGTAAGAGATTGAGGCACTTTTTTGAAGTAGGTAAACAGACTGACTTGAATAGGTTTAAGTGGCTTGGGGTGGATCCGCCTCGTCGTTGAAATAGGGATAATTCCAAAGGATAAAGCAACAACAATTAAAAATAGCGGCGCATAGCCAAGCTCGGGGAAGTTAGAAAGCGCAAACTGCCCAGTTACCATACCGAGGTAGGAAGTGAGCATGTAAAAAGAAAATACCCGCCCTCGCTGCTCTGGTGCTGCTTGTTCATTCAGCCAGCTTTCGAGCACCATAAAGTTACACATCATGCCAAGACCCACCACAAGTCGTAGTCCAAGCCAAAGATAGATATTGTCACTCACCCCATGTATTGCTACGCAGGCCGTCACTGCAGCTGTGCTTGCCGCAAACGCGCGAATATGCCCAACTGATTTGATCAGGTGGTAGCCTAATTTGGCACCGAGCAACAAACCCAAGTAATAAAACGAGGTAAGCAAGCCGATCCAAAACGTGCTGACGCCGTGCTGGCCTAAATAAAGCGCTAAGTAAGTAGTCAGCAGGCCTGTCCCACCGACTAAGAATAGATTTGTTAAATAAAGCGATGGAAAAGATTTCATATCGACCTTGGGATTCATTATGAATTTGCGTGTAACGCTCTAATAGTAGGGGAGAAATAGTTTATTTCCAAGCAAAAAGCTGTTGACCGTTTATCAGCCTTGTTTGTTTGTGTCGTTGGCTGATTGCTACATAGTCTAAGTTATAGGGTTATTCAGTGTGGTTCTGGCAAAAATACAGTGATAACACGCGAATGATTGAATAGTTGCTTTAATTGGGTTGAGTGTTTTTTGTTCAGGTGATACAACTTAAGTTCAGGACTAAATTATTATGAGCTAGTTCCTGAATTTATCAATAAAACAAAAAAGGATTACCAATGAAATTAACGGTTAAAAAATTAAAGTCTTTATCTAAAAACAGCCAAACACTTGATTATGCAGCGACGCCTAATGTGGCAGGCGGTTATACAACGAGGCCTGGCACGATTGGTTGTGAAACCACGACTAAAGAGTGTGATTTAATCACCACTGCACTTTGTACAAGCGCTCGATGCGATAACTACACGACTGAAAATTGTTAGCAATTAAGTAAGCAGGAGCTGGGCAGTACCTGCCTTTATTCTTTGTATTTTATTGATTCATCAACCTGAGCTCAGAATAACGTTTGACGTAAATACCAAGCCCAGGCCAATGTAACTTTAATTTCCTCGATTCATCTGCGTTAATTTATCGCCAATGGGTTGAGAGAAGTTATAACCATCGTACTTATCCCAGTTAATCGACCATGTCATCACGCCACCAAAGTTCGGATAAGCCCTGTTGGGTTGAATAGTGCCACATCCTGTACCTTTGGTTAAACAATCTAAGGCATTGATGATATTGCCGATAGGCGCTTGACCTGAATTTGCCGACTGTGGGCCAGAAGGTAGACCAATGGCTACTTGGTCATCCCTAAGTGGCGCAAAGCGGGTGCCATCAGCAAGATCAAATCCTTCAATCAGCATTTTTGCATGAGCAACCATCATGTTCACTGAGCCCTCAGGAGCACTTCCCGGTTCGTATGGGTTAGGTAGGCCGCCATTGTTGTATAGCTGTACGTGCAGTAAATCTAATGTGTCGCGTAGCTCATTTATAAGTGGAATATAAGCGCCCCAAATACCTGAATAGGCAATCATGCCACCATGTACGTAGGGATGCTCAGGGGCCATGGTAAGTACCATATTGCCACCAATATTTTGTTCTATTTGTTTTAATGCTCTTGGCAGCCGAGCTTGGATCTGAGAGCCATGCACAAGGTTCGAGCCACTCTCTAAATCTATATCGAGCCCGTCAAATCCCCATTGTTGAATAATACCGGTGAGGCTGCTGACAAATGCCGCTTCATCGGCATCCGTATTGAGGGTAATTGTGCCTTCTGCACCACCAAGGCTTAGCACAAAAACTTTACCTTGCGCTTGTAGTGCCTGCATGTCGGATTTGAATTTTACTGGGTCGATAGGCGGGCAGTTAGAGCGAATGTCTTTTTCAAATGGTGTGAAGTGCACTGTGCCATTCGAGTTTCTATCATTTTCAGCAAAGGCAATATCGATGATGTCCCAAGCAGTAGACATCTGATCAAGTGGAATAGGGCAACCAGCTGGATTGACAAAGTTATGCCAATAGCCAATCAGTTTGTGCTTTTTACCGATGGGTTTGTCGATGACTTGAACTGTCACGCCGCTACTGGACACCTGTTCATTATTGTCGTTGGTGGCCGTGGCATAAAGTGTTTTTGTGCCGATTGAGGCCGGTGCATAACTATATTCGTAGGGTGGCGTTGCGTCTGTATTGAGTAATACGCCATCAGCATAAAATTGTACTTGTGTGATTTGTCCAACAAAAGAGGATGCTTGTGCAATCAATTGAGTGGAATTACCCAAGGTAATTTGGCTGCCGCTAGTGGGGGCGAGTAAATCAACGGCAATCGGTTTATCAGTTACATTCACTGTGATTGTTTGCTCGCTTTGATTACTTTCATTATCGACGGCAATGGCGTTTAAGCTTACCGGATTGAGGGTTGTCGGTGTCCAGCTGTGGCTAAGTGTTCCTTGATTGGCTGTGGCGAGGAGTGTGTTGTCAGCATAGAGTGACAGTGTAGCAATACTGCCGTCAGTATCTTGAGCACTGACAGAGATAGTGGTGGGCGCATTGACCAAAACAGTACCATTATTGGACGGGCTTTCGAACGTTACGGTTGGCGCGATTGCGCAGATCCCTAAGTCGCTCCAAGCATCGGTCCAATACTGGCCTGTACCTGGCTCGTATGCCCACTGCGCGTTTGAGCTACACCAGCCTGCGATGTCACAGCGATATTTATGATTATTATGCGCGACGAGTTCACCAGCCTGGTAATTTTGTCCAGCGCTGTATGCTCTAAGGCCTTGGCAGCCACCTCCCACTTTTGTTAACACGTCGATGGCAAGGTTTGCCTCACTCACCAAGCCTCGATTGTCTATCGCTTTTACATTTAGTTGGTTTACGCCAACTTGTTCCGCTTGGAATTGGAACTCAAAAGGGGAGGTTGTTAGGTTCGCGACAAGCTGGTTGTTCAGGCTAATTTCTACTCCCGCAATAGTACCGTCGCTATCTTCAGCGGTGATGCTGATCCCTACCATATCGCCTTGATAGAATTGCTGGCCGTTGGCTGGTGCTACAATGGATACGTTCGGTGGTAAATTTCCCCCGCCCGGTTTTACTGTGATCCGTGCTGATTGCGAACTTCCGGTTAGCCCTTGTAAATCGGTGGCAATTGCACTGATATCGTATTCGCCAAGTACTGCGCTCCAAGTGGTTTGAAATGGCGCGCTAGTATCCGTTGCGATAACTTGGCCATTTACTAAGAATTCGACATAAGCTAGGTCACCATCGGCATCATTGGCATCAGCGGAAAAAACAGCGCTGTCATTTTCGCCCAGCACAGCACCATTATTTGGGCTGGTGAGTACGACACTCGGCGTTTGACCTGACCCCGTTGCACAAGCTCCAAGTGACCGCCAGACATCATAAGGACCTGAGTGGCCAGCTGGATTGTCGTTTTGACTGTACCACTTAGCTTCATATGCTTGGTTTTGGGACTCTGTAATATCCCCTTGTCTGTAGACTTGTTGTTCAGACCACAGGGCTAAATTACTACAGTCGTAGGCGTTTGCTTGGCCTGCGAGGATGAGAGCGCCGCTCGTCCAAGCCAATCGTAATATAGAAGTTGGTTTCATACTGATCCCTTACAAGTTGTTGTGTGTTTTATGAACAAAACCAAATTAGCATATAGGTAAATAATTCGTTAATCAACACTCGAGTTATGAGTAAATCTCATCGCTGCAATAACATGAGCATCACAATTTTAATTCGCATATTTCAAATAATCGGCTAGTTTTAGAGGGAATTTAACGGACTTTATAGGATCCATATTATGGCGACTTCTTCAATTCCTCCCGGTTATCATTCACTCACGCCTTACCTCATTGTGGCTGGTGCAGCAAAAGCTATCGAGTTTTACCGAGCTGCTTTTGGCGCTAGCGTAAAGCTTCAGTTACCTATGCCAGATGGAGGAATAGCACATGCGGAGCTGCTGATTGGTAACTCTTATGTGATGCTTTCAGATATGTGCCCTGATATGCACTTTAAAGATCCCAATGAGCTTGGTGGCACGCCCGTTAGCTTGATGTTGTATGTTGACGATGTGGACACTGTGTTTGCGGGGGCAATTGAATTGGGGGCACAGCAAGTCACACCCGTTTGTGATCAGTTTTATGGTGATAGGGCGGGAACGCTACGAGACCCATTTGGTCATGTCTGGACGATTGGCACGCATAAAGAAGATCTCACAGAAACCGAGTTACTCGCGCGTATGGCTGATTTTATGGATAAGCAACAAGATGCCTAGTTGAGGTAAGCTTATCTCATTAGATTGCAGATTTATTAATTTTTTGTTTGTTTTTAATGGTGCGTTTTTTGGGGGTTGTGGTTAAAAAACATTATTTAACATATGGTTAACTGTTGTCCTAATGAGGGAGTGAATTTTAAAGTTAACTTTATTGTTAATAATGTTGAATTTTTAATTTTTTCATGGCAGCTTAAGAATTAGTGATAAATTCTTATCACTAAACGACTATTTCAAGGAAATGATAATGAAATTAAAATTAAAAAAATCAGCGTTGAAGCAACTAGATAAAAACCAAAACCTACCTTTACAGCAAACCCCTCAAGTAGCTGGCGGTGCTGAGCCAAACACTAGAATCCCATGCCGTTTAACGGAAACGTTGACTGGTACGGATTACGGTCAGTGCCGTTGTTAGTATAGTCGAGCAGTGTTTTAGGTTGGCCTGATGGGATAGAGATCGACTTGTTGGACTATCAACCTTAAACAACATGATTTATAAATTAAGATTAACTCAAGGATAAGAAGATGAAATTAAAATTTAAAAAAACAGCATTAAAACAATTAGATAAAAAACAAAGCTTGCCTCAAGAGCAAACACCAAACATCGCTGGTGGTGCAAATAGCCGTATTCCGTGTCGTCCGCCTTTGACGGAAACGGGTAACCAATACTGGCAGTGCGATTGTTAAGATTAGTGATAAATTAACATGAACAAGCTCACATTTTAGTGAGCTTTTTATTTCCGAAAAGTTACCGGCTTTTCACCTTATCTTCATGTAATTCAGTGCTTTGCGTATTTTATAGCGCCTCAATAAATTAAGTGGTTTACGCTTTAATCCAGCAGCAATTACGGTCTCTGTTGCTGCGAGTATGCGCTCGGCGCTTTTACCATCGCGGTAAGGGTGCACTTGCTGAATATATTGCTCAATACGTTCACTTTGTGCCTCAGACAGATTAAGTGCTTGTTCAACCGCTTCAGATAATTTGCCTGCGTCGGTAATATTGATTAAGGCATCTTGAGGCTGGTGATTATTAAATGTGATAACCGGTTTACCAATTAGTAGCGACTCATCAACGGCGCTAGAGGTATCAGAAATCACCACATCTGCTTGCTGAATAAGTGGAATGAGATTGTCATTCCCAGCGATTTCAAAATCGCTGATAGTTTCAAGTTCCATGTACATCTGTTGCCACTGCTGTTTCGTCTTAGGATGAAACTTAAGTTGGACTTTGTATTTTCCTGACTCTGCGAGCTGTTTGATTTGTGCATGTAATGCTTCAAGCGATGTGAGATTGGGTGAAAAAGTAGGAGCATACAGTATGACTGGCTTTTCATTCTCTTGCTTGGTGTAATCAAAATAAGGGTCGAGTTTTGGCCAGCCAGTTTCAATTACCGAGAAATAACCATGTTTTTGTGCGAGTTGGTTAAATGGCGCGGTGGTAATTGGGCCATGAGTACAATACAAGTCGAAGAAACCACGGATCCCAAAGTGACCTTTCTTTTTATATTCTAACCCGTGAAACACTTGCACTTTAGCGCCTGGGAAAAAGTCAGGAACAACGTTTCCAGGTACAAATACAGCTCTGGGATTAAACGTCTTGACGTCCTCTACGCTCAGTAACTCTGCTTCGTCTGGTGCAAGTGAACTTGAGTTTACATCTTTACCTTTTAAAAACCATTTCACTACGTCACCGTTAGCACGGATAGCGTTTTGAAGGGGTCTCAGAATGGCAAAGCTATATGGCTGCTCAATGTAGAAAAGATAATGTTTAGGCATTAAAAGTCACTTATAAAATCAGAGTTTATGGCCAGCACTTGAATTGCGCAACTAGGGCCAGAGCGATATTGAGCAAATAATACCGCTTTTACCGCATCAATACCAAACATCCGTTACTTGGCTGTACTGCTGCCGATACGTGAATGCACCTCAGTGGCTTGAGCCATCATGTTATCCATTAAGGTTTGTACTGATTCGATTTCTCGAATTAAGCCTTGAGATTGACCAATAAACTGCACGCCATGGTCTAAATCTCCGTGGATTGTGGCGGCTTCAAGCTTTTCGGTGGCGGCTCCAAAGAGCGACAGCATCTTAATTTTATCGAATTGAGATAACAGCCCTAGTAGTAGCTTCCATAAGGGTATGTCGACCATTTTAGCGGCCTTGAATGATTTTATGGTGGCCATGAAAAAGTTCATCGGGCGGCGCGTTGCCTTTTCAGCCATGGGGGTTTTCATTACTCGAGCATAAAGACCATCGAAGTTTTTGGAATAAATCGTCTGTTCAACATCTTTTTCCACTACAGTATTTTTGACATGTTGATGCAAAGGACTTTCTTTAGATGTTGCAAAACGAGAGCCCATTGCAACGCCCTCTGCGCCAAGCGCTAGCGCGGCGATAAGTCCTCGACCATCGGCAAATCCCCCAGCGGCAATCACAGGTATATCGACAATATCGACTATGCTCGGCACTAAACACAGTGAAGTTACTTCACCACCATGGGCTGCGGCCTCATGACCTGTAACTAATAGCGCATCAACGCCAGATTTTTGTGCTGCTAGTGCATGCTTTTGTGTCACCACAGTGGCAATGACTTGTCCGCCGTAAGCTTTAGCTGCTTGTACTAGCCAATCGCCTTTTCCTAAAGAAAAATTGATAACAGGCACTTGCTCTTCTAATGCGACTTTGGCATTTTCTTTGGCGCCTGGCATCATTAACGTCACACCAATACCAAAAGGCTTATCGGTGAGTGCACGAATTTTTCGTATTGCTTGACGTGTCTCGTCCTGACTGAGCGGGCCCGTGGCTAAAATACCTAAGCCACCAGCATTGCTCACAGCCGCAACAAGCTCAGGGACAGAAATCCAGCTCATGCCGGGTAATATAATGGGTTTTTCGATGCCAAATAATTCGGTGATAGCAGTTTTCATCATTGTTATTCTACTGGTCAGATGTGTTTATGAGCATAGCTGGAATTTTGCTTGAAGTGAATACCGGTTGTAAGATACCTGTTTAGAAAGAGGAACTAAGATGAATGTAGTTATATTATTAGTGAGTTTAGTCATCGCGTTGGTCGTCTTGATACCGTTATTGGAAAAGTATCAGCAGCGTTTAGGGCTAGATAAAATGCAAAAGTATGCCAAATATGTACTGCCTTTATTAATGGTGACGCTGATCATTAAACTTATCTACGTTTTAGTGGTCGGGTAACAAGCGCCGAGCTATTTTTTGCGGCGCTTACCATTTTGTAATTTCAACCATCCAGGTTTTTGCGAGCGATTTAATTCACTTAAAATAAGGGTTGCCTTTTCTATTGTGATCCTAAAGTCGGCGATATCTTTGTATACCTGAACTGCGATTTTTTTCCTTTTTACCGCCGCGCCGGCATCTAAAAATGACTCGACCAATTTATTCAAAAAGCGTGTTAGCGGCGAGTGAGCCCGCGTATTATCTTTACTTTGTAAGCGTTGCATTTGTTGCTCGAGTTTGCGCTTTATTTGCGTTAATTCGGCTTGGCTGAATTCGCTTTGGGCATTGGGCAACATTTTGAACAAGTCGAGCTTGTCAGCTAAGTATTGGCATTCAATCGCGCTGAGCTCCTCTTGCTGTAAAATTCTACTTAAGCCATTTCTAAACTCAGTTTGTGTTACGCTGCGGCGGCTCAGGCGCTCGCAATGCTGATTAAACAACTGCCACTTTTGCCACATGTAAACGTAGCCCAGTCCCGCACCTTTGATATTTTGCATGCCGACGATAATTTGATGTTCATTTGGCAGTGCTTGTTTGGCAATGATTTGATTTAAGGCATCAGGCTTAATGTCGCTATCATGCACTAACGTACATTTGAGAGTGGCAAGTTGCTCTGCAAGCGCTGTTGTTTGCGAAAGCCTAGTGTTCAGATCTTCAACTGCCAAAAGCGACTGGGCAATCGTCCACGCCTCAAAACGCTTTAGAGTGGGCTGATGTGTGTCGTTTTCATGATTAAGTTGCGACTGCAGCGAGTCGAGGCTTGAAAACGCAGACTCAGGCAGCTTGTCTGCCGTAGTATTTAATGATGCGATAAGCGCATCTCGCGATAATGTGAGCCTAAAGCGCGTGAGTAAATCGCGCAGTGCATTGTGGTCGTTATTGCTGAAAATACTGTGTAAGAGATTGTCCAGTGCAACCATAAAGTACTTAAAGAAACCATCGATATTGGTGCCGATCACCACAATGGCATCAAAATGCAGATCATTGGCCAGAATGTTCGCAAATACTTGCGAGCGCGCTACACGGTCGTTGCGATTATTAATTAGTGCAACAATTTGCCCCTGTTTTCCCTGTTCGACGATGTTTAAGCGTTTCCAATTTTCTATCGTTGCTAGACGTTCGTTGGCAGACATGCTGTTGATAAAGCTTTGACTGATTGCACCAATCTTTGCGGTCGTAAACTGCTGAAGCACGCCAACATCGGGAATAACCCTAGAAGCCGTTTCTTTGAACACATAGTCTTTATTGATGCCAATATATTGCGCCATTTTGCAGACTAAGGCGATGTTATCCGGATGCTCAACATAGGGGTATTTTGCGAGAATGTCAGGCGTTATTTGATACCCATCGCCCCAATGAATTTGAATTAGCGACGTGTTTTTTTGCTCCGCCGCCAAGTTGAGCACGGAGGCCATATTCTGCTCGGCGGTGAACACTTGGGTGTTGTAGCCCAAAAAGGCAGACATTTCTTTTGCCACATCTAAGCCTGTTGGGCCCAAAATATCTTCATGGTCTGGGTAGGCATTAGTAATGGTAGCAAAATTGTCTTTCATCCAGCGAACTAGAATTTTTACATATCTTGGGTTTAAGCCCATACATTCCCACAGGAAAACGTCCGCCTTTACCTGTTTTGCAAAATGTAGCACATCAGCTTGCTCCCAAATACTCGCCTTGTCGAAAGGCCGAAATAGCGGGATCTCATATTGCTCACCAGAAATTTTTGAATAGATAAGCATCGCTTCACAGCCGGTAGTTTTACTCACTACCCTCAGTGCTAAACTACTGAATAAAGCCGACTTAAGTCTCTCGGTTCCCGATTTTCCTCGTGTTCCCCAGCCGCCAATGGACACCGGAATGTGTTTGCGATTTTGCTTTATTCTTTTACTGACATAAATATGCCGAGTCCAAAAGTAGCTAATAAATGCAAGCACAAAGAAAACCAGCTGCGAAATACTATTCTGATAAATGGCATCGACGTATTCTTTAAAACTGCTCCACATGGTGAGTAGCGCTGAGGTGACACCAGAGCGAGTATAAAGTTGCTGAATGTCTTTCGCGACAGGAAATGGCGTTCCCGCGATATCCCCGTAGGCACTAAAGCGTAGCGAAAACCCCAGCGTGCTAAGTGCATCCAAATACTTACTTTGCTCAAGCTCGTTGCCTTTTCTTAAGCGGTCTAGCTCTGCAAACTGCCATGTTATGGTCCAGTACGCCTTAAGGCGTTGCCATAAAGTCGATGGCGGAGTAACGGCTAAAATACCATCTGGCGTATAGGTTTTGGCGTCTTCTTTACTGTGGTCATTGGTCAGTACACTTAGCAAAAAGTCGAGTAATGGTAGATGTGGTCGACTCGTTTGTTCAGCGATATTAAAGAGCAATTCCCCCGGCACTTTTGTTTCGCTAATTTCCGCGGTAGTGCAGCTAGGGACGTGGATCGATACGCTGGGCTTTTTCGCTTTGGTATGAGAATAGCTTTGACGTTTATCGGTACTTGGTTGTCTTATTTCGTGTATTACTCGCCATAATCTTCTTGCTTGACGATAGCCTTGTTGGATACGCCAGCCAGCTTTTGTTTTTGAGGCATTAAGACTTTGACCGCGCTGTGCGATATAAGAAAGTGAGCGGCCCAGTTCATCACGAGACCAAGTTGCCAGTGCGTCACTTTGTTCGTTGGCTTCAAGGGAAGCATTGAGCTGCGCGATGATGGCTTGATGATAGAAGCTACCTAGCTGCTCTCTGGCTCTGGTGATATAACGGCAAACGGCGATGTTTGTTTCGTTCGATAAACAGTCATTCAAGGTGTCAACAAACCGTTTGAAGCAGAGATCGGCTTGATTTGATTCAAGTTGCATATTCAACATAATACGCGCGCTTTGCTCAAGTGCTAAGCGCTTGAGTTGCATACTAAAGTCTCCAGTTAGTACACGTTGCCACAGTAAAAATGCAAAGTCGTGTTGGCAAAAGCGGTCGGCGGATAACTGTTTTATCAAGGTGAAAAGTACGGCATTTTCACTCTCTTGCTCAAACCGTTTGGCGATTAACTCTTGTGCAAACGATGTGGGATAAAACTCGACAAACTCTAGCGTAACCTGGCGCACCCTAGGTAAGGTGTGCTCGCTGAGTGCACAAAGCATATTGAGATCTTTTTCTGTAAGCTTTGGCTGGCTGACAATAATTTTAGGAAAGATACTCAAAATATAGAGTACTTCGGCATCAACTTGCTGACTATTTTCAATATCGTTCGCTTCTTCAAGCAAAGCCCACATGTAGGCACGAATAAAGGTGGGGCGTTGATGTATTAAGATCTCTAAAATATCGACGGTTGCCTGATAGGGCATATTGTCAGACTCAAGCAACTCAATAAGTTTGGCGATAAGATCTGCGTCTAATTCCGAGTCAACCTCATAGTTGTTCAAGGTTGCGACCATATTGACCAGTGCGCGGATCAAGCCATGACGAATATGTTGATTTTGACTATGGGCGAGTAAATTTAAGCAAAATGGCTGTAAATCCAAGCGTTGCCAGGCATTTTCTAGGGTATCGTGGTGAGCACGTAAATATCGATTCGTTAGCGCCCCTAGTTTGGCGATTAAAAACTTAACCTGTTGTTCAATAGTGGCAACTTGATGTTGGTATCGAGCAACTACAGCACCTTCGTCAAACCATCGTGAAAAAGCTTTTTTATCTTGTTCTAACGCGGCTTTAGTAGTGCCAAGTTCTTGAGCATAAGCAATAATATGAAGCTCTTTTTCGCTGGCGAATTCAGACTTAGCGATACGCTGTACAAATCCGGTGTGGGATACCTCTAGCAGCAAGATTTGCTCATGTAGGGTCTCAATTTTATGGCGCAAAAAGGCGATAGATTGAAGTACCAGCCAGTCGGTTTCATCCTCGTTTTCAGGGCGATTGTAAATGAGTTCCCATGCGCACAATTCGTCGATTAACGCACTGTATTTATGTTGATACAAGTTCAGCCAAAACTTTTCAGTTTCGGCAAAAAATAGGGCTTCTAATTGACTCTTTAAGGCTTTAGCGCTCATGTAAATCTTGCTCTAATAAATGACTTAGCTGTAACGATTCAAAAATAATTTCATCGTGAGCATAGGGGGCAAAAGCAGTTTGCTGCAAATTGCCTAAACGTACTTGTAGCCCAACCTGATGGGTATTGTTAAACCAGTCTTGAGTCCAAGTTACGCCTAACCAACCTGCGGTGTTATGGCTAAAGTCAAAACCCGTTTGCCAACCTAATTGAGTTAAGTATTGCCATGTTGGATTGGGACGGTTCTGATCGGCAAATACATAGCTTGATGTTAATCCGGCGTGGAAAATATGGCCTTGATAAAATTGATACCAATCAAGTGAAAACATTGCATTGTCGAGCGTTTGCCAATCTTGATTTGACGTCAGTGTAACGCCGGAGCCGAAGTAACTATCAACCCAAGGCTGATAGCGCAGCCCAGCATGCGCTTGCCAGCCGTGCTTGTGATTATTACGGTAAAAGGTGTACATATCAGGGCCAATTTGCTCGTCTGCAATAAATTCGTCCTTGCTGATACTGGTGTAAGTGTAAAAAGGCTGCCACCACCAAATGCTTCTAAAACCGCTGTTATAACGGTGAATTTGGCCAAACTTTGCCGAAATACTAGAGCTTAAATGGGTTTCACTGATTGCCGTTGCATCCTGCCAACGATTACGCATCCTCGCTTCTGCAAACCAGTTCGACTGCTGCGAGAGCCAATCATATTGACCATTAATAGAGAAGGTGTCTTGGTGATGATTATCCATCGTGTAGAAAGTATCGATGCGGTACCAGTTATTCTCATCCTTCACTCTCAATGATACACCTAAATCGAGTGTGGTACGGCTGGGGCTAGGCTCCGTTGTCTGTACAATGTCGTCGCTATCAATATTCAAAAATCCTTCGACGCCAGTGCGACTTTCATCAGTTTCAATGAGAGCTTGCTGAAATACTTGCTCAGCACTTGTTGGTGTTAACTGTTGCTTGGCTTTTAAGAACATTGGCACTTCAGGTACTAGATTAACGCGGTGCAATGTTGGACTTAACGTCCAGATAGACATGCGTGCTAACGTTGGTTGTTGCTGGCCGCTTAGTGAGACTTGTCCTGCTGGGTGAAAATAGGTGGCTTCATTTCTAATACCATCGGCAAAGGTTTCAATTTTTATCAGGCTATCTCGAGTTAATTTCGCCGTGATTGGGGTTGTTTCATCAGAGCGATAAAAAATCTGCCTCGTATCCAATGGGATATCATGCCATTGACCTTGGTTGAAGTATTGCGGACGTACGCTCACGCTTTGTCCCGATAGAGGGTTGAGCCAACGTAATTGCAATAGTCCTTGTCGCGTCTCGATTTGTTTAATGCCGTAATAGAGCGGTTGCATTGGCTGCAGCGAGATCACATCACCTTGATTTGGCCCTACTAGTTCTACATTAGCAGGCGGTGCAACAATTTGCTTGGCGGAAGAGTAGGCAAACTTTACTCTTACTTGAACTTGTTGGTACTCAGAAAAATCAATAGTCAGTATTTCGTTTGCTCTGAGCGGCAGGCCTGACGGCTGATTTTCTGTGAGGTGTGCGGTGATCTGGTCACCAACGCTTTGCGCCGCAAGCGTATCAACCTTTACCTTTTGCGTGCCAACATAGCTAGTATATTGTTCCGCGGCAAGCCATTGACCATAGCGCATCAAGCGGGCATATAAATCGGTTAAAACGGCATCACCCGATAAACTTGGGTGCAGACGTTGAAGGACCCTGTTGTAGCTTTCGTTAGACAATGTTTGCTGACTCAATTGATACAAGGCATTTATCGCGATTTCTTTAGCGCTGAGCTCATCTGCTATGCGCGCATCAGCGCGACTAACCAAGTGTGCAGACTTATCTACAAAAGCTGGAGTATTCGCGGTGTCTGGTTGCACCCGGATCTCTACAAACAAATCATTACTACTGAAAAGCGTGAGACTTTCATGTGCGGCTAATTGGATATATTGCTGTGATGCAACAGATAACCGAGTCGCTTGTGGTTGCAATTGTAAGTTTGCTGCAATATCACTAAATATGGGTAAAAGCCGGGTTTTGGTGTTGTGTTCATACAGTAACCATTGGGTATTTTTGTATTCTTGTCCTTGGTAGGCTGCACGTGCACTTAGCTTGACCGTCAAAGGTGTTTTAGCAACCAGCTTGATTGGTTTATCTGAACTTAGCGGATAGTGCTCAGTTTGATCATCCAGTGACTCCACGACTTGTAAACCATAGTGACTGAGGCTGTATTGTGGTTCGGTAAGTTCATTTGTTTGAATTGCCGCGATTTGTTCGGCCTGTTTTGGTGTTAATGCCATTTGCTGGCTTGTCCACAGCGCTTCTTGCTGAAGCCCGGAGTCAAGTAGATATGTCAACAGGATATCATTGCATTGATATTGCGTGATATCGGTTTCGTGGGCAGCGCATAATAGGCTAGCTTGGATATATTCATTCCTTGCTAAATATCTCGAGAGTAGCTCATTGGCAGCGTATTCTCTTAAAGATTGGGCGGTGCTTTTAAGCAATGACTTTAGTAACACCTCGGCGTTTCCACTGCGTTCTAGCTGAGTCAAAATAGCAATATTAAGTTGCCAAGCCATTAACGTAACTTGCTCACTATGACCACTCAAATACGGCTTTAGTTTTGCAAGCGCCATGAGGGGTTTGGTCTTTGCTACCATTTGCAGTTCCGCAAGCACTTTAGTGGCGGTAAACTGGTCGTGGCTGTCTGTCTTAACGCTTATTTCCGGCGCACTCAGCCCACTCAGTGATAAATGATAAGTGTCCGCTCGATTTTGTTTGCTTCTTGCCAACAGACCTTGAACGAGTGGCCCTTGGCCTAGCGTTTCTTGCGTCATGGTCAAGAAGTCGGGAAATGGTTGTAAGCGGTTGACTGCTACAGCGATATCAAGCGCTTGCGCAGCACCTTCAATCGTCACAGCTTTGGATGCTGGATTTATGTGTAGGGTAAGTCTTTGAAAATGACTGCTAGGCGCAACAAGCAGCGTATGTCGGCCATGCTCGCTGGTGATGGTTAAGCGCTCTTGCGTTCTTGATCGAACATACAAGGTAATTGCATTATCCATTCTCAGTATGTTCTCAAGACGATAGTTAAGTGGCTGAGACGAGGTAATGTAATTGACTCGCTGAGCGCTCGAGGTGAGCAGCACTTGCCCAGCGGCGCTGCGGCTGCCCAGTGTTACTCCACTTATCGCAACATGATGAGTGAGCGGTTGAGGGGAGCTTGGCGTTAAAAAGTACAGTGTAGAGGCAATATCGTTAAGCATTTGCTTACGTTTGACCGCCAATGCTGTATCAGTAGCGCTAAAAGTGAGTGGAGAAGTATCACCATTCATGTAAAGGGCGCTAAGCTGCTCGTTCAGCTGTTTATTCCAATACGGATTAAATAACGACTCTTGCTGCTTTATTCCTGCATTGTCGTCGTAAATACCACGGTGCATTTGTAGTAAGTTAAGGTAGGTAGGCACCGATGTTGTGATAGTGAGATAACTACCTTGCGGGACGGTAATATAATCTTGGTTAGATAAGCCGACTTTAGGCTCAAGGTACTCATCCGCTTGGATATCTGATATTGCAATGGTGCTGATAACCTCACCGTTAACTTTAATTGTAGCAGTACCATTTTGCGCAATCGCGTGCAGATCTTTTCGAACCTCTAGTTTGAGCTTTTTGGCGTGCTCAAAGAATACGCTTGTCACTTGTGTAGGTTGTAGGTGAAACCAGCGCTCTGTATCTTGCGCTAATTGCAGTATTTGGTCGTCAAGTCCTGGCAGTCTGAGTGCTCTTCGATACGGATCTCTATGGCTGTGCATACTGCCTTGCCAAAGCGCGAGAGATTGAGCGTTATCACCTGTGTAAGCAACCTGAATTAACCGGTTTTGTGCTGTTGCACTCAGTTGGCAGCGGGATTGAATACATAACCAATCGGACGTTGGAATGGCACGTTGTAGCTTTGGAGTTTCCCCTGCAAAAAACTCGAATGTCTCGAGGGCATTTGGTGTCGTTACTAACCACGCGTGACTTGGCAAAAACAGCCAGGCTTTTTGCTGCGGTGCAAAGTGCTTGTTAGCATTGGCTTGGATAAATTGCATACGTGACAGATCAACCCATTGGGCAGCCGTTTGTATCCCTATCTCATTTGCTCGGGATATCGTTGCAAACAGCATTAGTGTCATTATAAAAGTGATTGCACGCATTTAGTAAACTGCTCTAGTTGTTGATTGTTATTAATTAATTGCTTTCTTGTTTGATAGCTTAGCTCAATATGGATAAAGCTATATTCAGGAAGCGCAAGCTGATGCATGATATTTTGCGTCCCGCCAAGTTCTTGGACTTCTTGAGGGTAAATCAGCGCCCGATAACCTTGCTTAACAAGACAAGACTTCAACTTCCATAGTGTGTCGTCATTTGTTTTGCCTTGGCTCAAAATTATTTCGCTTAGTTTACCGGCGTCGGTTTTTCGCTTTTTCTGACTAAACCCATGTATTTGGAATACTTTTGCTGTTGGGTGTAAAGATGTAAAAGCTATGATAGCTGACGCGTGAATATTGTGAGGTTGCTTGGCGTAATCATAGGTTTTACCTGTGTCGTTGTTATCGTATCTGTGTTTTGTGTTGTTCAGTAACACTTGGCAACTGTGCTGGAAAATGTGCTCACCAATGGTCTGCGTATGTTTATCATGAAAGCGATGTGGAACAGACACCACGCAAGGCCGATGCTTTGGTGCATATGTGACTTCGCCATGCGCTTCACTTTGAGGTTTTGGCGTCAATGTAAATTGCTCTGCGTGTTGCGTAAATTGCCAGCCATCGAGCGCTACAGGTTGCTTAAACCAGTGCGCCATTTTGCTGCTGTCGGGAACCGCAGCGTTAACATTCAATGACAGGCACAATGTAATGTAAAGTGCGCAGCGACTAAGGCGTTTCATCTTGCCACCAGTTTAATGTTGCATCAGGTTGTTCATGTTCCTCTAATACACTTATCCAAACATCATGTGAAAAGCGAAGCGTCATGGTTTTAGGCGATGTTAAGTCTTGAAACAGCGGCAAAGTAATACTCGGGTACTCGTAAAGCTCTGCGTGATTAGGGTTAAAAAGCATCCTCGTTTGTGCAGGGTTTAGGTGTAGTACAAAGTGTTTAGCTAAAATCGTGTATTCATCGCTTGGGGTGATTACCTTAGTGCTATCCAGAGCGGTTGCTACCGTGATTTCAGCTTGAGGGTCGGCACTAAACACTTTGACGACCAAAGCGTTAGGTTGCAAGTTATCCTCGCTAACAGCAACGGTAAATGGCGTTGTTTTTGCCACTTTGTACAGGCGGATCTTCCGCACGGTTCTTGGGATCCCTTGATTGATGAAAAGTGCTTGGGTGTTCGCCAACTCCTCTATTTGTAAGCTGTTTAACGGAACTTCAAATAATGTAGGTTTATGCTGTTGCTTCACAATCACACTGCTTGGGTAGCTTGTTGCTTTACCGAGCTTAAATAGTGCAGATTTGGCTACCTGACGATATTCAAACTCCATTTGCGGTACTGAGTTATCAAAGTAAGCTTGCTCAATGGGCACCAACGCGATATCCGATACAGCTAAAAGCTGATCTAAGTCTTTGGAGCGGTATTGAGGCAGCAACTCAGGTACTTCAGGTGGCGCTTCAAATAAGCGCACCGATGCTATCTGCTTTTGAGTGTGAAAGAGATAATGGTTGTCGGCCTTTTGGCTAAACCATGCGTCAATCCCTTGATAAACTGGACTTTCAGGGTCACACACCGAATCGCAACGATGGCTCAGATAATTAAATGTTGGACTGCGAGCTTGCAGCTTCACCATCGCGTCTTCGGCTTCAATTTTGATTTGATTAACGTTATCTGGTATTGCCAAATAACGCTTCTCTGCGGTTGGTAAGGTTTGTCGCTCCGTGGTTTCAGTTATCAGTCTATCAAACAAAGCTTGCTCTGCCGTTGCGGTAAAAACATAGTCCTTGATCCGTTCATTATTGCTATAGAGGCTCACAGAGAGAGTGCTGCCAATGGGCGCGCGCCACTCTATAGCGATATCGCTTTTAGGAGAGACTTGATAGTAAACCGGCGTTTGCGCGTTGAGCATATAATAATAACTATGTAGCGGAACTATAGGGTCAACGCCATTACTAAATACCCGAATGCTGGTGGGGGCGCTTGCGCTAATGGTAACAAGGCCGGTTGGTAAGTTGCTTAGTTTAGCTTGCGCAGCGGATAGCACCTCAGGCGTTAGTGGCTTTGGCGCTTCGAGTTGGCGTAAATCGTGCCAAACAAAAGTAAGATTTGCATTCTCGGAATGACTTAATAAATATTCCGTGTGTTCATAGACGCGAAAACTTGCGCTTAGCTGCTCAGAAATAAACAAACTATCTAAGTCTAGCTGGGTCGAAAAATCATGATTAAGCACATTGTAGGGCAGTGATTCGTATAACAAGTCAGCACGAAAGTCAATATTAGGCACACCCTGCGGCGCTAGCTTTTGCCAATCTAACATGACTGAATTGTATTTTTCTTCGTTGGTTAAGGCGTTTTCACCTATGGTGTGGTAATTCGTCATGCGTTCACGCCACTCGGTTGGCCTTTTCAGCCACGCTTTGGCGGGGTCGGTAATACTGTTACTAGTTTGGGCATGGACGCGTACCACCACGCCTTTAAGCTGAGCATTCTCTGGTATCAACTTTAACGTGATAGTCGTAGCTTGTTGTAACTCTTCACGATTTAAATAAAAGGATTGTCCAGACGCCACGGCCAACGCTTCACGGTTTTCAATGATCTGTTTTACCTGTTGCTGAAAGTCGTTCGAGGCAGCTTTAGCTGCATGGTGATAAGTACCGTGATAAATAATAGCTCCTTTTGCATCAAGTAACTGATATTCAATAGCATAGTTGACAGGCTGATCATCCAGCGGCTGAGATTCGAATATCCCATTAGACAACACCCGAACAGACATGGTCCGAGACGCAGAAAAGGAAAACTTCAGTGCACTGTCGGTTTTTAGCCAATGCACATTGGAGCGAATATTAAACAGGGTCGAGGTATTTGAAGGCTCCGCTGATTTTACCCACACAAATAAAGTGACGGCGAACCAAACAAAAAGTAGCAGCAAAGCCGTAAAAATAGCAAATCGTAATATCTGCTTAATCCAGTACATAACGCCCCTCATGAACCGCTTTTGCATAAGTGGCTAAATCAATAACGCGATTTCTTCTTGGTAAGTATAGCGCGAGCAGTGCGTTATCTCGGGTAAACATTAATCCCAGCTCACCATTTCTATGCGTGCTGAAGGCGCTTATTTTACATTGGCTTTCAAATTGACAAAGCGCTTGGAGCATTGGTAAATGTTGGGTGGTGGCATAACGGCCTGTGGCGACGTTAAGCGCGTCAATAAATTGTGCACTAGCTTCATGCCAATCATCTGGAGAGAGGGTTAGCAAGTCGATCACTTTGAGTTTAGGTGTGTGCGCAACGGCTAAAAGGCGTTGCAATAAAGCGTCGTTGGTAATGGCAAAGTGCGATTTAAAATCTGATGCCAACCACAGGGCCACTAACTCACTTTTTGGTGCGAACAGCTGATATCCCGACTGTGGTGTGGTACCGAGTTCTAAGCCTCTAGTTGCTTGTTGTCCTAATACGGTTTGAGTATTAACACCCAGATCTGCCAGCACCCTTTGCAGTGTAGCAATGGTGTCATTATGAATAGGGTTAGGCGTTGTAAATTGGTACGCAAGCGCTGAAGGTCTGATGCTTGCAGGCGCGCTATGACTGCGGATCTGTAAATTAAGTAAGGGGTTATCATAAAAGTAGCGCTGTGCACTTTGATACACCACATTAAATAATGACCGCACGTTGTCGGCTGCCATTACATTTGCATCTATGCTGGTATACGGATGAGCACCAGCGATCGCCAGTAACTTTGCATGGGCGGCCGTAAACAACTGACCAGAGAACTCCAAGGTGTTACTTTCAAAGAGCGGTCTAGGCACCGCAATAGTGAGGGATGGTTTAGCCAGCAAGGCAATAAAGTACACCCCTTGACCCAAATCATAGGCAGATTTGGTATTTAAAGGAGAAATTGCAACGAATTGCCCTTGGTTATTTTCAACTAAAGTTAATTGGTACTGTAATAGGTTTGCTACGCGATTTATCTGACTCAGCCTTACCTCAAGCGTTTCCGGCGTTGTCACTATCTCAAGGTTTTGGGTGATAGCAAATAACGGCCTTAACACTTCATATTCCCACAGTGCAGCACTGGTATCGCTCAGTGCGCTAAATGCACCGCTACCTTTGGCGCTAATGTGACTAGAAAATGCTTCAATAAGTGCCTGTATGCTCTCATCACTTGTGCTTATTTTATCTATGTCTTTGTCGATACGTTGCAGGCCATATGCGCTTAGTAACGACGAATAGCTATCCGAGCTTAAATACGCTTCTATCATCTGGCCATGGAACTGGCTGTAAGGTAAAGGAGCATTTGCCGCCAGACCAAAGTGTGCATCGTTGATGTTAAACAAGGTAGCAAGTTCAGATTGTTGTACTGAGCTTGGCACACTGTTAAATATCCACATCTGTGCGTCTTCTTTTAAACTGTGTTGGTGCATCAATTGGCTTACTTGCTGATTAATTTCTCTGAGTTGGACTACCTCTGGGGTATCCATCGCGATGAAAAAGTCACTGTAGAACTCGCTTTGTTTGCCGTTCTTATTGCCACTTTGGTTAGGTCGCGCATTGCCAAATGCCATAGCCTGACTTTGCCAATAGGAAAACAATATCCCACCAGCTTCGCTGGCAAGACGCTCAGCGGTGGGGTAAGGCACACTGATGATATGGGCTTTTTGAGCAGCTAAATTAATGATAAACAGGCCGCGTTTATGATCTTGTTGATTGTCTTTTATTACTAAAAATTGTGTCGTACGCTGCAAAGAAAAGTCGGCTTGACGCAGTAAGGTGGCGGCCTCGGCATAGCGTGACTCACTATCCTGCTTAAGCAACCTAATTGCTTGCTTAAAGTGGCTACGTTGCTGCTCGGTCACATATTGGCTGACATTAACGTTAGCCGCATTTTGAGTATACAGCTGGCTCTTGTAATTACTGATCACTTGGCCGAGCGTTAAATCGCTGGCTGTTTCATTTATCGCTAATGTATTACTTTGTACGAATAGGCTTGGAATAACCATAATTGCAAAACCAATACATATGGCGATAAAGCCACCAACAATTGAGGTTTGAAAAGTTGCACGGATCACAAGGCCTAGCGCATTTTTTTGGTAAATTTTAAGGGCGAGTAAGGTCGATAGCATGTAGCCAAAAGCAAAGGTATCGGTCACTTTTAAGGTTGGAAAGTAACCGACGACGACGTAGTTTAAAATCAGTTTGTAGACAAAGCCAATATTAAAAAACAGCAGCATGAGTCGTGCGCCTTCGATATTGGCGTGTTTTAAACGAGTAAAGTTTAAGACTACATATCCAAAGACTAAAATAATCGCTGTTTCTACGAATGATGTGAGCAGCTTAGTGGGTTGCATCAGTTGCAGAGCTAGCAGCGCAGGCAGCATAATGCCATTAAATTCCCAGCCGTACTTTAAATTAGCCCTTGATGCGATAAACGCGGTGATCACCAAGATAATATAAGCTTTAGGGGCTGCAATAATGGAGGCCGCAACAGCTTCGTACATGACGGCAAGATTGGCAATGCTAAAGTTGGTGAACGTCATCAATCCAAAACGAATGATGATATAGGTAACAATCAACTGAATAGCAGTGACTTTTATGCCATATTTAAAGCCGCCATTCCACATTACATTGGCGGTCAATGCGATGATAATCAGCCCGAGACTATAAAGCTGTGCGGCATAATCAAAAGTGATGTCCCATTGTGTTAAGTACGCGGCGACCAGTGGCCAAAACAGCACATCCATGGTAACTCGGACAATAATGCTTAACAAAACGATGGCAAAAAATCGGTCGCGGCCAAACATTTCTGCATAGCCCAGTCGCTCAACAAGTGTTTTGGCAAAAAACCGCATTAAGCCATAAACGACAATGGCCTCAACAATGATCACCCAAGCCGATGTTGGGCTCACGATAAATAAAGGGACTAGGTAACCTGGAACCACTAAACCAGTTAACGGGAAGCCAAACCTTAGATTGAAAAATGCAACAACCGCGATGCCTATCCAAACACACGTGATAACGGACTGCCCAAGTCCGCCCGCACTTGGGAATAGCGTCAGCGTCCAGTCCATCTATTCGTCATCCCACTCTTCAGGCAAAAGTTGCTCGTTAACCGCAAGCTGCTCTGACAAGTGTGTTAAAAAGGCTTCTTTATCATCTAGCTGAGATAACTGCTCGCCAAGGTCAATAAATTCAAATAACACCCCGCTGGTTTCAAATGGGGTACTGGCGTTAAGGCTGGTTGATTGTTTGAGTAAGGCGCGAATGCTTAGTAAATAAGTTCGATTGTCTAAATATACGGGTAATACGATTTTGCCACGTTTTAGGGTTAAATAGCGCAGCTTTCCTTTAGCTTGTTCACTATCCATCTCGGTACAGCGACACAGTAAGTCTAAGGCGGACATGTCGAAAATAGACAGCTTATGCTCTCTCGCAAAGCGTTCAAGAGATTCATTTACCTGCACAATTTGGCCAAATAAGTTATATAAAATACTGGCACTGTGAAGCTGGTTGAAGACATGCTCCAGTGAGGTGAGTTTTTGATCCATCTCATTAATTGCATTTTTGATTTTATGACTTAACGGTTCCTTTAGAGAAAAAGTCAGCGCCCGAGTCAGTGTGCTTTTGAGGTTTTTTTGCTCAGCAGAAAACACTTTATAGTGGAATAATAATTCACCAATTTGATGCGCAAAGAGATTTACATTTTTAATAAATGCTTGCTCATCAAAGTTATCTTGAGGAGTGACGGTTAGCGCCCAAAAACCCCGAACATCTCCTGCGTACATCAAGGGTGCGATATACTGCTGCTCATCTTCCGCGAGATGTTGGAAGAAAGGGCGGGTAATTTTGATAGCACCAAAAGCTTTGATTGCATCTGAATAAGGTACTCGCTCGTAATCTCGTCGCATCTCTAAGATATCACTGAGCTGACAGTGTATCGCGCGTATTTCAGTTACTCTGTGGTCACCCTCTAAGCGAGTGAGAAAGATACTTCTTCTCAGATTAAGCTGCTGATTAACCAGTTGGATTATTGCATCCCAAGGTTCACTATGCTCAAGAAAGTGCCGTGGTAGATATCGACCCATCATACGTTGCTGGATCAGGGCGATGAGAGACTTTAAGTTTTCTTCTTCTGACCATTTCAAAGAGATAAACACCCAAAGTAGCGTCAGCCATATCAAAGATAGCAGCTCACCAAGCGGCAATAACACGGAGTACCAATGATGCGCAGCAAGGCCACTTATGATCAGTAATATGCTGGTGGATACCGCAATGATGACATTGGTCTTGGTCGCATTTCTTTGGTACCACACTAAGAAAAATATTGATGCTAGTACCATGAGTGCGACTATCGTCACTTTATTTAAAGGCTGAATAAAGCTGTCGGATGCAAAGCTATTGGCGATAAATGCCTGTAGGTAAACAGGCGGAAGTTCTTGCGCACCAAAATAAGCATTACTATTCAAGCGTGAAAACTTTGAATGCTGAGCAACTAAGATGACCTTTTCGCTGAGTTGTGCTGTGAATAGGTCACCATCAAGTACTCTCTGCGCACTGAATTTTGGTAGTGAATAATAAGGCAGCGAGTAGTCTATGATTTTGTTGAGGTATTCACCATGCTGCGGAAATATTTTATCCCACAGTATGTCACACGTGTTTGCTGGTGGTGCAAGGCTGATTGCGCTGCCATACCAATTTTCTGTTTCCAACAGACAAACCGATTGCGTATTGAATGGATAGTAAATCGAGCCATCGTACTGTTGTGGCGAAAGTTCGGTATTTGCAAAGAACACAACGGCTTTTGGTTGATAGTCAGAGAGTATTTTTACCAACTGCTGATGTTGTTGTTGTAAGTTTTCCGCTTCAATCACGACTACTTGCGTTGCTTGTGTGGTGTTGAGCTTAGAAAACCATTGTAACCCGATTAGGTTTACCTGTTTATACAAGCCGGACGCTGAGGCGATCAACAAAATAGCGAATAAGCTCATAAATAGCCAAAACTCACGTTGGCGTTTTATAAAGTTTAATTGACTAAAAACCGACATGCTTTTTTTACTCTCTTATTGTTGGCTAAAAGTGAGAGTCAGCTCAGTCGTCTTCGCTACTTTTACTTTAATAAATTCTTGGCCATGGATTTGTGCGCTTTGCCACTGACCGTTTTGAAGCTGCACAGGGCGCTGCCACGAGATCATCGCAATATCATCTAAAAATAAGGCACTTTCACCACTACTTGGTGGCGCCATGGAGAGGCCAAACTGGACTCCACGAGCAGGCAGCCCTTCATCACCAAGCACGACGGAATCGTCAGGTAAGGTAATATCTTGTCTAAACGTTTGCCACTCATAGCTCCCCGCTGGCTTTAATTGGGGCGTTGACTCAGAAAAGATAAGGCTATCTTCTGATGTTAAGATACGAATATCAGCCTTAAACTCACCAGCGTTCTCTCCTTTGGCATAACCAAAGAGCGAGAGCTCATGGTAAGCCTGTGCTGTGCTCGGCGCTGGTGTAATAGGCATGGTACGAATTGTGTGTTTGAACGGCACACGCGTTGGTGTTTCGTTAAATTGCGTTCGTTGTAAACAAAGCCCTTGTACGCCACGATATTTGCCGACTAAACACGGCGCGATATCGTCGGCCTCAATTAACCAACGAGAGACTTCCCCTTTTTCGTTATCGCTGTCCCAGTCTTCAAAATCCCCAAAGAACAATAAGTCTCGTCCAAGCACAATCTCTGCTTGAGCATCACTAGCTGTGAGTTTACTAAGGAACTCAGCACTGCTTGAATATTGGCGTAAATCGACAATATGCTCACCGGCTTCTAAGGTAATAACTTGTTGCTCGGTTGCTTTTGCTTGAACCGGTTTATCGAAGGTGACTTCTGCAAATCCCGAGCGCAATGAGATACCGACTTCGGGTGAAGAAAATTCAGCGATACGTTTTAGTAGGGCATTGGCAAGGTCGCCACTTACAAACTTAGGAACATAGTCTTCTAGATAAACGGGATAGGCTTTTAGTGCACTGATTTTAGGTGTGCCTGCAGTTTCTAACTCTACCACAGCTATCAGTCCTAAAAAGGTTTCAAGACGATTTTGCTCAAACACAAAGTTGCCTAGCCCAAGTATGCTTGGTACGCCATTGTATAAGCCAAACCCTTGCGCAACGTGAGGATGATGGGCAATCATCAAGTTAGCGCCATTTTTGGAAAGTAAATCAAATCGGTTTGAAATATACGCCGTTGGTGCGTATGAATACTCATCACCGCCGTGAAGCTGAGCCACAACAAAGCGGCCGTTGTTACTGGCTTGCACCACTGTTTCTTTCATACCATTGGTATCTGTTAGATCGGCAGCTCCCCCTTTAGCGTCTGATGCCACATAAGTGACGGTATGTTGATCGCCTGTAATAGAAGTCGCGGAAACAAAGTCTATGGTTGCTTCACCAAGGCTTAGACTATAGGGCTTAAATGCCTCTGCCGCGCTTGTGCCTGCGCCACTGTGTTTGAGTCCGGCTTGCTCGACGTACTTCAAGGTATCGTTCAGTCCAGATGCTCGATAGTCATAAACGTGGTTATTGCCAAGTGCGACATAGTCAATACCCAAATCATTGAGGGCAATTAATGACTCTGGCAGACTAAAAAATGCAAACTCTTTACTTGGATGGACCGTGGTTGGGTTTTTTAGGATTGGAGACTCCAAATTAACCGAAGCAAAATCGACATGTTTAAATAAAGGATGCATAAACTGCACCAGCGCTTGGGCATCAGGTCCTGCGCTTTGGGGCTGGATAAGTCCGTCAGGGGTGCTGGGCAATGAATTCCCCATGGTAATGAGGTCAGGGTTGAAATAACGACGCCCAAACATGGTATCACCCGCGAAAAGTACGGTTTTTAGCGTGCTTGACTTAGCTTTTAGTTCAAGCGTGAGCTGCTGTTCATTGTTATTTTGATTCGCAAAGGTAAAAACCAAGGGTAAATAATCGGGGTGAGATATTTCTGCAACATAAGCGCCGTATGCTAGAGTCGACAGGTCAAAGATACCATCGCTATTTGAAGTAAATGACAGACCATTTATTGTGAGGCTGGCATTGGCGATGGGCATTGCTTTTGTGTTTTGCAGCAATACGCTTAAGTTGGGCGTCTCGTTATCCCTATCTTGTTGGCTTTTATCTTCATCCTTATCTATTTGTGAAGGACCTGTTTCATTTGGGTCCTCTACTGAGCAGGCCGTGAGCGCAAATAGTAATACTACATTTAAGATTTTTTTCATTGTGGCCAGCCTGCTTTCAAAAAAGATACATTATCCAATTCTTTAGTATTATATCTGTAACTCTTTATGCGTTGCAATCCTTTGAAATGGAATGTAAGTTTCCAAATCAAAAACTTAACAAGCGCTGAAAAATGTCTTAAAAAACAACTTTTTTCAGTTCTTCATTAGTATAGGACAAGAATTTGCGAGGATAGCTAAAATTCTGTTCAATATTCTTTACGTTTTTCTAGTCGGCCAGCTATTCTTAGAGTATGATCTCGTCAATTGTGAAAACCCGCTTTGAGGAACAAATGCGTCTAGAGATACATTGCGCTGACCGTATTGGTATTGCCCAAGAAATTCTCAATATCTTGGTGAGTTACCGTGTCGATTTGAAAGGTATAGAAGTCGATTCAGTAAATTGTCGAATGTACGTGAGCTTTCCACCCATCGAATTTGAACAGTTTCAGAAGATTATGCCTGAGATCCGCTTAATCGATGGTGTTGAAGATGTTCGTACCACAGCGTTTTTACCGTCAGAACGTGAGCATAATGAGCTGAATACCTTGCTCAGTGCATTACCTGATGGTGTAATTTCTATCGACGCTAAAGGCTGGGTACGTCATTGCAATGACGCAGCTTGTCGCGACCTTAACATGGTTGAAAAGGAAGTGATCGGTGCCAACATTAACAACCTTTTGAAAGGGTTTAACTTTACCCGTTGGTTAGAAGGTAAAGAGGTGTTAGGCCAGACAACCCGTGTAGAAGTGGGTGGGGAAGATTTTATTGCTGATATTTTGCCAATTTCGGTGCCCCAAGGGATCGAAGGCGATGTATTAGCCGGTGCGGTGATTAACATTAAATCGCAGTCGCGATTAGGACAACAAGTCAGTGCGTTTCGTCGTTATGGCCAAGAAAGTTTTGCGACGATTCATAACCACAGCACAGCCATGCGTAGAGTCGTGCGTGAAGCCAGAAAAATGGCACAGCTAGAAGCGCCAATTCTGATCACAGGTGAAACTGGTACGGGTAAGGAGCTATTGGCTAGAGCATGTCATTATGCGTCTAACCGTTCGTTAAAGCCGTTTATTGCGCTTTCTTGTGCTTCGCTGCCAGATGACGTTGCCGAGTCTGAGCTTTTTGGTTATGCAGGCTATGAAGAAAATGCAGCGCCAAAACGTGGTGTATTAGAACAGGCTGATGGTGGCACGGTATTCCTTGACGAAGTGGGTGAAATGTCAACCCAGTTACAAACTAAGTTACTGCGTTTCTTACAAGACGGCACGTTCCGAAAAGTCGGTGACGAGAATGAAGTTAAGGTTAATGTTCGCATCATAGCTGCAACGCAAAAAGACTTGCCTGCCATGGTTCAAGAGGGCGTATTTAGAGAAGATCTCTACTATCGCATTAACGTACTAACGCTTGAAATTTCTCCACTGAGAGATAGAAAAGCAGATATCGGGCCTTTGGCTGAACATTTTGTACAAAAATATGCCCAACAAAATGGTCATCCAGCGCCAACACTTGCTAGAGAATGTATTGAGTTTTTAGAGAGTTACCCTTGGCCTGGTAATGTGAGGCAGCTAGAAAACGCCATTTATCGTGCAGTTTCGTTGCTTGATGATAAAGAGCTTCGTACTGAGCATCTAAACTTACCGACCTTTACCCATGACTTAGGTTATTTGGAGTCTGATTTTGAAGGGACGTTGGACCAAGCGGTGAAGCGATTTGAAGCAACCTTGTTGCGCAAGCTTTACCCCGCTTATCCGAGTTCAAGGCAATTGGCTAAACGTTTGGGATTAAGCCACACAGCCGTAGCCAACAAGCTGCGTGAGTATGGGATAAATAGAAAAACAGTCAAAGTATGATCTAAAGGCCACGTAATGTGGCCTTTATGATTTAGTTCCCATGTCTTTTGTCACGCCATCTACCTTAATATTCTTGATGCCATCTTCTTCAAAAGAGACTGTGATACTGACGTTATCTCGCGCAAAGAAGTAATCTATCCCATTTACCGTTAAGACGTAATTACCCTTTACAGAGTCGCTAAACTCTTTTTTCACAAGAGAGATGTGATGATCTGCAATTTGCCACTTAAATTCAGAAATAAAACCTTGATTGAATTCTTGGATCCACACGCGGGTATCGTCTTTACTCAGTGTAATGGCAACTGAGTAAGACTCTGGTAGTTCAGACATGTCATAATGATTTGCACCGATGCGAAACTGTTCAGTCTGTTTGTTCCAAGCAAAACCAAACTCAAACGCTTTCTCTACACCGGTTGGGTAGGTTAGCGCGCCTTCTCCTTTATAGTCAAAGTCTGCGTAACACATACTGGAAAAGGCAAATAAGGTGGAACAGGTAACAAGGGATAATTTTTTCATTGACTTCACTTCAGCTATTTTACTTAATTTGAGGCTCGCGTATGTAACAACCGAACTCATTGTTTTTAAGCTCATTTTATGGGCCTTTCTGGTCATGCTAGAAAGGCGTTCATTTTTTGAAGCTCAGGTTATTAATCTAGTTTACCGACAGCATTACCGCAACCAAGGGTCAAAGTAATGTATCGGTTATAGACGCAAGCGTAGCAAAATAATCACTTTAGAATATGAATTGCTATGCTAGAATCGAAAAATTATTAACTGGTAAGACCATTGTTATGAATTTATATTTTCGTTTACTGCTGCTGTTTTGGAGAATAAGACAGAATAAACAAACAGCAGATTCCATTTTGTCTCCGATAGATATTGAGTACCGCGCCCTGCCAAGCGATTGCGATATCAATATGCACTTGACTAATTCACGATACCTCGCATTTATGGACTTAGCACGCACTTGGATGACAGAGCGAGTTGGGTTATTTGCAGCTGTGATGAAACGCCGCTGGTTTCCAATTGTGAACGCAACGGCGATTACTTATATTCGCGATATCAAGCCGCTGCAAAAATTTACCATTACCACTAAGGTGGTGGGATGGGATCACAAATACTTTTACATTGAACAGCGCTTTCATTCTAAGCGTGGACTGCACGCGATTGCATATGTGCGTGGGGTATTCAAACGTAAGGGCGGTGTAGTTGCGGTCGAAGAAATGCTAGAAGTGGCTGGGTTTGACGGTGAGGTACCTATTTTATCTCCTGAGATTATGCATTGGAAAGCCATGTTAGAGGCAAAGAAAAACAGTAATCTATAAACTATAAAGGCCACATCAGTGGCCTTGGGGATTGAGAAAGTAACAGTAATTCTGTGTTCTATACGGTTTAGGTATTAGAACTTATATTTCACACCGAACATTGCTACAACAGGGTCTAGCTCTACGTCAGATGTTAGTGCCTTTACGCCGTTAGCGTAAACAGTTGCATCGGTGTTAATGTCCATTTTAGAGATCATGCCATGCAGACCCCACTTTTCATTTAAGTCGTAGTTAAAACCAATTTGTAATGCAATACCAAAAGAGCTATCCAAATCAACTTCTACGTCGTTAGTTTTTAGTGTTGCTTTCAGTGCTGCACTTGGCTCTTCATCGAAGAATACTGTGTAGTTCAGACCTGCACCGATAAATGGACGAAACTTAGCGCTTGCATCAAAGAAGTGATACTGTGCAAGTAATGTTGGTGGCAGGTGTTTAATGTCAGCGATTTCAGCCCCTGCTAAGCCACCAGCACCGTCAACTGTGTGAGAAAATGGTGTTGCCGCAACCAGTTCAAATACGATGTTATCGCTGTAGTGGTAGTCAAGCGTGATACCTAGCTGAGTATTTGAGTCAGCAACTAGACCAAGAGAGTTATCTTGATCAATTGCAGAAGCCGAATTGTCAGGGTTTACGTTAATAGCACCAACATTAACACTGAAATTTGCGTGTGCGAAGGGAGCAGCAACTAGCAGAGTAGATAAAAGTGCAGCGCTTAAAGTTTTCATTTTCTTCTCCTAACCCTATGTGAGGACATTTTTAAACTGTGAAACAGTGTGTTTTCAATGAAGCCATCTTAAAAGGGTTCAAAAAATGAAAAACTGTTCTAGATCAATTTTTAAATTGTAAGATTTCAGAAATTTTTGAAAGTTTGATTTAGATTAAGTTTTCTCGATGTCATTAATTTGCATTAAAACTGCAATGCTGTGGTCAAAGTTACATCTTTAAATAATTGCTAGATTTCACCTACAAATCATTCTTAGTTATGTCACTAGCAACACAGTATCAAAACCTCAGTACTTCATACGCGACAGAGATATTAACGCGTTTGATCCAAGCGCCTTCGGTTACGCCTTGTGATGCAGGCACTATCGCATTCATGTCAGAGCAACTCGCCGCGCTGGGCTTTACTATTGAGCAGTTTGAGGTGCAGGGAGTAAAAAACTTAATTGCAAGTTATCGCTTCTCTCAAGGACCAACCTTTGCTTTTTCTGGTCATGTGGATGTCGTGCCTGCAAATAATAAAGGCTGGATTGTGCCACCATTTAGTGCGCAGGTTATTGATGGCGTGATGTATGGACGTGGTGCTGCGGATATGAAAGGTGGCGTTGCCGCAATGCTTGCTGCAACCAAAACATTACTACAGCATCGTGAAAAATTACGAGGAAGCTTTTACTGGTTGCTCACTTCTGACGAGGAAGGTGAAGCGGAGTTTGGTTCTAAATTGATTGCAGAGCGATTAGCTGAAAATGGCATCGAGCTAGATGCTTGTTTGGTTGGTGAACCGACTTCACACCAAGTGGTAGGAGATACGGTTAAAAATGGTCGTCGTGGGGCGATTTCTGGGCGTATTCAAGTTAAAGGAAGAGCGGGGCATGTGGCTTATCCAGAACAAACGATTAATGCAGCTCACATCGCAGGCCAGTTGGTTAGTCAACTCGCGCTTTTACCTTGGTGGAAAGACGAAGCGGGATCGCAAACCACGCTGCAAGTTACTGGGATCACAGTTCCAAATATCGTGGATAATTTAGTGCCAGCAGAGTGTGAAATCACCTTTAATATTCGTTACAGCCATGCCTATAAGAGCCAAGAAGTTGTGCACTATATCCAAGAGTCGCTGGCTAAATCTGGTGCCATGTTAGCGATCAGTTGGGAGCGGCCTTGTGAGTCGTTTTATACCGGCGCAAAGCAAGAAAACTGTTTCTTAACGCTGGTAGAACAAGCAATCCAAGAAACAACGGGGCAATATCCGAGTTTAAGTACGGCAGGCGGCACCTCCGATGGTCGCTTCTTTGCGACCGGAAAAACACAAGTGATCGAATGCGGGGTAAAGAATGATTCAATTCATCAAGTGAATGAACATCTATCCCTCAGCGACCTGCATGCGATAGAAAAAATATACTTATCTGTTTTAAATAGGTTTTTTAAAAAAGTTGAAAATTTTTAAAAGAATTTTCTTGAAAATAAATCTGCTGACCATAAATAGCTTTATGAGGACGCCGATAGGGCCTCATAAATTAAATAACTATTTGTTTTAAAAGTGCTTATTGGTTCTTTTTGAAGAGTGAGCACCTATGTATAGCTTTAAGAGGATACAAGATTATGCGTACAGTAGATTTATCACCATTATATCGTTCATTTATCGGTTTTGATCATTTAGCTTCTATGATGGATGCTGCTGCGAGAACAGATAAACAACCTAGCTATCCACCATACAACATTGAAGCGCTAGGTAAAGACAAGTATCAAATTACTATGGCTGTTGCAGGGTTTACCGAGCAAGAGCTAACACTGGAATCAGAAAACAATACGTTGACCGTAAAGGGACAAAAGCAAGCGACTGAAGAAGCCAACGAGCGTAAATTTATTCATCAAGGGATCGCCGAACGCGGATTCGAGCGCAAATTCCAACTTGGTGATCATGTCAAAGTATTAGGCGCAGACTTAGCGCACGGCTTACTGGTTATTGACCTCGAGCGTGAGATCCCAGAAGCACTGAAGCCAAGAAAAATAGAAATTGGCTCGGGCAACTTGCTTGAAAGCAAGTAATATCAATCTAATTTATTGATTTCCAACTCGCCGCCGTCAGGCGGCTTTTTTTTGCCTAAATACAAAGCATTTGTTATTAGTAAAGTTATGCCTCACTTGTTATCCCCCAGAAAATGAAACTAGGACTAAGACAATACGTAAAAAGACGAAATGGTGTACCACTGGGTCATAGTCAGTCACTAGGAAACATGTTACGGCGCGCTTTCGGCGCTCAGTCTTTCGATGGCTTCTGGGTTTATTGGAATCCTATCTGGAGTTATTACTTGGCGCGCTTCGTATTTCGTCCATGTACAGCGAAAGTGGGGGGAAAACTTGGCTATTGGTTTACTTTTATCGTGAGCGGCGCATTGCATGACGTTATTGTTGGATTAGTAGTGGGAGAAACTATTTTTACATTTACCCCATTCTTTGCTGTACTCGGGGTTTTTGCGCTTGGATTTAAAGTGACGGGGTATCGTTATCCGAGTCAGCACTTTCTCATTGCATCTTTGTTTAATGGCTCGATCATTGTATTTAGTTTTTATCTAAGTAGTGTTTTTAGCGAGTTACTTGTATGGTAGAAGAAAAATATTGCGTTGAGATGAAGAATGGAGCTAAAAGATAAGCTGGTATTGTTGTTGAAATCAGGTGGGTTATCGTTACTCATCGCGGGTGGATTTTATACTTTGTTGTTTCACATGTCCGCACAATTTCATCACCAAGTGCAATTTTCGCCCTTTTCGCAAGATACTGGTGTAAACGCGATGCTAATTTATAGCTTCTTGGTTTTTCTATTTAGTGCCATTTTTAGCTATTTCTTTTTGAAAATGCATGCTGCCCGTCATGATATGCATGTCGATGGCTTAGTGCTAAGCATCAAATATACACACTTAGTGCTTTGGGGAGGTGTTGTCAGCATTGCGATTTATATCCTATTACACATGAATCAACATGTTTTGGTGTTAAATCAAGCCAAAGACAGCCACACTTCAGCTCAGCAACTTGAAGCGTTGGTTTCTTATCTGCCTGAAAGTGGCGATGTGATAGATCTTGCGGTTGCACAAAACCCCGCGACGGCACCAAACACGCTAACTTATTTGAGTCTAAAACGAGACTTTGCTACGCACTTAGCACTTGCCATGAATCCAAGTACTCCCAAAAAGGTGCTGGAAGAAATTATTAGCTATTATCACGGAGGTCAACAAGATGTAGTCCTCAATGCGGTGATGAAAAACCCTAATGTGGCTAGCGGCAAGGTTCAGCTGCAGGTACGTTAATTGTTTTCGTTTTTGGCAGGGGGTTAGGCGAGTGGAGCTACTGCCTAACTTTATTTGTTATCACGTTCGCTCAATTCAGTACGTAGTTTACTTTGCATGTCTTTAAGTGCCGTGATTTTATCTCTTGCCTCTTGTAACTGTTGTTGTGGTAATCCCTCTTTAATCCCACGTGCTAGCAGTACTTCTATTTGTGCTACTTTATCATCGACGGCCGCAATATACTGTTGTTTTAGCTTGGCGTCTTTTTGATCCAAATACGCTTGGTAAGCTTCGGTATCCGACAAATCCCCTTGAAAATCATCCATTTGCTTTTCTGCTTGGTTTATTGGCGGCAGATATTCAGGATCCGTGATTGGCTTAACGGCTTTGGGTGAGGTCTCTGCATTTGGTTTGATAGGAGCATAAGTATTGATTAACGTTTCAGTTCTTTTCTCCTGCTCGGGCTTTGTCTGCGAGGGGGGATTATATGTGGGGTTTTGCCAACCTATGCTGGCAAAACGCAGTGTGAATACAGCGATCACTGCCCCAAGGAATATGACAATCAATGCTTGCCAATACTTCATATTACCGCTCCGCTGTTTGCCGCTTTCCAAGCCATATAATCTTGCTCGAACTTGTGCTGAGCAAACTCTTGGGTCAGTGCCCGCAGTGCTTGGTAGCGTACTGTTTCACTTTTCACATCGTAGTAATCATATACCGGTGACTGACTATACAATACCAGCCATTCGCCACTTGGCGTGCGAATACTAGGTGTTATCTTGCCTTGTTGATTACTAAACGCCAGCTGTGTTTCCCATTTCGGCATGCTTTGGCGCGTCAGCGGAGTGAGTTGGGCCTGCCATATTAATATCGGGGTATATTTAGCGACGGCTTGTTGCCATGAGTGTGCATTTGCATAATCATTAAATTGCTGTGCGGCTTTTTGTTCGGGAAATTTCGCTGCGCTCGCACTGACTTGCTTGATGTATTTAAACCGCTTCTTATGACGCTCATAATACTTCGCGATAGCACTTTCTGGAATTTCATTTCTTAGGGTATCAACATACTGGCTTGTTGCACCATGCATTTCTTCCTTAACACCAAGAAAGGCCAACATGCTCGGCCTCAATAGTTCTGCGGTTACCACTTGTCGTAACTGTTCTATTGTTAGACCTTGCTTAGCAACATAAGGCTTTGCGGCGGTAAATAGCGCCTGTTGATTGAGATGTTGATTGACAATAGCTTGCAGTAACGCGAGTTCTCCCTGGTGAAGTTTAAAGCGGTTTTGCATTGATTGGCTATGTAATACTTGAGCAAGTGTCAGTGGCGCTGATTTTGTTAGTTGCAGCTGTTGCCATTTGAGTAATTGCTCAGCAGGGTATTGCCCATCAGCGGGGTACTGTCCTAGTAAAGACAGCATCTGATCCTTATCAAATACCAAAGGGTAGTGTTTTTTTTCAAGCTGAGAAAGTGCCGGGAACCAATGTAAGAGTGAGCTTGCGAGAAACTTATCGACGTGATATTCGGTGCTGAAACCAACGTTAGATTGGCGCTCCAAAATACTTGGGTTAAGTTGCTTCGCTTGGAATAATAAGAATTGATTTTCAAGTAACTGCGCCGTAGTTTGCTTTTTAGATAGCGTTCGGCCTTGCTCTAGGTAGAGTTGATGAACCAAAGTCGTCAGGGCTTTAGGTATACTTGGTGAGGCAAAGCTTGGTAAGCAAAAACTGCTTACCAAGAGAAGTAAAACAAATCGCATTATCTCACGTCCATCGCGTGATTGAGTAAGTGGACAACCATAGCTATCGCATGTGGGATCACTTGTTTTCCTGTATTTACGCGGTCGTAATGATCCTCAGAGTTCAATACGATACCACCTTGTGAGTAGGAGAAAGCGCCGCCTTGCGTTAGTAGTGGGCGGATGTCTGTTGAGTTAGTATCAACTGCACTAAAACTATTCATTGCTTGCTTGACCAAAGTAAAGTCATTTAATGATTCTTGATCATAATAGTCTTTCACCCAAGACTCCCAGCCAGCATGATTCAGATCTGATGTTGTCCAAGTATGGTGTGGTTGAAGTAAATCCGTGGTGTGAAATACAAAACCGAGTACTTGTGGGTTCCCGCTTTGCACGTAACTTTGGTACCAATACTGACCTAAGTTGTCAATCGGTTGAAAAGGCATTTCCTCAAAGTCATCATACATGCTGTACGTTGAGTGACTATCAATACGATAGTGCTTTTCTGTTATCCCATAACTATCGTATTCAGTGTCATCAGCACTAAACCATCCAGTTTCGCCGCCATGACCATCGTCTAAATAATCGCCTTTTAGCCAAGTCGCCGCCATCGTATCAACAGAGCCCCACACGGTTAACTTTTGATAGTTATAACCACCGAAGTCATTGCCGTGAGTATCAGCTCCTTGAGTATGGTTTTGGAAGTGCCAGTAGCTGGTGTATTTCACGATACTTTCAGCTGCACCCCAAAGAGGTGCCTGTACACAGTCACCCGTAATGGCACCACAAAAAAACGTATCTTCAAAATCATCGACGTCATAAGCTGCTTGACCTAGTAAGTTGGCAAGCGCAGATACAGACATACCGTTAGCTTGTGCGTAGGCTTGTAGCTTTGCATATTGTGTTGTTGTCGGGTTTTGCGCCATGTAGTTCACAGCGTCGATTACGATACGCTTATGTGTTTCTTGACTAAATGCATGGCTTTGACCAGCAGCGACTACTAGCGCCAAAGGGAGTAAATATTTTTTCATGAATTGCCTCTATTGATTTTAATTTATGTGAACGCGAATTTTTATGCTTAAAGCAAAGTGCGCTATTTAAAATAATTTATGTGAAATATTTATTAAAATAAAGTTAAATTATGTTCGGGTTAAAAATTAGAGAAGATGCTTGTTGGTCACAAATGGGTCAGGTATGATCTCGGGGAGAATTTAGGCACACCTGCGCTAAACGAATGGAACTATGAAAAAACTACTTATAATAATCAGTTTATTGTTACCGTTTTATGGAATTTGCGAAGAACAAAGTGACGAACTTGATGACGAGTTTGCTTGGCAGCTGAGTGTTGGTGCCTTTTACGTTGATATGACAATGCCAGCTTTGATTGGCACGGACTCGACATTCAAACATGGTACTTTTCTAGTCGATGCAAAAATAGAATATAAAAGTTTTTACTTGAATACCCACTCAGGAGATTTTTTTGGTGGCTCGGATATTGGTTACCAAATTATCAACAATGGTGAATGGGGAATTGATGCCATTTATGGCAGTTATATGTTGCCTTTTTCTGAACGTGGTTACTACGATACCGACGATGTGGTACCTGAGCTAAGAGGCATTCGTAAACGCGATCAAGATAATTCTTTAGGCTTTTCCTATTATCGCCATGTCGGTGAATTTCTTGCCGTTGCTGAAATAGTCTACGATGTTTTTGGTGACACAAATGGTTGGGTTTTTCACCTCGAAGCGACACGTAACTTTGAATTGAGGAACTGGGATTTATGGCTTAACTTTGGCGCTAATTATTATTCTAGTAATTTTCATAATTACTTCTATGGTGTTTCAGAGGATGAGGTCAATGACTATTTGACTCCCTATAAACCCGGTGCTTCGGCCTCGGCGTTCGTACAAATGCAACTAAATTATCCAATTGCAGAAGATTGGGTGTTTAGCGCAGGCGCATCATGGTTAGTTGGTTCTCAAGATACGTTAGATAGCCCCTTAGTTCGCTCTCGCCACGCCAGAGTATTCTTTACTGGGGTGAAATATGTATTCTAAATTAATCACATGGATAGTGTTGTTTCTTGGGATCATGTTGAGCCACCAGCTCCACGCCGAAGAAACTAACTCAGTGGGAATACTTCATGCTGTACCGAGCAAGTGTGTTGCCCTGAACCAGGGGAGGACTTGCTATGCGGACGTCAAAGTAACGGTAAATGCACCAACTGAAGGTGACTATTGCATTCGAGAGAGTTTGTCGAAAAAGATCCTCCAGTGTTGGGCCAAAGCGGATACTTTTAAATATGAGTTAGACTTTAGCTCTGATGAGAGTTTGAGCTATGAGCTTATCTCAAAGCAGTCTCGAGATGTGCTAGCAGTGACCACTATTGAAGTGAACTGGGTTCACAAAGTAAAAACCAAAAAAAGGCGTTGGCGCCTCTTTTAATGTTTAGGCTACGTCCGAGCGTAGCCTAAAGTTGCTCAATGTTATCTAAGCACCATTGTGCCCTTTTGAGCACTTCCTGCCGTGTTTTCTCATCTTGTTTTTGCCAATTTCGATAGATCATGCCAATCCGGTGGTTATTGGCAAACTTATCCTCATGGCGGTGCATAAAATGCCAATAGAGGCTGTTTAGTGGGCAGGCATCATCACTCGATTTTTGCTTGACGTCGTAGTGACAATGTTGACAATAATCACTCATTTTTTGCATGTAGTTACCGCTTGCGGCGTAGGGTTTGGTTGCTACTATGCCGTGATCAGCAAATTGTGTCATGCCTCTGGTGTTTGGCATTTCTACCCATTCAATGGCGTCGATGTATATACCTAAATACCATTCATCCACTTGATCTGGGTGAACTCCGGTCAACAGGCAAAAGTTTCCCGTGACCATTAATCGTTGAATATGGTGGGCGTAGGCGTAATCTAGGCTTTGGGTGATGGCTTCACTGAGGCAACGCATCTTCGTTTTTCCATGCCAAAAATAGCTTGGTAGATTACGCTGAGCAAGCAAGTAATTTTTATGGCGGTAGTCAGGCATATTGAGCCAATAAACCGCTCGGATATACTCTCTCCAGCCCAATATCTGCCTAACAAACCCCTCAATCTGCGCAATATCAATTTGTGAGTTGTCTTGGTATGCTGCGATAGCACTGTCGATAATGTGTTTAGGGTGAAGCATTTTTGCATTGAGCGCAAAAGAGAGCCGTGAGTGATACAGCGTCCATTTATCATCACTTTTACAGGTCATTGCATCTTGATATTGCCCGAATGAAGGCAATAGGTGTTCACAGAAAAAAGCCAAAAGATCTTGAGCTTGCGCACGGTTAACTGGCCACAGCAATGATCCTTCGCTGTTGCCAATGGTCTTTACGTTATGCCGTTCAATCCGCTTTAAAATGTCACTAACATCGTTGGCAAAGCAAAGCGGTTGTGGGATAGCGTCGATATCTTTTTGCTTAAGCTTGTTTCGATTTTGACTGTCGAAGTTCCATTGCTTGCCAAGCGGCTCACCGTCGTCCATTAATACATTAAAGCGGCGCCTGAGTTTGCGATAGAAAAACTCCATTGTAGTGTGTTTTCCTGGCGTTAAGTAGTCATCCAGCTCTTCATAGGGGACTAAAAAATGCTCAGTGTCATAGCAACGAACCTGTAACTGGTCGAGTGTTAATTCCATCATTTGTTTCAGTAAGCGATATTCATCCGGTCTTTGATAGTCAAAGCTCGACACCTGATATTTATCACATAAATGCGAAATTAAAGCGGGGAGATCCGAATAGTCCTGAGTCTCATCGAGGGTGAGATGTAGCACATGGAATCCAGCTTTATCCAGCGCGACGGCAAAATTCGCCATGGCTTTGAAGAAAGCACACACTTTTTGAATGTGATGTTTGGTGTAGTCGGCCTCTTGTTTGAGTTCTGCTATCAGATAAAGATACTCTGCTTTATCGTCAGCAAACCAACTATGTTTGGCATTGAGTTGGTCGCCAAGAATTAATCTGAGGCCTTTATATTGAGGTTTTTGTTGTGCCATTAGTTATCCTCCAAAGGCCAACCAACATGATCTTGGCTGTCAAGTTGTGGAGTGGCTTCTCCTTGCCATAATTTTATATATTCACCATCTGGGTCAAATAGTGCTTGTTGCTTTGTGATATTGAAATGGCGACCGCCACGAGGATCAGCTCCAACACCCGCGATATACTGCCAATTTCCCCAATTTGCCGCGACGTCGTAATCGATAAGATGTTGCTCAAAAAAAGCGGCGCCATAGCGCCAATCTAGCTGAAGCTCATTCACAAAGTAGCTCGCAGCTATTTGTCTTGCCCTGTTGGAAATCCAACCGGTTTTAGTCAATTCGTGCATAATGGCATTGACCAGTGCATTAGGCGTTCGGCCTTGGCACCACTTTAAAAAGCGCTCTGGATAGAAACTGGTTTTTGGTGTTTTGGCTTTGACGCCTGAAAAGCTAAATAGCGTGTGTTGATGTTTAAGTGCATACCAATGAAAGTACTCACGCCACAACAGTTCAAACCAAATCCAATAGGTTGATTCATTTGCGCCTCTTTGCTGCTCAAATTGAGTAAGTGCTTGCTTGATCTGTCTAGGACTGATAGCGCCATAGGCAAGTATTGGACTAAACCGAGTGGAAAAATGCTCACCGAACAAGGCGTTTCGGGTTTCTTTGTATGTAAGAGCCGCATCCGTTTGGAAGTATTGTTGTAGTTGCTGCTGAGCTTGCGCTTCACCGGCGGCTACTTTGATACTGTATGAAGAGTTTGCTTTAAATTCAGCTAAATCTGATACCCGATTCGGTCTTGGTGGAAGCTGCGGGGTTGCAATAGGTAATTTAGGTTCAATTTCCTCTACAGCTTTGCGAAATGGCGTAAAGCTCGGTGGTAGTTCACTGACGCTGATTGGTAGTGAGTCTGGTTCAAAAAGGGTGTTTGAATAAGCACTAATGTATTGAATATGTGGGAAATTATCTTGTAATTTTAACCAAAGCTTTTGTTCATCGAATCCTGGATGAACAGCGCGACCAATATGAGTTACCTGCTGTGTATGAATAATCTCAGTCAGTGCTTTAAGCTGAGCGGTGTCACGCAACAGATACAGCTTCTGCTGTTGTGACGCTAGTGATTGATGTAAGGCATTGAGCGTCTGATTGCGATAACATTCAACAGCAAAAGAAGGTGAGCACTGCGCTTTGTGAGCCGTCCATAGGTTTACAGTGGGTAGATAAATGCAGATAAGTGAGTCGACTTGAGACGCCAGCGTTGTAAGTGCGGGATTATCACTAAGGCGGCAGTCGTTTTCAAATAAATAGAGTCCTACTTTCATGTGTATTCTTAACAGTCATGAATGAATAAGACTCTATACGTAACAATTAGCTAAATTGCTCAGTTAGTTTGGCAAGATTCTATAAGTGTACGCAGGTGAGCACCAACGTCTTGTGTTTTGGTTTGGCCTCGCTCAAGTAAGTTGCTCGCTTGCTGTTTTAGCTCTGCCAAATCATACTGCTCGAGCAAAGTTCTTAAATATCTAACTGTATCAGCACCTTGCTGAAGCAAATCAGGAAACTGTTCGATGGAAATTTCCTGTTGGCTTAGGCGAGAAATAGAGTTGAGTAGGTCGCTTAAATTTGCACTGTCTTGCAATGCGCCTTCAACTGCAATAAGCGCGCCCATCGGATCGGCATCTAGATTATTTGCAACGCAAGCTGCAACACTACCTGCTTCTGCTGATGCTTGCACTGACTCTATCCCTTTATCACGGATCTGCTCAACCACTTGTTGTAGCTCTTGATGTTCAGATAAATATTGTGCCTCGATTTGGGCTTTAGAGTCTTCCAGCATATCGCATGCGGTAAGTGAAACGACCATAGTAGACGCAAAGGCAATCGCTCTTAGCATTTTATCACTTCCTATATAAAGATTTTGTGAAAGTCTAAATAGCTAAGAGCCAGAAGTCACGCAGAGTTTGGTTTTGTATGCTCTGCATGACTTTGATTTTAGAGTGATGTTTAGTGGCCGCCGTTGTCACTTCGTTTAGCAGCTCAGGTTAGTTTGCTTGTTGCTGCGCTCTTTTGAACTCCTGTAGACCAACGATATTCGTTTTCTTGAATAATTCAAAGCGCAGCATATTTTCGATGAGTAACAGTGCTTTGTTCCAAGCGTTTTTTGCTGCTGTGGTAAAATGCCTGCCAAGATGACTTTTTAGCGTTGCTGTAAAGGTAAATAACAAGACACTGATATCTTTTTCTGACGTTCCCATAAATAACAGCGTACCGCGTTGTTTTTGCAGATAATGTAATAAGTTTGACTGCTGTGGGATACGCATCACACAATTTTGCACAAAATCAAATATTTGATGCTCCCAGATTATGAGTTGTCCCACATTTGTTGGAATTTGCATGCGCAAATCGTAATGTTGAATTTGGTTGTACCAAGAAGTGCAAAAGCCATGGAAATTCGGACGAATACTCGCAAGCGTTTGAGTTAAAAGTTGATATTGATAGGGAGTAATGCTCATAGACGCCTCTTCAAATTGATGAAGAGCGGATCCTTTGCTCAAAAACAAATAGCCTAAGTCTGAGTATAGCTGCTTTTTTTAAATGCGAGACTTTTTAATATTTTTTTGTGAGATTTTTCTTACATTGCAATAATTGATGTCTCAATGTACAAAATAAAGTGTAGTAGGCCTGCATGGAACATTGGCCTACGTTTATTTAGACGATACTTAGTGCGTAATTGGTGAAAGTAACTGTGGATCCGTCACGAGTTTACGAATGCCATGCGCATGGTCCTCTTCAAAAGCATTATCTTTACACCAACGCGCGAGACTATTTATATCAACTTTGGCACAGCTTGGGCGTACACTCCAGCTTACCTGTAAAGGTGAGCACTGTTGGTTGTTATAGTTAGGTCCTGTAGTTGAACCTAAAAACTCAACTGGTGTGCCTGTATTGCTTGGTAGCGCACCTGCTTGATGGTAGCCGCCAACTTGACCTTGATAATCAAGCTCAGTGAAGTCTTGTGCATTTTCATCATTAACCACTAAAAACACCTGAGTTTCGACGCGTAGATCGGGGTTGGCACAGCTATCATTTAAGCAAGCGCCAAGTGTCGGGCCAGGTTTTACATCACAAGAGCTATGAACCCAGTGTACTTCAATGGTATCGCCGGGCTTTACGTTGTTACATACTTTATCGTCTACAGGAGCAAGCTCCGCAGGGGTGAGGCTTGCAGTTGCATTACATTGGAATCCGCCGTACTTTGGGTCATTGGAAACGACAGAGAAGTCTTTGGCTTTATGTTCTGCATTTTTATGAAAATGGATGTTACATAGATTGAGTTTTTCTTTTGGCGGCGCCATAGCAAAAACCCGTTTGTTGTGACCCTGCAAACTATCAATATCTCTCGGTGTTTGCGGTCCTGCCGACTCACATTGCGCTGCAAACGCTTCGAAGCTAAATATAGACAGCGCTGTCAATTTGCTTGATTTTATAACCGTTCTCATTTGGTTTTCCTTTCTTTCGTGATTTTATTGTCCCCAATTATGGATCAAATATTTCTTTTTTGTTACAAAAAATGAAGGGGGACGAAGCTGGACCGATGAGTTGGGCGTCAGGGTATTGTATGTGAAAAGTAAAATACCTGATTACATCTCAGCAACGAGCTGAAACGTCAGAAGATAGTTCTAAATCAAGGTTGCTATCTAGGCATACTGTCTTTATAATACGCAGCATATTTAGGCAATCGGACTGAGACTTTCGTTTTTCAGTACAATTGACTCTAAGCATGGGCAATACATCGCTCATTCAAACGACATTTTTAAGATGTCACTTCTTTGAAAAGTAGAAGTAAAACAATTTTATGTTTCGGTGTAGAATGGAGTTGCTCGATAGATGGTCGGGCGCTTGATTTGGTAAAGTGCCGAAGGTCGTCGGTTCAAATCCGGTTACCCACNGTGTAGAATGGAGTTGCTCGATAGATGGTCGGGCGCTTGATTTGGTAAAGTGCCGAAGGTCGTCGGTTCAAATCCGGTTACCACTTCTTTGAAAAGTAGAAGTAAAACAATTTTATGTTTCGGTATAGAATGGAGTTGCTCGATAGATGGTCGGGCGCTTGATTTGGTAAAGTGCCGAAGGTCGTCGGTTCAAATCCGGTTACCACTTCTTTGAAAAGTAGAAGTAAAACAATTTTATGTGTTGGCGCGGGATGGAGCAGCCTGGTAGCTCGTCGGGCTCATAACCCGAAGGTCGTCGGTTCAAATCCGGCTCCCGCAACCAAGTTAAAGATTGAGTTCTTTGATTTCGCGCATTCCTTGTAATGCGCGTTTTGCGTTTAAGCATCGGCTTTTTTGTTTAAGTTGATGATTAATTTGGCTGAGATAGCTCGCAAACCAAGCACGGCCTTTGGCCACACAGTTTGTTATTCGTGTGACGCCCCGCTTGGTTCGGGGCGTTGTTGTATCTGGCGCAAGGTGTATTCTGAGCCCAAGATCAAGCAGCTATGATTTGGGGCTTTAGGCCCTTTTTTTGTTTGTATGGAGGAGTTCTGTGTCAAAACTCGAGCAAGATTTGACTGAAATGTTGGAGCCTGCAGTTGCTGCGTGTGGCTTTGAATTACTCGGTCTTGAGTTTGTGCAAGCTGGTCGTCATTCTACACTTCGTGTATATATCGATCATGAAAACGGCATTAATGTAGATGACTGTGCGGAAGTGAGTCGTCAAGTTAGTGCAATTTTAGATGTCGAAGACCCGATTACGAACGAATATAGTTTGGAAGTATCTTCTCCTGGTGTTGACAGACCATTATTCAAACAAGCTCACTATGAAGCAGCAGTGGGAGAGGAAGTACGTTTGCGTACTAAACTTCCGCAAGAAGGTCGCCGTAATTTTAAAGGCGACTTAGTAGCAGTTAATGGCGATATGATCACGTTAAAAGTTGACGCTCAGGATTTCATCTTGATGTTGAGCAACATTGAGCGTGCCAATATCATCGCAAAATTCTAACTTTGAGTGCGAAGGACAAGGGCAAGCGAGGCATTACCTATGGCAAAAGAAATATTGTTGGTGGCAGAAGCTGTTTCCAATGAAAAAGCGGTCCCAAGAGAAAAGATTTTTGAAGCATTAGAGTTCGCACTAGCGACAGCAACAAAAAAGAAGCATGGCGGTGAAATCGAAGTACGCGTTACTATCGACCGTAAAACGGGCGAGTACGATACTTTTCGTCGTTGGAAAGCGGTTGAACCACAAGAAGACGGTTCACTAGAGAATCCATATGCGGAAATCACGTTTGAAGCGGCGCAAGTTGATGAGCCTGACATTCAATTAGGTGATTACGTTGAAGAGCAGATCGAATCAATTAAATTTGACCGTATCACCACACAGATGGCGAAACAGGTAATCGTACAAAAAGTACGTGAAGCTGAGCGCGCATTAGTTGTTGATGCATATAAAGATCAAAAAGGCGAGCTAGTGACAGGTGTTGTTAAAAAAGCAACGCGTGACGCTATCGTTATCGACCTTGGTAACAATGCTGAAGCGGTAATTTACCGTGAAGACATGCTACCACGCGAAAGCTTCCGTCCGGGTGACCGTGTACGTGGCCTACTTTATGAAGTGAAGCCTGAAGCGCGTGGTGCACAGCTATTTGTTACGCGTTCTAAGCCTGAGATGTTGATGGAACTATTCCGTATTGAGGTTCCAGAAATTGGCGAAGAAATGATTGAGCTTAGAGGCGCTGCACGTGACCCTGGTTCTCGTGCTAAAATCGCTGTAAAATCAAACGACAAGCGTATTGACCCTGTAGGTGCATGTGTTGGTATGCGTGGCGCACGTGTACAAGCTGTGTCTTCAGAGCTTGGCGGTGAGCGTGTTGACATCGTACTTTACGATGATAACCCAGCACAGTTCGTAATCAACGCGATGGCACCGGCTGAAGTAGCTTCAATCGTAATGGATGAAGATACGCGCACGATGGAAATTGCAGTTGAAGCCGACAACCTAGCGCAAGCGATTGGTCGTAATGGTCAAAACGTACGTTTAGCTAGCCAACTTACTGGTTGGGAACTAAACGTAATGACAGTGGAAGAGATGGAGCGTAAGAGCTCGGAAGAATCAGATAAATTGGTTAATCTATTCACTGAAAATCTAGACATCGACGATGATTTTGCAACACTACTGATTAACGAAGGCTTCTCTTCACTTGAAGAAGTGGCTTATGTGCCAGTAGCTGAATTTTTAGAAATCGACGGTCTAGACGAAGAAACCGTTGAAGAGTTACGTAACCGTGCAAAAGATGCACTGACTACGAAAGCACTTCGCGATGAAGAAAGTCTAGAAAATGCAGAACCTGCAGAAGACCTACTAGCACTTGAAGGACTTGAGCGTCATACCGCTTTTGTTTTTGCTAGCAAAGGTATCGTTACACTTGAAGACCTTGCAGAGCAAGGTATTGATGACTTAGTTGAAATTTCTGAGTTATCAGAAGAGCAAGCTGGTGAGTTAATCATGGCTGCGCGTAACATTTGCTGGTTCAGCGAAGAGTAATTTATTAACGGAGGTAACATCACGTATGGCAGAAGTGAGCATTAACAAACTAGCCGAGAGTATTGGTACAACTGTTGATAAATTACTACAACAGTTAAAAGATGCAGGGATCACCAAAGCCGAGGGCGATCAAGTTACTGAATCCGAAAAGGCGACGTTGCTTGATCACCTAAGCAAGCAACACGGCGGCACTGGTTCAACCGGCCCTGAGCGTATGACTCTACAGCGTAAGAGTAAAAGCACGTTAAGTGTTAACTCATCTGGTAAAGCGAAGTCTGTATCTGTAGAAGTCCGTAAGAAGCGCACTTACGTTAAAAAGAGCGCAATCGAGCAGCAGAAAGAGCAAGAACGCTTAGCTGCAGAGGAAGCTGCGCGCAAAGAAGCAGAGTTAATGGCTCAGCAACAAGCAGAGCAACAGGCCAAAGTAGAAGCTGAGCGCAATGCGCGCGAAGAAGCGGAACGCAAGGCCGATGAGGAAGCCGAGCGCAAAGCTAAAGAAGAGGCGAAGCGACAAGCGGATGCTGAACGTCAAGCCAAAGATAAGCAGAGTAAAGAAGTGGATAGCGCGCAACAAATTAAAGAACGTCAAGAAGCTGAGCGTCTGCGTCAAGAAGCAGAAGCGGCAGCCCTGAAGAAGGCAGAAGAAGAAGCAAAACGTCAAGCGGAAGAAGCTCGTCGTCTAGCTGAAGAAAACGAAGCACGTTGGAAGGCGGAAGAAGAAGAGCGTCTTCGTCGTGAAGAAAATGCTGATCACCACCTAACAACTTCTACTTACGCTCGTGAAGCGGAAGATGAGTCTGATGCACGTGAAGAGAAAAGCGCACGTCGTAAGAAGAAGAGAAAGCCAAGTGCGAAAGAAGAAGCTGCAGAAGCGAATGCGAAGAAGCTGAAAGGCAAAAAAGGTCGCTTAAAAGCGCCAACTTCGTTACAGCACGGTTTCCAAAAGCCTGCGGCAGAAGTGAAACAAGAAGTACGTATCAGTGAAACAATCACTGTTGCAGAACTTGCTTCTCGTATGGCTGTTAAAGGCGCTGAAGTTGTTAAGACAATGATGAAGATGGGTGACATGGTTACGATTAACCAAGTTATCGATCAAGAAACTGCACAGCTAGTTGCTGAAGAAATGGGTCACAAAGTCATTCTAGTGAAAGAAAACGAGCTAGAAGAAAAAGTACTAAATGACCGCAGCGAAGATGGTTCTCTTGAGCCTCGTGCGCCAGTAGTAACAGTAATGGGTCACGTTGACCACGGTAAAACGTCAACACTTGACTACATTCGTAAAGCGAAAGTTGCAGACGGCGAGGCCGGCGGTATTACTCAGCATATCGGTGCATACCATGTTGAGACTGAAGGTGGCATGATCACTTTCCTAGATACTCCTGGACACGCGGCATTTACGTCAATGCGTGCTCGTGGTGCGAAAGCAACCGATATCGTTGTACTTGTTGTTGCAGCGGACGATGGTGTAATGCCTCAGACGAAAGAAGCGGTACAACACGCGAAAGCGGCAGAAGTACCACTTATCGTTGCTGTGAACAAAATGGATAAAGAGGGCATTGACCCTGACCGCGTTAAGAATGAGCTTGCTCAACTAGACGTAATCCCAGAGGACTGGGGCGGTGAAACGCAGTTTGTTCATATCTCAGCGAAGACTGGTCTTGGTATTGATGAGCTGCTAGAAGCAATTCTAATGCAATCTGAGCTATTAGAGCTACGAGCTTCTGAAGAAGGTATGGCATCTGGTGTGGTAATCGAATCTCGCCTCGATAAAGGTCGCGGTCCGATTGCTTCTGTACTTGTTCAATCAGGTACCTTAAATCAAGGTGATATCGTACTTTGTGGTCTTGAATATGGCCGTGTTCGTGCGATGAAAGACGAAAACGGTAAAGACATCAAAACCGCAGGTCCTTCAATTCCAGTAGAGATCTTAGGTCTTTCTGGCGTACCAGCAGCTGGTGACGAAGCGACAGTAGTTCGTGATGAGCGTAAAGCACGTGAAGTGGCACTATACCGTCAAGGTAAGTTCCGCGAAGTGAAGCTTGCTCGTCAGCAGAAAGCGAAGCTTGAGAACATGTTCTCTAACATGACTGAAGGCGACGTATCTGAAGTGAACATCGTTCTGAAAGCAGACGTTCAAGGTTCTATCGAAGCAATCGCTGATTCATTGACTAAACTGTCTACAGATGAAGTGAAAGTGAAGATAGTAGGTTCAGGTGTTGGTGGTATCACTGAAACGGATGCAACGCTTGCTGCGGCTTCTAACGCTATCATCGTTGGCTTTAACGTACGTGCGGATGCTTCTGCTCGTAAAGTCATTGAAGCTGAGAACCTAGACTTACGTTACTACAGCGTTATCTACGACCTAATCGAAGAAGTGAAACAAGCAATGACAGGTATGCTTGCACCAGAATTTAAGCAAGAGATCATTGGTCTTGCTGAAGTTCGTGACGTGTTCAAGTCGCCTAAGATCGGCGCTGTTGCAGGTTGTATGGTAACTGAAGGTGTGGTTAAACGTAGCGCGCCAATCCGTGTACTTCGTGATAACGTGGTTATTTACGAAGGTGAACTTGAGTCACTACGTCGCTTTAAAGATGACGTTGCTGAAGTTCGTAACGGTATGGAATGTGGTATCGGCGTTAAGAACTACAACGACGTTAAAGTCGGTGACCAAATCGAAGTATTTGAAACTGTACAGGTAGAGCGTACGCTTTAATTGTAAGTTATTAAAATACTTGAGATGGGGGCACTAGCCCCCATTTGTGATCTCATAGATTTTGAAATTTTAAGTGGTGAAAATGAGAGAATTTTCTCGTACAGATCGCGTAGCACAGCAAATCCAAAAAGAAATTGCAGTGATCCTACAGCGCGAAATTAAAGATCCAAGATTGGGTATGGTAACAGTGTCAGCTGTTGAGGTATCACGCGATCTTTCTTATGCAAAAGTATTTATTACTGTGCTGAATACCAGTGATGAAGACAAAACTAAGCAAAGTGCGGCTATTCTGAATGAAGCAACCGGTTATATCCGTTCGCTTCTTGGCAAGCGTATCCGTGCGCGTATCATGCCTGAGCTTAAATTTGTTATTGATAACTCCCTAATGGAAGGTATGCGTATTTCTAACTTGGTTGACTCTGTGATCAGAGAAGACAACGCAAAGCGTGGTCCTGAGTCTGGAGATAAAGACCAAGAGGAAGAGTAATGGCGCGTCGCACCAAAGGCCGTGCGATCGACGGCATTCTGTTATTAAATAAACCGCAAGGTATTTCTTCTAACAAAGCACTACAGCAAGCAAAGGGCATTTATTTCGCTCAAAAAGCAGGCCACACAGGTGCTTTGGATCCGCTGGCAACAGGTATGTTGCCAATTTGCTTTGGTGAAGCGACTAAGTTTACCCAGTTTTTACTTGATACTGACAAAACCTACGTGGTGAGAGCGCAGCTGGGTGAGCGCACGACGACATCAGATTCTGATGGTGAAATTGTTGAAACGCGACCAGTAAATGTAACACTTGAGCAGCTAGAGCAGGAAATTGCCGGCTTCTTGGGGGAATCTGATCAGTACCCTTCGATGTATTCGGCGCTCAAATATCAGGGCCAACCGCTATACAAATATGCCCGCGAAGGCATCGAAGTACCGCGAAAATGCCGCAAGATTAATGTTTATCGTATTACGTTAGACGAATATGACGAGCAAACTCAACAAATTCAAATGACGGTGCATGTGTCAAAGGGCACTTATATTCGTACGATAGTTGATGATTTGGGGGAAAAGCTTGGCTGTGGTGCGCATGTTATTATGTTACATCGCAGTGAAGTTGGTCATTATCCTAGCGACAAAATGATTACCTTAGTCGAGCTAGAAGCGTTACTTGAGAAAGCACAAGCGGAAGAAGTTGCGCCTTCGACTTATCTCGATGAATTATTGTTGCCGATGGATACCGCTTTGGTCGACTTGAGCGTTGTTGATATTAGCGCTGAGCAAGGCGTCGCTTTTGGTCATGGGCAAACCGTTGCTGTCGAAAATTTACCAGACGGTATTGTTAAAGTGGTTGCTGATGGCAAGTTTGTTGGGATTGGCGAGCGTAATCCTCAAGGGTTATTGAAAGCAAAACGCGCGCTATCTTCCGCTCAGCCGGAATCACAATAAAATCTTCCTATGCAAGGGGAGTTTATGCTGGTATAATCCGCCAGCTTCCGCTTTGGCTGAATTAGTGATCGGCTGAAGCATTACTAAACTTATTTTGGAGTTATTATGTCACTAAGCAATCAAGAAAAAGCAGAAATCGTAGCAAAGTTCGCACGCGCAGAAGGTGATACAGGTTCACCAGAAGTACAAGTTGCACTTCTAACTGCTGACATCAACAAGCTACAAGGTCACTTCGCTAACCACAAGCAAGATTTCCACTCACGTCGTGGTCTTCTACGTAAAGTTAGCCAACGTCGTAACCTTCTTGACTACCTAAAAGGCAAGAGCGTTGACCGTTATGCTGCACTAATCAAAGAGCTTGGCCTACGTCGCTAATATTTTTGATTTCTTGTTGGAAATTTATCCAACAGTAAAAAAGGGGCTAATTAGCCCCTTTTTTTGTGGCTGTTCTATCAGTATACTTACAGCCGTTTAAAAATACTTTTAAACAAGCGTCAATCGGATTTCCAATTGTAGTGCTTAAGTAAATTATGGTGAGTTTATTTAAGACTGTGATTGGTCCCCGTTGACGTTGAAAACAATTTAGTAAGGAAAATATTGTGCAAGCAATTATTAAAGAATTTCAACTAGGTCAACACACGGTGACTCTAGAGACAGGTGCTATCGCACGTCAAGCTGACGGCGCAGTACTTGCAAGCATTGGTGATACTTCGGTACTTGTTACTGTTGTAGGAAGAAGAGAAGCGGCTCCTGGCCAAGACTTTTTCCCACTAACGGTTAACTACCAAGAAAAAATGTACGCTGCGGGTCGTATCCCTGGTGGTTTCTTGAAGCGTGAAGGTCGTCCTTCAGACGGTGAGACACTAACTGCTCGTCTTATCGACCGTCCAATTCGTCCTCTATTCCCAGACGGCTTTGTAAACGAAGTTCAGGTTATCGCGACAGTGGTTTCTGTAAACCCTGAGATCCAACCAGATATCGTTGCTTTGATTGGTACTTCAGCAGCACTAGCTATCTCTGGCATTCCATTTAATGGCCCGCTAGGTGCAGCGCGCGTTGGTTTCATCGACGGTCAATATGTACTTAACCCTACGTTAAAAGAGCTAGAGACAAGTAAGCTTGACCTAGTTGTTGCTGGTACTGAAAATGCGGTACTAATGGTTGAATCAGAAGCTGAAGTGTTAACTGAAGAAGAAATGCTTGGCGCTGTTGTATACGGCCACGAGCAATCACAAGCTATCATCAAAGCAATCGAAGAATTCCGTGCTGAAGCTGGTAAAGCTGCATGGGATTGGACAGCACCTGAAAAAGATTTAACACTAGCTGAAAAAGTAGCTGCAATTGCAGAGCAAAAAGTAGGTGATGCTTACCGTATTACTGACAAAGTTGCACGTAAAGAAGCACTTTCTGAAGCAAAAGCTGAAGTCATTGAAAAGCTAGGCGCTGAAGTTGCTGAAGGCGAGTCACTAGACGAGCAAGTGGTAGGTAAAACATTCAGCTCACTTGAGAAGAAAATTGTACGTAGCCGTATCATTGCTGGCGAAAAACGTATCGACGGTCGTGAACCAGATATGGTTCGTGCGCTAGACGTGATGACGGGTGTACTGCCACGTACTCACGGTTCTGCAATCTTTACTCGTGGTGAAACTCAGGCACTTGTAACAGCAACCCTTGGTACTGAGCGTGACGCGCAGATGCTAGACGACCTAACTGGTACTCACAAGCATCACTTTATGCTTCACTATAACTTCCCTCCATTCTGTGTAGGTGAAACGGGTTTTGTAGGGTCTCCTAAGCGTCGTGAAATCGGCCACGGTAATCTCGCTAAGCGTGGTATTGCGGCAGTAATGCCAACACTGGCTGAATTCCCATATTCAGTACGTGTAGTATCTGAAATCACTGAATCAAACGGTTCATCTTCAATGGCATCAGTATGTGGTACTTCACTTGCGCTAATGAACGCTGGTGTTCCAGTTAAAGCGTCAGTTGCTGGTATCGCGATGGGTCTAGTGAAAGAAGGCGAAGATTTCGTTGTTCTTTCTGACATTCTTGGTGACGAAGATCACTTAGGTGATATGGACTTCAAAGTAGCGGGTACAGCAAACGGTGTAACTGCACTACAAATGGATATCAAGATTGAAGGTATCACCAAAGAAATCATGCAGATCGCGCTTCGCCAAGCGAAAGCAGCGCGTCTTCACATCCTAGGTGTGATGGACCAAGCGATTTCTGCACCTTCTGAAGAGCTATCTGAGTTCGCTCCACGTATCTACACTATGAAGATCCCTGCGAAGAAGATTGCTGAAGTTATCGGTAAAGGTGGTGCAACAATTCGCCAGCTTACTGAAGAAACAGATACAACGATTGAAATTGAAGACGACGGTACTATCAAGATCGCTGCAACGAATGGCAATAGTGCACAAGCTGCTATTTCACGTATCGAAGCGCTTACAGCAGAGCTTGAAGTTGGTACGCTTTACACTGGTAAAGTTATCCGTATCGTGGACTTCGGTGCGTTTGTAAACGTACTTCCTGGTAAAGATGGCCTAGTGCACATCTCACAAATCAGTGAAGAGCGCGTAAATAACGTTTCAGATCACTTAACTGTTGGTCAAGAAGTGAAAGTTAAAGTACTTGAAGTTGACCGCCAAGGCCGTGTTCGCTTAAGCATCAAAGAAGCACAAGAGAAAAAAGCTGAGCAGCCTAAAGAAGAAGGCGCTGAGTAATCTTGCAATGCTTTGCATAGAATAGAATAGAAGTGTAAAGGGGCTGAATAGCCCCTTTTTTTATGCTTTAATGCTGTTTGACTCAAAATGATGAAACAAAACTGAGTTTATCTGGTCAATAGAGAACTAGGCAAAGTTATAGTACATAACCTGAGCTGCGGATAATTAATGCCTTTCTAGCAGAAAGTTTTAGCGCTAACTGCGTTGAATTCACTTCCAATAGCCAGCTATTGGTGCGTAAATTCGCCTTGTTTTCCCTAAAACTCTCTGGCTAGACAAGGAGAAAACTAAGTTGTGCTTTAGCAACAATGAATTGGAACATTCCTTATCCAAACCTCAGGTTACATAATCAGATTGTTGGTATACCTGTGCAAAGACTCTAAACGGGCAAATGCCATTGAATGAGGAAGGAAATGAAGTTAGCGAAAATAGTTGTGCCATTAGTGCTAATGGGGCTGGTAGGATGTAAAAGCACGCAGCCAGAGGCCACTAAAAACATTGTAAATGTTCCGCTTGCAGTACCACTTCAAGCCAATTTCCGTAATGAGATTGCCATTGCTCGATTTAACGAGTTACTCTTGCAGCCAGATATGGCAAATGAGCAACGCGCGCAGCTGCTATACAATCGCGGTATGCTGTACGATAGCATTGGCTTACAAACTCTTGCTCGTATTGACTTCAATCGTGCCGTACAAATTAAGCCGGATCTCGCCGAAGTATATAATTTCCTTGGTATTCATCAAACGTTAGAACAAAACTATGGCCGCGCATATGAAATGTTTGATGCCGTGCTTGAGCTTGACGAGCAACATGAATATGCCTATTTAAATCGTGGTATCGCATTGTATTACGGCGAGCGAGCCGATTTAGCTGTAAAAGATTTTGAAGCCTTTTTGGCGCGTGCTCCAAAAGATGCGTACCGAGCTATGTGGCTGTATATTGCTCAGCAGCAAGTAGACGATGCACTTGCTAAGCAGACATTGGCGGCAAATAGCCAAGCATTAGACCCTGACGAGTGGTCGTCTCAGTTAGTTGCACTGTATTTGGGTACTTTATCTGAAGAAGCATTTCTTGCGCAGATCTCTGAGGGCGTGAGCACCCAAGAAGAGTATGCGCAGCGTCTCTGTGAAGCCTATTTTTATCTGGCTAAGCGATATCAGACCCAAGGGGATTTAGCCTCTGCGATTAGCTATTTTAAGCTCGCGCTGGCAACTAATGTATATGAGTTTGTAGAACATAAATACGCCCGTCTTGAGCTTGATTTACTTGCCCAGTTGAATGACGAACAAGACGCGAGCTAAACACCTTGTTATTTTCGTGCTTATTGGGCTGCTGTTTTCAAGCAGCCCTAATTATGCACATTTCTCCATCGCGCAAAAATCAGCACTTGTCGTCGCCAACCCAAATAGCTATTTTGCCATTGCACCGGTGCTTGAGATGTCACCCTCCCAAGCAAGTACACAACTAGTAAAAGCCATTGCGGACCTAAAGCAACCAAGTTGGGAGTTTGAACGGTTACAGCGTAGTTTGAGTGCTCAAGAGAAAAATAGCACTAAGCTGCTTTTACTCGATACTTGGTCTCGTTTAAATCGTCAGCAGCGTCAGCAAGTGTCCGAGCAGTTAATATCACTTGGCCGATATCACTTACTTTATGCGCTTTCAAAGCGCTACGCGTTAAACCCAGAACTCACTTCGTTGCTCGCGGTGTGGCAAGGAAAGTCTGTCACGACATTTTTGAATAACCCCTACTTAAGACAGTTTCACACTCTCTCAGAGCGTCAGCATTCAAGTGCGTCTTGTCGGTTTAATCTTGCATTAATCGCCAGTGATTTAGATGGTTTGCAGCGTTTACAAGTGCTTAAACATGCTTATGAGCAACAACCAGAGCCAGCCAAAGGCGTATATTGTTTATCTAAACCGATATATGCGGCGAATAAGCTCAGTTGTAAGAGGCGAAGGGGATTTGCAATGTGTGACTTACGACACGAGCAGAGCTTGTCGGAATACGATCATCTGGTGTTAATGGCAACGGAAGGACTTGCTAATGTCAGTGGCAAGCACATGACTTTAACCGCCACCAGCACCTACAATACGCTGATACATGAGCTTATGCACTTTAGCGGCTTTGAAGATGAATACCCAATACCAGCCCAAAAAGCAAAATGGCTTTGTGCGACTTCAGGGCAAAAGGCACCAAATCTTTACGTTGGTGACCAAGCACCGAGCAATTGGGTACCGAGTCGCACTTGCGAGTTAGGTAAACTTTCCTCATATAAACCCTCGAATAGTCACTCTTTGCTGGAATATCAATCAATTAAGTTAGATGAAAATTATCGTAAAAGGTGGTTGGCAGTACTGAATTCAAGACCCTTAGAAGATAAAATAGCAGTTAATTCGGCTGAATAGTTTTGAACTTATTCTGAATAGTTTGTTAAGGTTGGCTAAAATAGCATCAGCTAGAAAGTGAAACCCTAGACAACTCAAACACTAATCAAGTATAACAGGGTTCATGTACGTGTGGTTAATGTGTATCGATCGCTCCAACTTGGAAGGGGGATTGTCACATTAATCTAAACGAGCCATAACGACGCAAATAAAAGGTTTCATCTATGACTTTATTTTGGATACCCTTGCTATCCTTAATTGGCAGTTTTATCTCTGCATTTACGGGAAAGCTTTCTCGTAATCAGTCGACTGCTATAACCTTAGTAGCGCCAGCAGTGGCAATTTTACTTGCTGTTGATCTCGCCCCTGCCGTTTTCGCAGGAGAGACTATTCGGTACACATTTGAATGGGTCCCGCTTCTAGATATTAACATCGCGTTTAGACTGGATGGTCTTGCGTTACTGTTCGTTTTCATGATTTTGGGCATTGGTATGCTGGTTATCTTCTATGCCAGATACTACCTTAGCAGCAATGATTCCATGCCTAAACTTTATGCTTACTTAATGCTCTTTATGACCGCTATGCTTGGTATTGTTATGTCTAATAACGTATTACAGCTGTGGTTATTCTGGGAGCTTACCAGCATTAGTTCATTTTTACTTATTAGCTATTGGTGGCATAAGTCAGAGGCCCGCAAAGGGGCGAAAATGGCACTTGCTATCACCGGCGGCGGTGGCTTAGCACTGCTCGCTGGCTTGATGTTGATAGGAGATATTGTAGGCAGTTATAACCTGGATGTGATTTTATCGAGTCGTGAGCTTATTCAATCCCACGCATTATATGAAGTGGCGTTAATCCTTGTGCTACTTGGCGCATTTACCAAGTCCGCGCAATTTCCATTCCATTTCTGGTTACCGCACGCGATGGCTGCACCAACGCCTGTAAGTGCGTACTTACACTCTGCGACTATGGTGAAAGCTGGAATATTCTTACTGGCGCGCTTTTATCCTGCGCTGGCGGGTACAGAGCTGTGGTTTATTCTCGTTGGCCTAACTGGCTTAGCGACGCTGCTCGTTGGCGCCTATATCGCGTTATTTAAACATGATCTAAAAGGTCTGCTGGCGTTTTCAACGATCAGTCATTTAGGCCTTATTACTTTATTACTTGGTCTGGATACTGAGCTTGCGACTGTTGCGGCGGTTTTCCATATTATTAACCACGCAACGTTTAAGGCCTCTTTATTCATGGCGACGGGGATCATCGACCATGAAACGGGCACTCGTGATATGCGTAAACTTAACGGTATGTGGCGTTTTATGCCCTATACCGCAACGCTTGCGATGGTTGCCGCTTCTGCGATGGCTGGGGTGCCGCTACTTAATGGTTTCTTGTCTAAAGAAATGTTCTTTGCCGAGACGCTACACCAGCAACTTCTGGGCTCTATGTCGTGGTTGATTCCAATTTTGGCGACAATCGCCGGTGCATTCTCTGTTGCGTATTCGGCGCGATTTATTCATGACGTATTCTTCAACGGAGATCCAATTGATTTACCCAAGGAGCCACATGAAGCGCCACGCTATATGCGTTTTCCAATCGAAATCTTGGTCGCTTTATGTTTGATAGTCGGCATGTTCCCTAACTTTATCGTTGATGGCATGTTAAAAACAGCATCAAGTGCGGTATTAGGAGAGGCTGCGCCAACCTTTGAGGTTGCTATTTGGCATGGCTTTAACTTACCACTGCTTATGAGTGGCCTTGCGGTATGTGGTGGTTTATTAATTTATACTCAGCGCAAATACCTATTCCAATTCCAAGCTTCATTACCGCCAATGAACGCTAAGAAAACGTTTGAACGCACTATGTACAACATCGTGTCTTGGAGTCGCGCGCGCGTAAACGCAATAGAAAATGGCTCGTTACAGCGTTATCTGATGCTGATGTTTATCGTTGTGCTGGTGAGTGCAGGCTGGCCATTGTTTGAAATGTCACAGTTAGTGGGTAATTTAGAGCCGACGCCAATTGACGTACATAACGGTATTGGTGCTGGTTTATTAATGATTGGAGCGATTGGCACGGTTATCTGGCATCGTACTCGTATGGTTGCACTGCTGATGATTTCGGTTGTTGGTCTCATGGTGTCGGTTGCCTTTACGCGCTTCTCAGCACCGGATCTAGCGCTTACTCAGTTAACGGTAGAAGTAGTAACCATTATCCTGTTGATGCTTGCGTTATTCTTCTTACCGCAAAGAACGCCGAAGGAGTCTAGTTCTATCCGCGTACTCCGTGATATGGGTATTGCTTCAGCAATTGGTGTGATCATCGGAAGTATCAGTTACGCCTTGATCACAAGGCCATTGGATAGTATTTCTGAGTTCTTTATTGCAAACGCCAAAGTTGGCGGTGGCGGGACCAATGTCGTTAACGTTATCTTAGTGGATTTCCGTGGTTTTGATACGCTAGGTGAAATTACCGTGCTGGGTATTGCGGCGCTCGGTATTTATAAGTTGCTGATCAACTTACCACTATTTATGCCTGGCAGTGACAGTGAAGGCAGACCTTGGGCGAAAGAGAGATATCCGCTACTACTGGCAAGTATTTCGCAAAGCTTATTGCCTTTGGCATTGCTGGTCTCGGTTTATATTTTCTTGCGCGGCCACAATCTACCAGGTGGTGGATTTATCGCGGGCCTAATCACGGCGATAGCCTTTATTTTACAATACATTGCTCATGGTTCGAATTGGATTGCAGAGCGCTTTGATGTCAATTACCGCAAGATTATCGCAACGGGTATCGCTATTTCTCTAGCAACCGGTGTGGGTAGTTGGTTCTTTGGCAAACCATTCTTAACCTCATGGTTTGATTATTTTGATATCCCATTGGTAGGTAAAACTGAGTTGGCAAGTGCCATCGCATTCGACCTTGGTGTTTATATCACCGTGGTTGGTGCAACGCTGATGATTTTGGCGAGCCTAGGTAAAGTAACGGCAAATGCGCCCAAAGAAGAGGTGAATATTTAATGGAATTGCTTTATGCATCGTGTGTGGGCTTGCTAGTAGCCTGTGGCGTATTTTTGATTCTACGAGCAAGAACATTCCCTGTTGTTCTTGGTTTAACTATGTTGTCTTATGCGGTCAACTTGTTTTTGTTCGCATCGGGTAGATTGACCTTAAACAAAGCTGCAGTGCTTGGTTATAGCAGTGAGTATGCAGATCCACTGCCGCAAGCCTTGGTATTGACGGCAATTGTTATCGGGTTCGCGATGACGGCATTTGTCGTGATCTTAGCTATTCGCGGTCGTTCTGATTTGGGTAATGACCATGTAAATGGCATTGTTCCTGACAAAAAGGGTAAAGCATGATCCAACATTTGACTTCTTTACCTATTTTATTACCTATGTTGGCAGGGGTGATTCTGCTGATGCCACCGTGTGGTAAAAACCTAGCGATTAGGCGTAAAGTTTCAGTACTTATGTCGCTAATTACGTTTACAGTTTGTGCCTCACTTTTACTACATGTTCAGCAGTCTGGCATTCAGGTTTATGCGATTGGTAACTGGCAAGCACCGTTTGGTATTGTATTAGTTGCTGATCAACTTTCGACTCTGTTAGTCAGCTTAACCGCGTTGTTGTGTTTTGTGTGTTCGCTGTATAGCTGTGCCGGAGACGACGAACGAGGAAGTTTCTTCCATCCGTTACTGCACTTTTTGGTGATGGGGGTAAACGGCGCCTTCTTAACTGGTGACGCGTTCAACTTATTTGTATTCTTTGAGATTTTGTTGATAGCGTCTTATGCACTACTAATGCATGGTGGTGATAAGCACAATACCCGTGCTTCACTGCAATACGTGATCCTAAATCTAGTAGGTTCGTCGGTATTTTTGATTGCATTAGGTATCTTGTACGGTGTGCTTGGTACTTTGAACATGGCGGATATGGCATATAAGATCACTTTCTTACAAGGAGATGATGTTTATCTTGCTAAGATTGGCGGCTTATTGTTATTGGTTGTATTTGCGCTAAAAGGCGCCTTGCTACCGCTTCATCTATGGCTGCCAAACACCTATGCAACCGCGTTGCCTGTTGTTGCCGCTTTATTTGCAATCATGACAAAAGTGGGTGTGTATTCCATGATGCGAGTGTATACACTGATTTTTGGCGATCAAGCTGGTGAATTAAGTCATATGGCACAAGAGTGGCTATGGTGGCTCGCTCTGGCGACTATCGTCATGGGTGGAATTGGCGTGCTTGCTAGTCAAGACTTACGTAAGCTGTCTGCAAATTTAGTGGTGGTGTCGGTTGGTACCTTAGTGGCATTAGTCGCCGTACAAACGGTAAATAGTAGTGCTGCAGCCATTTACTATTTAGTGCACTCGACGTTAGTGTCTGCCGCATTGTTCTTACTCGCTGATTTAGTGGGGAAACAAAGGGGTAAAGTTGCCGACAGGATCACCGCAGGTCGCCCAGTAGTACAACCTATGTTACTTGGTATCATGTTTGCGATAGCGGCAATCACTGTGATTGGTATGCCGCCGTTATCAGGCTTTATTGGCAAAGTATGGATCTTAAAGTCGACCATCGAGTCGAGTCACACATATTGGTTTTGGGCGGTGTATTTGTTAGTAAGCTTAGCGGTATTAGTCAGTGTCTCAAAAGCAGGTAGCACAGTGTTTTGGCATCATACAGGTAAGGTCGATACGCAATCGGCAGAAAAAGCGCATCCAGCCCAAATTATCGCAATTCTTACCTTGATAACTTGTGCGCCGTTAATGGTGATTTTTGCCGGTCCATTGACTGATTATGCATTGTCAGCAGCCGACTCTTTGCACGACTTTTCGAGCATGACGAATGCAGTGTTAAAAGGAGCGAAATAGATGCGTTTAGAAGCAAGGTTTAAATGGCTACCAACTCCATTTCGCAGTCTACTGCTGTTTACCGTATGGTTATTGATGAATAATAGTGTGTCAGCTGGGCATATTATTCTCGCGACTATTCTAGCGATTGTGATCCCGCTTATTACCTATAGGTTTAGAACTAAGCAACCACTGATCATTAAGCCATGGCGTGCGTTTACTCATTTGCTGTTGGTGCTTTACGATATCATTACTGCCAACGTTGAGGTCGCGATAAAGATCTTAGGACCAACGAAGAAATTACGCCCTGGTTTCGTGTTGGTGCCGCTCGATATAGATCAAGCTATGCCAATTACTATTTTAGCCAGCACGGTATCTTTAACTCCTGGCACCGTAAGTGCTGAGGTATACCCTTGGCCAGAGTCTGTAAAAAGTGGCGAAAAACCAGAACGTAAATACTTACTGATCCATGTGTTAGATCTTACGGATGAGCAAGCATTGATTGATACGGTTAAATCTCGTTATGAAGCGCCATTGAAGGAGATTTTTGAATGCTAGAAACTGTAATTCTTATTGTCTTTGCGATGATAGGTGTATCACTTTTGCTAAATCTTTGGCGTTTGGTTGTTGGACCTTCAATTCCAGATAGAATTTTAGCGCTCGATACCATGTACATAAATACCATTGCGCTTATTATTCTTTATGGAATGAGTATGGGGACGGCATTGTACTTTGAAGCCGCATTATTAATAGCAATGCTTGGCTTTGTAAGTACGGTTGCGGTATGTAAGTATTTGCTACGCGGCGACATCATAGAATAGGAGAGCGATATGTCAGAATGGATAATTTCTATTTTATTACTGTTAGGTGGTTCGTTTGTATTGATAGGCTCTATTGGTCTTGTGAAAATGCCTGACTTTTTTATGCGTCTCCACGGTCCTACCAAAGCCACAACGCTTGGAATGGCGTGCTTATTGACCTCGGCAATGGTGTATTTTAGTACCACAACTGATGGCGTGAGTGTAAAAGAAATCTTGATTTCAATATTTTTGCTGCTCACCGCTCCCATCTCTGGATATATGTTGATTAAGTCAGCAATACATCACCGTTTGCCAAGCAATGAAAAGACGACTGGCAAAGATAAGATAAAAAAATAGTGCTTCGGCGCTATTTTTTTTATCCATCACTTTATAATTTATTCCTCAAAATACACCGCCTAAGCATCATAAATTTCAGTACGTTATTAAATTTTTTGCTACAGTTAAAAAAGACTTCATAGTCGCCGATAAAAATAGGGGTCACTCATTTTATCAAGTTGATGATGAACGTGCAGTGCAATTTGTTTGCATACTAAGTCTAAAAACTGGGAATGTTATGAAACAAGCTTCGATTAAAAACAAACTCTTATTCTTTGTAACAGCATTAGTAACGAGTTTGGTTGTTATATTAGTGACAACAATGTGGTTTCACCTTGCAGCAGAAAATACCAAGCAAAGTGAAGGGGTCCAACAAGCGATTTATGATGAAATATCCCAAGGTCTTATCGCTAAAGGCAATCAATATGGGCAACGTGTGGCTGGCTTTATCAATGAAGCCTATCGTGTTCCTTACACTTTGGCGGGTGTGCTATCGCATACCGCCGAGCAGGATCCTCTGAGCCGTGAACAAGTGCAAGAAATTGTCAATGGTGCGCTAAAGCAAAATCGCTTTGTGTCTTCTATGTATGCACAGTTTGAACCGAATGGTTACGATGGCAATGATGCCAGCAATCAAGGTGGTTCGAGTCACTCTGTGCCGGGCGCTGGTACCTTAGAGCTCTACTTCACTCAAGAAGCTGATGGTCCGATGCAACAAAAAGTTGAATCGGCAGAAGAAAAATATGCCGATGCAATCAATGAATTTGGCCTACGAGAAGCCGAGTGGTATCTGTGCGCAAAAGATAAAATAGCGCCTTGTATCATGGAGCCCTATTTATATGAAATTTCTCCGGGCAACAAAATGCTGATGACCTCATTGACTACACCAGTCGTGGTCAATCGTCAATTTAGAGGTTTAGTGGGCGTGGATGTAAATTTGCCGATTTTTCAAACTATGGTCGACGAGCTCTCAAACTCGCTTTACTCAGGAGCCGCTAAGGTAACCTTGTTAAGTGAGCTGGGTCTTGTTGTGGGTTCTAGTCACTATAAGAATTTAGCACGCCCACTTGCAGAGTCGACAAAGTCAGATAGGGCTGAGGTGTTAAAATCGCTGCACACAGGTTCTGGGATTAAAGAGCTTGGTGAAGATTTAGTCGTAGCAGTACCGATCAATATTGCGTTACCAAACACCACTTGGTCTCTGGTAATCGAACTACCTAAGGCAATTGCACTTAGTTCTGCTACAACGCTGCAAAGTCAGCTGGAGGAGTCGACAAACTCCGTTGGTCGCTGGATGCTTATTATAGGTATTGTTATTGCTGTTATTGGCATTGCGATTGCGGTGGTATTAGTGAACACAATTATCGGCCCGCTTACTCATATTCAGGAACGAGTCGAGAACTTAGCTTCTAGCGAAGGCGATTTAACGCATGAGCTAGAAGTGAGCCATCATGCTGAGTTGATTGCCTTGGCACATGGCTTTAACCGCTTTACTGATAAACTACGAAAAATGATTGATGACCTCAAAGGTCTTGCTGAATCTTCCTATGAGCAGTCGCATCGAACAACAGAAGCTGCGATTAACATCAAAAACAAAGTCGCTAATCAGCATCTAGAGATAGACAGCGTAGTTACTGCAATTAACGAACTCAGTGCGACCGCTTCAGAGGTGGCCCGGGCGTCTGAAAAAGCGGCTGCAAGTACGAATCAGGCCGCGGATCAAGTTCAGCAAAGCGAACAAAGCATCATTAAAACGACTGAAACGGTGCAATCAATGGCGGATCAAGTCATTGATGCAAAACAAGCGGTCGTGAAGGTATCTGAACGCAGTGATGATATTTCCAAAATACTAGAAGTGATCAGAGCCATTGCAGAGCAAACTAATTTACTGGCCTTAAACGCGGCAATTGAAGCTGCAAGGGCGGGGGAGCAAGGGCGTGGTTTTGCGGTTGTTGCAGATGAAGTTCGAGCTTTGGCGTCAAAAACACAAGCATCGACGGACGACATTAGTAAACTAATAGATAACCTACAGAGTGAAGTCGCGAACTCAGGCCGGATCATTGAGAGCTCTGTGCAGCTAGGTGAAGACGCAGTGAGTTATTGCCAAGAATCGGCTAGGTTAATGAGTACGCTAGTTGCTGAGTTGACGAGCATTTCTAATGAAGTAACGCAAATTGCGACGGCTGCGGAAGAGCAAAGTATGGTTACCGAAGAAATTAATACAAATACAACGGGCATCTCAGATGCCGCTGCTGAGCTTTCGAAGTTCGCAGATGAAGTAGAGCAAGCAGCCAGTTCAATGACGCTGATAGTCGAACAGAAACACAAGCAACTTAATTTATTAAGAACGTAAGTTTGTTGGTTTGCAAAGAGACTGGAGACAGTCTCTTTGCAGCTATGGCGTTTTTCATCAAAATTCACTATGATAACTGTATCTATATACAGTTAAGCCAATCATGAAACTCTATATCGCAGAAAAACCCTCTTTAGGTCGAGCAATCGCCGATGTCTTACCAAAACCACATAAAAAACAAGATGGTTATATAGAAGTCGCGAATGGTGATGTGGTTTCTTGGTGTATAGGCCACCTGTTGGAACAAGCAGAACCTGAAGACTACGATGCCAAATACAAAAAGTGGCAGTTTCATGATCTACCAATCGTGCCTACTCAATGGCAGTTCAAAGCAAAGCCAAAAACAAAAAAGCAGCTTAGCACTTTAAAAAAGTTACTCACAAAAGCCGATGAAATCTACCATGCTGGAGATCCAGATAGAGAAGGGCAATTGCTCGTGGACGAAGTATTTCAATTCGTAAATTTGCCAGAGCGGAAAAGAGCAAGGATCCAGCGCTTGTTGATCAGTGATTTGAATCCACAAGCTGTGAAAAAGGCATTGGCTTCGACACGTTCTAATCAAGAGTTTGTTCCTTTAAGTGTATCTGCACTTGCAAGAGCTAGAGCGGATTGGTTATTTGGTATGAATTTAACCAGAGCGTTTACGTTGGCTGGGCAAAAAGCGGGAGTGAATGCCGTTTTGTCGGTTGGCAGAGTGCAAACACCGGTACTTGGTTTGGTTGTTAGGAGAGATTTAGAAATAGAGAACTTTGTATCTAAACCATTTTATGAGGTGATTGCACATATCAATAAACCAAATTGGGGAGTCTTTGAAGCTAAGTGGGTACCAAGTGAAGCATGTAAGCCTTATATGGACGAAGATGGGCGTGTTCTGGTTAAAGCCTTAGCTGAAAATGTTGCGGATAGGATCAGTCAAAAGCAAGCAACAATAAATAAAGTTGAAACGAAACCAAAAAAGATAAATCCGCCGTTACCTTATAACCTTTCTTCTTTGCAGATTGACGCAAATAAGCGCTACGGTTTATCGGCTCAGCAAGTGTTGGATATTTGTCAGGCACTTTATGAGAAACATAAACTGATCACTTACCCTAGATCAGATAACCGTTATCTACCACAAGAACATTTTGTTGAAAGAGAGCAAGTCATTGCGGCTGCCGAGCACAATCAGGGAATAGAAAGTAAGTTTATTAAGTTGGCTGATATGAACCTAAAAGGAGCGTGTTGGAATGATAAAAAGGTAGAAGCGCATCACGCTATCATTCCAACTACTAAAAAGCTCCGCAGTGCTCAGCTTGGGCATAGAGAGTTACAGGTCTATCAACTCATCTCTGTACAATACCTTGCGCAATTCTTTCACCCCTACCGCTACAACGAAACTAAAGTGGAGTTGGAGATTAGTGGTGGTCAATTCAAAGCACAAGCGAAGCAAATCACAGATCAAGGATTCAAGATACTGTTTAAAGGTCATGAGGTAGAAAAAGAAAGCCTATTGCCGGAGTTACAGGTGGGAGAGCAACTTTTATGCGAGAAAGGTGAAGTTAAAGAAAAGCAAACCCAGCCGCCAAAGCATTACACTGAAGCCACCTTATTAGGTGCAATGACAGGTATTGCACGGTTTGTTTCCGATCAATCTATCAAAAAGGTATTGAAAGACACTGACGGGCTTGGCACTGAGGCGACGCGGGCCGGAATTATTGAACTTTTGTTTAGACGGCAGTTTCTTAGGCGAGAAGGTAAGACGATATATTCTACGGCGCTGGGAAAAGCATTTATTCAAACCCTACCTGAGTCACTTTCATTGCCAGACAGAACTGCGCTCTGGGAGTCATTGCTCGGAAAGATCGCCAATAAGGAAACGTCGTATAATCAATTTATGCAACCGCTTTGTGATGAGTTAGGTGGATTTATTGACAGCGCTCAGTCTATCAATACGAATGCACTGAAAGGCGTCCCTGTACCTGCATTTAAAAAACGTGGGGCAAGAAAGGGGAAATTTACTCGAAAGAGAAAGCCAAGCTCTGCATAATTGTTTTCTTGGCTTGGTTGTAAATTCAGATAGTGTCACTATATCAACCGTATTAATTACTCAGACAGAAAATAGAATATGAGCAATAAAATCCAACTAACCTCTGAAAACATTCAGCAAGTAATAACCGATCCAAATCCAGAGAAAGTGTTATTGCTAACCTTTTATAGCAATCAAAACCCTGAATGTGTTCAGCAAGACCAAATATTGGAGAGGATAGCGGCAGCTTATAGTGAGCACATAACCATAGGTGTTATCGACTGTGATGTCCAACAAGCTCTGGCATCTCAACTCGCTCAGCAAATTGGTTTACAAGCTTTGCCAACGATTGTGATTTTAAAAGGTGGTGCGCCAGTAGATATGCTGGCAGGGGCAAAAACAGAAGAAGAAATTAAAGAAGCTTTGTCTGAGCATTTACCATCACCTGAAGTTATTTTACTTGATCAAGCGAAGCAATTCCTCGCAAGCGGTGAGCTAAATAATGCCTTTAGTTATGCGAAGAAGGCATACGACATTGACAGTAGTAACACTCGGGTTAAGTTGGTGTTTGCGGATATCTGTATGCAAATTCAAAAATTTGATGAAGCTCAAGCGTTGTTAGATTCTGTAAATGAAGAACAGCGAGACCCGTATTATCACAATTTAGTCGCTAAATTGGCGCAAGCCGCGGCTGCACAAGATTCGCCAGAGGTAAAGCGTCTAGAGCTAGCGGTGGAAGCTGAGCCTGATTCATTAGACTTACGTTGTCAGTTAGCTCAAGCTCAGTTAGATGTGGGTAAAAAAGAGGAAGCATTGGCAAGCCTACTTATGGTGCTTAAGAAAGATATGAACTACGGTGAAGCCAAAAAGGGATTTTTAGATATTATCGCTTCGCTTCCTGATGGCGATAGTGTTGCTTCAGCATATCGACGAAAGCTATATAGTCTTCTTTACTAAAAGAATAGATCGTTGAATACCAAGATACAGGTGAAAATTTCTTCAACTGTATCTTGCATCCTCCCAAATTTGATCAATACTTATGATCCCTTCGCGAAAACTGGTGACAGTTTTATGAAGAAAATATTGCATTAATGTGGTTTTTAAGTGGTTTTGTGTGTTTTCTGTTCGAATGAACCTTTTTTATAAGTTTTAATGAAAAAAGGGGTTGCACTAAAATCGGATATCCCTATAATGCGCTTCCACCGACACGGGGAGCAACGCTGAAAAGTAATAAGTCAACGAGTTGGTAGTCGAGTAAAACTTAGCTTTGAGAGCTTGGAAGAAAACTTCTAAAGAAATTCAAAATTAAGTGTTGACAAAAAATCGGGAATGCTTAGAATGCACACCCCTCGAAACAACGAAATGTTTCGAAACGTTCTTTAAAAATATGAAGCAATCATCTGTGTGGGCACTCGTACAGATT